>NZ_JCAUAN010000007.1:0-220414 GCF_059691975.1 Paenibacillus sp. J22FR5 | reverse complement strand
GAGATTTCCCAGTATGTAAGACCCCTTGTAGACGACGAGGTTGATAGGTTCGAGGTGGAAGTGCGGCAACGTATGCAGCTGACGAATACTAATCGGTCGAGGGCTTAACCAAAATTCCTAAGGATTTAACTTTACGTGAGTTTCGTATCTAGTTTTCAAGGAATAAATCCTTGAAAGATTCATTGTTTATATTCCCTGATAGCTCAGTTGGTAGAGCACTCGACTGTTAATCGAGTTGTCACAGGTTCGAGTCCTGTTCGGGGAGCCATATGGAGAGGTGTCCGAGCTGGCCGAAGGAGCACGATTGGAAATCGTGTAG
Source organism: Paenibacillus sp. J22FR5 (assembly GCF_059691975.1). NCBI lineage: Bacteria > Bacillati > Bacillota > Bacilli > Caryophanales > Paenibacillaceae > Paenibacillus > Paenibacillus sp. J22FR5. Next base: position 220,095 of record NZ_JCAUAN010000007.1, on the reverse strand, counting down.
GCGTCACAAGCGTCTCGAGGGTTCGAATCCCTCTCTCTCCGCCACAATCTTTCTAGTAAGGCCCGTTGGTCAAGTGGTTAAGACACCTCCCTTTCACGGAGGTAACAGGGGTTCGAGTCCCCTACGGGTCACTATTTTTAATCCTATGGAGGCTTAGCTCAGCTGGGAGAGCATCTGCCTTACAAGCAGAGGGTCGGCGGTTCGATCCCGTCAGCCTCCATCATATTTCCTTATGAAAGACTTGATTTAATAGGAAACGTGACTTATACTTAATGACGCGGGGTGGAGCAGCCCGGTAGCTCGTCGGGCTCATAACCCGAAGGCCGCAGGTTCAAATCCTGCCCCCGCAACCAAATAATACACGTGGAGCTGTGGTGTAGTGGCCTAACATGCCTGCCTGTCACGCAGGAGACCGCGGGTTCGAATCCCGTCAGCTCCGCCATTATTATTACAATATCAAGTTCGGCTTGGTAGCTCAGTCGGTAGAGCAGAGGACTGAAAATCCTCGTGTCGGCGGTTCGATTCCGTCCCAAGCCACCATTTCTTAATTAAATAAGCCGTTGTAGCTCAACTGGTAGAGCAACTGACTTGTAATCAGTAGGTTGGGGGTTCAAGTCCTCTCGACGGCACCATTGCTTTGTGGAGGCTTAGTGAAGTGGCTAAACACGGCAGACTGTAAATCTGCTCTCTTCGAGTTCGGTGGTTCGAATCCATCAGCCTCCATTTACCTTTTGTAGGGGCATAGTTTAAGGGTAGAACAAAGGTCTCCAAAACCTTTGGTGTGGGTTCAATTCCTGCTGCCCCTGCCAAAAATGCAAGAAACTTAATATTGTGGCGGTCGTGGCGAAGGGGTTAACGCACCGGTTTGTGGATCCGGCATTCGCGGGTTCAAGTCCCGTCGTCCGCCCATTATTACCAAAGCAACATAATGGGGATTAGCCAAGCGGTAAGGCAACGGACTTTGACTCCGTCATGCCAAGGTTCAAATCCTTGATCCCCAGTTTTATATGCGGAAGTGGCTCAGCGGTAGAGCATCGCCTTGCCAAGGCGAGGGTCGCGGGTTCGATCCCCGTCTTCCGCTCCATTATTACTAAGGCGCCATAGCCAAGTGGTAAGGCAGAGCTCTGCAAAAGCTTTACCCCCAGTTCGAATCTGGGTGGCGCCTCCACAATTTATTAGCCGGAGTGGCGGAATCGGCAGACGCACAGGACTTAAAATCCTGCGGTAGGTGACTACCGTACCAGTTCAAGTCTGGTCTTCGGCACCATTATCTTTACAAGTTTATGCCGGCATGGCGGAATGGCAGACGCGCTCGACTCAAAATCGAGTCCGAAAGGGTGGAGGTTCGAGTCCTCTTGCCGGTATAACGAATAGAAGAAGCTCATGAAATCAAATGATTTCATGAGCTTTTTTCTATTCCGTTTGGAACTACATTTTACAGAAGCTGTAGCTCTGTTATTATTGTATTCGCTGCCTAGTATCTAAAATGCTATGTATATGTGTTTTACAGATAGTAAAATATATAATGACAGATGAGGCGGGGACCCTTTGAATATTGTGAATTCGGTACGGTTTAAGATTTTTATCGGCTTTGTGCTGGTGGTAGGCCCCTTGGTCTTATTTCTGATATTTAATAATGTGTACTCCATGAATGTGGTGAGGGATCAAATTTCTCAAAACTACAATAAGCTCTTGCAGCAATATGTGGAGGATACGGATAATACGCTCAAAGAATTTGATAACTATTTGTTTCATCTTTACAGTGATCCTGATGTGATCAATATGAATTTGTACTCGTTGGAATCGGATGATTATGTCCTAGCGAAGCAACGCTTGTTTAATAAGCTTACCCGACAGCTGGATATATACAATTTGGTCAATACCTTTTTTATCTTCTCGAATACTACAGGTGACCTTTTAGTTTCTACGAGAGAGAATACGTATTACTATGATCGCGTTCAGACGGTGAAACAATTCATCGTTGAAAATTCGAAGACCCGTCCCAATGATAGCTCGAATGGAAATTGGCTTATTATGAAAGCGACGAATGGTGACCACTATTTGATGAAAATAAATAAGGATTTGGGCGCAGATCTGTCGGACGGTATTCTCATTAAGATGGGCAGCATGGTTGAGCCGCTGAGCAAGTGGGACACTGGTGAAGGTGGTGGGACGATTGTCGTGTCTCCAGAGGGGAAGCCATTAACTAATGCGTATTTCCCATTAAAAAGGTATCAAAACTTTAGCGATCAGATTGCCCCTAAAGACTCGGGGGTTCAAATTGTCAAAGAGAAGGAGCTTGGTCAGCAGTTTCTGATTGTGCGTGAAGCCTCTTCGCACGCTGCTTTGGATTTTGAACTAATTATTGCTGAGAAAAATATACTGCAGAATTTACCCTATTTGCAAATGTTGATTTACTTTTTACCTTTAGGCGGAGCCTTAGTGCTTGGTATTTATTTGTTGTATGTCCAGCGCATACTATTCAAGCCATTGATGCAATTAATTCGAGGGATGAGGAAAATTGCCCAAGGGGAGTTATCCATTCGCTTACATGAAGGCAGCTCCACGGAGTTTGCTTTTCTGATTGCTACTTTTAATAACATGGTGGACCAGATAGAGAATTTGAAGATTTCGGTGTATGAGGAGAAAATTCGCGTTCAGCAAGCGGAGTTTAAGCACTTGCAGGTTCAGATTAATCCTCATTTCTATATGAACAGTTTAAATATTATTTATAACCTCGCGGCTCTGAAGGATACGAAATCTGTTCAGAAGATGTCCTTGCATCTGGCGGACTATTTCCGGTTTATTATGCGTACGAATCGGACGACAATGACACTGAGAGATGAAATCGATCATATTCGCAATTACTTGGAGATTCAAGTGATGAGATATCCGGATCATTTGACCTTTGATATTCAGTTGCCAGAGAGATACAGCCAATATGCGATACCTCCGCTCATTGTGCAGCCTTTTGTAGAGAATGCAGTAATCCATGGGTTTACGAAGCAGTACGGTATGTATGAGATTCAAGTGAAGGCAGATCAAGATCCTGAAGCGCCAGAGGAGTTCTTCATCCTTTCCATTAGTGATAATGGAGAGGGCTTTCAACCAGAAATGCTGCAGCAATTGAATTCAGCACAGTATTTGGATCAATCGGGAGATGAGCATCTTGGCATATGGAATGTACGGCATCGGCTGCAAATGAACTATGGGAATCAAGTTGCGCTGCGATTTCTGAATAAACCGGAGAGAGGGGCCATGGTTCAGATTAGGCTGCCGCTTCAAACCCCCATTGTGGAAGGGACGGATAAGGATGTATAACTTATTGGTTGTGGACGACGAGAAGATCGCGGTAAAGGGAATAACGGTGGGAATCGATTGGGAGACGTTCCCGATTGGTCAAATTTTTGAAGCGCTTGATGTGAATGAAGCGAAGATGATTCTAGCACAGAATCGCATCGACATTATGATATCTGATATCGAGATGCCTGGGGCGAACGGCTTGCAACTGCAGGAGTGGGTACGTATGAATTCGCCACAAACGGAGACTATTTTTCTAACGGGGCATGCTAACTTCGAATACGCCCAGCAGGCTGTTCGTTTAGGCAGCTTTGACTATGTGTTAAAGCCAGTGGATCACGACCGCCTTCAGGATATTGTGAAGCAAGCCATTGAGAAACTTAGAGTGGATCAGGAGCAGTTAGATTTTCATGAAACCTATAAAACGTATTACAGTCATTGGGTAAATGAGCTTCCGACATTGGTGGAGAAGTTTTGGCAGGAGCTGCTGAGCGGGAAGATACCTGTGAATGAGGAGCGGCTAACGCGTAATTTCCAGATGTATGAGATTCCATTGGATATGACGAGCACGATTTTACCTATCCTTATTAGTGTTGAGCACTGGAAGGAAGAGTTGAACGCCAGAGACGAAGAGATCATGGAGTATGCGATTCGTAAAGCCGCTGCAGAAATAATCGTTGAAGACCAGCCCGGATGTGTGATTCAAGAGAATGGGTCTACCTTAGTTCTGTTGTATGTTGCTGAAGGAAGCAAACTCTCTCTTTCTGAATTAAAAGCGAAATGTGAGGCCTATATCAGCGCATGTCATCGCTATTTCCAGTGCAGCTTGTCCTGCTATATAGGGGAAGTAACTCCCCTGCTGAAGCTGACGGGAAAAGTAATGGATCTCTTCCAAAGTGAACGGAATAATGTGACCAAAAGTAATTGTGTACTTATGGACAATGAGACGGATCAGCCTCTAATGAACAAGCCACAGGCGCCAACCTTTTCAGATTGGATAGTGCTGCTTGAGGCTGGTAAGAAAGGTGAGTTAGTGGCGCGTGTGCATGAAAATATTGACCGTCTACAGAAGGCTGACGTGGGATCTGAGACTGTAGAAGCTTTCTATTATGGGTTGCTGCATGTGGTGTATCATGTTTTGCACAAAAAAGGATTATCAGTCCATGACATGCTACCTCATCAAGAGGTGCAGGATTATGTGAGTGCGACACGTTCGTTAAATCAGCTGAGGAATTGGGCGATACGTATCGCTACAGTCAGCTGCGACTATATGAATAGCCATCTGAAAGGCGTCTCAGCGGTTACGGCCAAGGTATGCCAATACATTGACGAACATATGCAGGAGGAGCTCAGCAGAGAGGAGCTAGCCGCCTCTGTCTATCTCAATCCGGCGTATTTATCACGATTATTTAAGAAAGAAACGGGACTATCCATTTCGGAGTATAGCCTGAAGGTACGTATGGAGAAAGCGAAGAAACTGCTAGCGGAAACAAACGATAAGATCAGCTATGTGGCGGAGCAAACGGGCTATTCTCATTTTTCATTTTTCGCGAAAATGTTTAAGAAATATACGGGGCTCTCGCCACAGGAGTATCGCAAGAACTTCAATGGCACTATCGAATTTCCTAAATAAACATGAATGTCACAAGAGTGTTCAAACGGTCACCCAACGGATAGAACTCGACTCAGGAAACTTCTACAATAAGGATATACCAGAGAGAAGACATGAATCGGAAAGGGGAACACAGTGAACTCATGAGTGACACACCAAATGTTGCAGCAGCAGTGAACCTGGTTAAGCCCAATAAAAAGACGAGAGCGAAAACAGGCTTTCTATGGACGGTTCGCAGGTATTGGATCTTCTATGTGATGATGGCACCAGCGGCCCTGTTGTTAATCATTAACAACTACATTCCAATGGCGGGCGTTCTGATCGCTTTCAAAAATGTGAACTATACAAAAGGGATTCTAGCAAGCCCATGGGTTGGTTTCGACAACTTCAAGTACTTGTTCTCCAGTGAGGTAGCGTGGGTCATTACACGAAATACGATTTCGTATAATTTGGTATTTATCGTGCTGAATTTAGTGATAGCGGTTGCAATGGCCATTATGTTTAATGAGATGCGAAGCAAATTCCTATCGAAGTTTCATCAAAGCACGATGTTTCTACCGTTCTTTCTCTCCATGGTGTGTGTAGCTTATCTTGTATATGCCTTCTTGGGAGCAGAGCATGGGTTCGTGAATACAGTGCTTTTGCCTAAGCTAGGTATTCAGCCGATTGACTGGTATACAGAGCCGAAATATTGGACGGTTATCCTGCCGATTGTGAACACTTGGAAAAACCTTGGTTACTATACGGTCATTTATATGGCCGCCATTATTGGGATCGATCATGAGTATTACGAGGCAGCTTTAATTGATGGAGCGAATAAATGGGAGCAAGTCAAACGGATTACGATTCCACTCATTATGCCCGTCATGATTACGATGACACTGCTTCAAGTAGGTAGAATTTTCTATGCGGACTTCGGCTTATTCTTCCAAGTAACCAAAAATGCAGGCGCGTTATTTCCGACCACACAAGTTATTGATACCTATGTATATCAAACGTTTCTAACGATGGGGGATATCGGAATGTCGTCAGCAGCAGGCTTGTATCAAGCGGTAGTAGGCTTCCTACTTGTCCTAGTTACGAACTTATTTGTAAGAAAAGTGAGCAAAGAGAATGCACTATTTTAAGAAGGAGTGGCTGTCGTGAGTGAAGCAATTTCGGTACGTAAACAACGGATAGCCAAGAAACGAGGACCTAACGAATTATCTCCCACAGCGAATTTGTTGGTTAACGTGTTCTTCTGGATTTATACCGCAGCATGCATTATGCCTCTTGTGTTAGTCATCATTGTTTCCTTCTCCGATGAAAAGGGAGTACTGATTCATGGCTATAATTTCATCCCAGATGACTGGAGCTTGGAAGCCTATAAGTTCATGTTTAAGGATTGGCATCAAATTTTACGCTCCTTCGGGATCTCAGTCTTCTTAGCAACGGTGGGAACAGCAATTAGTTTAGTGATGATGTCGCTATATGCATATCCCATCTCGCGAAGTGATTTTCCACATAAAAGCTTTTTCTCCTTCTTCATGTTTTTCACCATGTTGTTCAATGGGGGGCTCGTTCCATGGTATCTCGTTTATACGCAGATGCTGGACTTGAAAAATACAATTGCAGCACTCATGCTGCCCCTACTTGTATCCGCCTTCTTTGTACTGCTGCTTCGGACGTTCTTTGCGAATTCGATTCCAATGCCTCTCATTGAAGCAGCGAAAATCGATGGAGCTGGTGAGGTTCGCATTTTTAGCCAAATTATTATTCCGCTTTCCTTACCTGTTCTAGCGTCTGTCGGATTGTTTCAAGTGCTGAACTATTGGAATGACTGGTTCCTCAGTCTGGTGTTCATCTCAGGAAGTAAAAATATCAATCTGCAGTTCATGATGTACAAAACGATGTTAGATATTCAGTTCTTAACCTCGAATGTGCAGGCAAGTCAAGGACTAGCGCAAGCAGGGGGAATTCTACAGCTGCCAACAGAAACGGTGCGTATGGCGATGGCTGTACTTGGAATAGGCCCGATCGTGTTCGCGTATCCATTCTTCCAGAAGTATTTCAAAAAAGGATTAACAGTTGGGGCTATCAAAGGTTAGTTAGAAATGGCTTGTACCAGTTTAGGCTGGATTAGCATATAGGGACAATTGAGAAAAAGGGAGGCAATCCATCAATGAAAGCTTTGAAAAAAAGCACTCTTGCACTTCTTACACTGACGTTTTCGTTATCACTTACCTTGGCGGGCTGTTCGAAAAGCACTACAGAGACTACAGCAAGCGCTACACCAGCACCAGCATCAAGTACAGCGCCTGCTGCCACGAAAGCAGCAACAACTGATTTGAAGCCTTATGAAGTGAAGCTAGTGTACCCGGGTACGCCACAACCGGATCAAGCTAAAGTAGAAGAAGCCATGAACAAGGTTTTGAAGGAAAAAATTAATGCAACGATCAAATTGATGCCAATCGATTGGGGTCAATGGGATAACAAAACGAATCTAATGATCGCATCCCGTGAAGAGTTCGATATCTTGTTCACTGCACAATGGAACGGTCATGCTGTCAACGTAGGTAAAGGTGCACTGATGCCGCTCAATGATTTGATTGGGCAATATGGGAAGGGAATTACAGATTCCTTGGATCCAGCTTTCCTACAAGGCGCTAAAATCAATGGCAAAAACTATGGTGTTCCAACGAATAAAGAACTCGCAGCTTCAGGTGGAATTGTGTATCGTTCCGATATCGCGAAAGAGCTGGGCATCGATATGACGGCTGTTAAAACGATAGCAGACCTAGGCAACGTACTCAAAACAGTCAAAGAGAAAAAACCAGAAATGACAGCTTTCTTCCTGCGTGACGGGGATAACCTAAATGCGCATTATTTGGCTCAATATGACTACCTAGGGGATAGCACGATTCCCGGTGTTATTATGAAAGATGACACAGATACGAAAGTGATTCCGAAATGGGATCAACCGCGTTATAAAGAAATTTTGAAATTAACACGTGATTTTTTGCAAAAAGGCTATATCAATAAAGATGCCGCTACGACGCAATTGTCTGGTCAAGATGCTTTGAAATCCGGAAATGTGTTCATGATCACGTCTTCCTTGAAACCTGGTAAAGATAGTGAATTAGCGAATGCCACAAACTTGGTTGGAAAGCTTGGCCAAATCGAGTTGACACCACGCACGATTTCGACAGGTGACACGGCGGGTTCCATGCTTGGTATTTCAGTTACTTCCAAGGATCCAGCTCGTACAATGATGGTGATTAACCTCTTGCACACAGATAAACAATTGAATAATTTGATCAACTTCGGTATCGAAGGTGTACACTACACGAAAGTGTCTGACAACATCATCAAAGCAACAGATGCAGGCAAAAATTATGCGCCTGGTGCTGCATGGCAGTTCGGTAACCAATTCTTGAACTATTTGTATGATAATGAAGATCCACAAAAATGGGATAAATTCAAAGAGTTCAATAAAACAGGCAAAAAGTCCCCTGGCCTTGGCTTTACTTTCGACTCAGAGCCTGTCAAAACGCAAGTGGCTGCAGCAGTCAATGTAGGAAAAGAATTCGACGCAGCAATGGATACAGGTTCTGTCGATATGGATGCTTCCTTGCCGAAATATCAAGAAAAAATGAAAGCAGCGGGCATTGATAAAATTATTGCTGAAAAGCAAAAGCAATTGGATGCTTTCTTAGCAGCCGCGAAAAAATAAGGTGTTCTATGTATGAGGAGCCAGGCTCAATTGAGCCATGGCTCCTTATTATTGTTCCTAACCATGTATGACTAATTACCAAACAAAAGTCATTGTTACGATAACGAGTAAAACGAACAGAACAAGAACAACAGCAGCGGACGTACCATGACCACAACCTGCACCAGTACCTACAGCAACACCCATTTATGTCACCCCCCATCTTCAGGAATGCTCTTCCGCGGAAGCGAATGAGAGACAATACTATCCTATGGAGAGATGTTACGATTTGATTGGGTGTTTAGCCTAAACCCAAAGGGATAATGTCCACTTTTAGGCAGGAGCCTGTTTTTAGAAAAAGGGGAAGAGAAGTTGAACAAGTGGCAGGAGCCTTCCATATGGTAGAAAAAGAACGTAATGCCATTGCGGAGGTGTAGGGGCTATCGATTACTTGGATATGTTGGCGAAGCTCGGGATAGGAAACGCACATCCCGGAGGATTTGGAGAGACGATCGAACAATTGAAGAAATACCCGATAGAAAAGGGGGAAAAGGTGCTGGAGGTTGGCTGCGGAACAGGACGAACGGCCTGTTATTTGGCAGAACAGGGTTGTGATGTTACGGCCATTGATATACGTTCAGAGATGATCAATAAAGCCAAAATTCGAGCGGAGAAGCAAGGGGTTCAAGTGAATTTTCTGATTGGGGATGTATGCCAGCTGCCTTTTGAAGCTCATACTTTTGATGTAGTGATGGTGGAATCTGTCACGAACTTCGCAGATGCACAGAAAGCAGTATCTGAGTACTATCGGGTTTTAAAACCGGAAGGAAAGCTGTATGACCGTGAAGTGATCAAAGTGAAAGAGATGACACAAGGCATCCATAGAGCCCTATGCAGTTTCTATGGGGTGAGCAAGATCTATAAGCTGGAGGAATGGCAAGAGCTCTTGGAGAGCAATAAGTTCAGCGCAGTCACCTCGACAGGCATTCATCCCTTCCCGCTCACAATGTTCGAAGATCAGGTGCAGCACCCAGATCCTGTTCATTTATCTGACAGACAATCGTTCATGGATCCGCGGGTATGGCAAATCACGGCTCGTTATGATGAACTTGTGAGTAAGTATCATCCTTATATGGGTTATACCCTGATGATAGGTTCTAAGGAGTAAGGAAAGGATAACAAGCAGGATAATGGTTCCTTAATGGCGAAGCATATGAGAAAGATTATCATTGGGGGCTGCTTCTTTTGAACGTAGAGGTTATATCAGAACGCATTTCGAATCGTAAAGCCAAGGAAGTATACGAGCTTATTACGCGCCAAACGACGGTTTCAAAAATAGATTTATTAGAACAAAGCGGCATGACGGTCTCGACGTTGACTCGGCTGTTAGAGGAGTTAACCAGTCAAGGCCTCATCTTGGAATCCGGCTTTGGTGCATCTACGGGCGGGCGTAGGCCGATTTTGTATGAGAAAAATCCGGCCTATGCTTATATATTTGGCGTGGAAATTTCTAGAACGCTGTCTAAGTTGGTTCTTGTAGATTTAGGAATGAATAAACTGGAAACAAAAAGCTGGGCAATGACAGAAGTCATGACCCCAGAAGTGTTGATTCCGCTTATCGTCAAGGAAGCGCAGCGTATGTTAGCTGGGCATGGTATCCAAACGTCCGAAGTGTTAGGGATGGGGATCGGGGCGGTAGGGCCTGTAGACCGATTGTCTGGCGTTATTTTGGAGCCCTCCTACTTTCCAGCTAGTGGGTGGAGGCATGTAGAGATTTGCCAAATACTGAGTCAAGAGCTGCGTATCCCCGCGTTACTGGATAATGGGGCGAACACAGCGATTCTAGCGGAATCCTGGCACCAACGGACACGAAGCTTTAAGCATCTGCTCTATATTCATGCAGGAGTAGGCTTGCGTTCGTCCATGGTCTCCGAAGGCAAGGTGATCTATGGAGCAGTAGATATGGAAGGCTCTGTGGGTCAAATGATCATTCAAACCGATGGTGTTGCTCATCGTAACCAATCAGGAAATTTTGGCGCACTGGAATCCTATGCTTCACTCTATGCGATAGAAAAGGCGGCGAAATCAGCCTTAAAGCAAGGGAGATCCACAGTGCTTATACATATGGTCGAAGATCCCGAGCATGTTACCTACTTACATATCATGGAGGCACTCAAAAAAAATGATCCCCTAGCCGTGGAGATCGTGACGGAGGCAGCGACCTATTTCGGGATCGGCCTTGCGAATTTATTAAATATTTTGCACCCTGAGAAAGTGATCATCGGGGGGCCATTGATTACAGGCGGGGATCTGTTCTTCCAGACGGCAACCCAGGTTGCGATCCGCAAAACCTACTATTACCCCGCCTATCAGGTTATTTTTAGCAAAGGGCAGCTTGGCGATGAAGCACTTGCCATCGGAGCGGCCGTGATGGTCATGAATCAGCTCGTTAAGCCGTAGCTCCCTTAAGAAAGTCAAGAAGCAGTGCGTTGAAGGCTTCGGGTTTTTCCATAGGGGTCAGATGGGAAGCGCCTGGAATGACGTGAAAGCTGGCCCCTTGGATGTGATCGGCCATGGATTTCATGACATCCGGTGGTGTAATCGCATCCTGCTCGCCCGCGATAACAAGTGTTGGCACCGTGATGGAGCTGAGCAAAGGAACTGAATCATCTCGGAACGCCATTGCAATGCTGGCATGGACAAGTCCTTCAGCTGGCATGCTGTCCATAATCGAGCGTAGGTTATCGATCAGCTGAGGCTGCTCTTGTACAGTTGTTGATGTTACAAGCTTTGGCAGCATCGCATCTCGGGCTGCCGCGGCGCCTTTGTCATAGAGCGAGACCGCCATGTTCATCCGATTCTTACGGCCTTCTTGGCCGTCTGGCTCCGGACGTGTATTGGCAAGGATCACCCCTGAAAACCGTTCAGGCGCTAGACGCAGCAGAGCAAAAGCCACATAGCCACCCATGGAGAAGCCTCCGAGGGTGGCTTTTTCTATACTTAATGCATCCATGAGGGAAAGAATATCTTGTGCATATTGAGCGAGGGACATCGGCGTAGTAGGTACATCAGATTGGCCCATACCGCGGAAATCAGGCGTAATTACACGATAATGAGCTGACAGCGTCTCAACTTGAGATTGCCACATGCGATGATCCAAAGGAAAGCCATGAAGTAAGATGACAGGTGCTCCTTGCCCTTGTTCTTGAACGAATAATTCGGTACCGTTTACGTGTTTTTTCATTGTTATTCACCCTCCAAGGACCTCTTTTAAAAAAAATAGCGAAAAAGTTATGTCTTCATACTTTCATTATGGTTAACTCATACTTACTTAACATTTCATTGCTATTCTCTGATTATACCTTTAGTGCTTTACCAAGAACAGGTAAAAATGAAACATTCATATTTGCGAAATGGGGTTTATTGATATGACTAAAAAACCATGGTCCACCCAAGAGCTGGACAAACTAATCCGCCTTTCCTCGGAGTGCCCGCCAGTCGTTATTGCTAAAGAATTATCACGTCCTGTCACATCCGTTCGTAAAAAAATGCGTGAAATGGGTGTCAGCTATGTATCCGGGGAGCAATGGAAAAAAAGTCAAATTCAATACCTGATTTCAGATGAAGGTACTTCCTACAAAAATAAACATAAGTTAACGCAAGAATCCCAAAAAAATGGATTTGAATCACCTGTTCTAGATGAGTTCTGGACGACCCTTGTGAAAATGGCTCGCGTAGCTAAAAATAGGGGGAAACGGGTCGATGTCCTGTCGTTTATCGATACATACCGTAAGATTCGGATTGGCGGCTAATTTCATATATGCATGGAACTGAAGGTGAAATCCGTTTCGACGTGATTTGACCTTTTTCTTTTGATCTAGACAGACTGAGGAGATAAATTTATCCATTTGTAATCCTATTTTAAGGTTTATACGTTATGATAGTTGTATAAGGAATATTGGACGTATTTAATAAAGGATGTGGCGAGGATGGAGTCAAAAAGAGGCTGGCTGAAGCAGTCATTTGGCAAACGATTAAACGCTGTACACAGCTGGAATGCTTGGCTATTATTGCTTCTTACAGTAACCGGGATTGTGCTCAGTATCGGTGCGATTCGCGGGGATCTGGGAAGCTTTCGTGTAACGCTCAAGCAGCTTCACATTTACTTAGGCGTAGCCTCGATTCTGCTTATGATTCTGTACGCGCCGATGATTCGCAAGCATTGGCGACAGATTCGTGCGCGGCGTAACCAACGCGCTAATCTGGTGTTTGTGCTTGCGCTGCTGCTCGGCTGGGCCGCATCAGGCGTGATCCTGTGGCAGTTCCGACACATGCCGCCGGCTTTGAACAACTCGGCACTCTTCGTGCATGACCTGCTCACCTGGGTCGGGGTGCCGTATGCCGTGTACCACGCCATCTCGCGCAGCCGATGGCTGAAGCGCCAGCAGCGGCTCGAGCAAGCCGCTGCCGCAGGCAGACCGCCGGCATCCGTGCCGGCGGTCACAGCCCCTGCCGCCGCCGCGAGCGTCGCAGCGGCGGATCAGGCCCCCGTGGCGACAGAGGACGCCACGTCGCGCTCAGCAGCGCAGGCGGTCATCGCCGCGCTGAAGGAATCACCGATCACACGCGCCTCCTTCCTGCGACTCGTCGCAGGGCTGGTGCTCGTGATCGCGGTCGGCCCCGCCTTTTATCGCTGGATAAAAGGCGCATTCGATACCGGCGGGTCGTCGACCGCCGAGTACGTGGCGAACGACGGCAACCGCATGCTGCCGCCGCCAGAGCCACTGCCCGACTCCGCCGCGGTAGTTGGCGGAGGGGCCAAAGGGAATTTCCGTATTTACACGGTGACGGAAATTCCGGCTTTTTCGTCGGAGACATGGAAATTCGCCATTTCCGGTCTCGTGGATAAACCGAATGCTTGGAACTGGGAACAGTTCTTGAAGCTGAAACGCACCGTTCAAGTGAGTGACTTCCATTGTGTCACGGGATGGTCGGTGTATAAATGTACATGGGAAGGTATCCCACTTAAGCAGATGTTAGCCGCGGCTGGCGTGCAAGCTTCCGCAAAATTCGTGAAATTTTATTCAGGTGATAAAGTGTATACGGACGCTTTATCCTTGAGTCAAGCTAATGGGGACGATATTATGGTCGCGGTCTTGATGGATGGTAAGCCGATCCCTCAGCAATTAGGTGGACCTGTGCGACTGATCGTTCCGCAAATGTATGCCTATAAATCGGTCAAATGGCTGCAAGGCATCGAGCTGATCGACAAAGAACATATGGGCTATTGGGAAGTAAGGGGTTATGATAACGATGCTTGGGTTGGAAAATCGAACGCATAATCCAGGTCATGCATTATTGAAGCGGGCACTGACTTTTCGAAGGGATTTTGGTATAGTTAGGGCAAAGAATCCTGTTCGGAAATGAGGGATATTTGCTATGAAAATCATATCAATTAACGTGGGGTTACCCCAAACCATACAATATCAAGGCAAAGAGCTGACAACGGGGATCTATAAGACGCCGGTCAGCTCATCTTTGTTTGTATCGAAGGTGCAAATTGACGGGGATGGGCAGGCTGATTTGACGGTTCATGGCGGTGTCGATAAGGCCATCTGTGTGTATCCAGAGGAGCATTATGCGTACTGGGAAAATCTTCGGGGACATGGGCTTGATGCCGCAACTTTTGGTGAAAATCTAACAATTCGAGGGCTGCAGGAGCACGAGGTTTGTATTGGTGATACGTTTGCGATTGATGAAGTCATTGTTCAAGTCTCGCAGCCTCGTCAGCCTTGTCATAAGCTGGCAAAACGCATGGATTGGCCTGAAGCAACACATCACGTTCAAGAAACGGGTTATACGGGGTATTATTTTCGCGTGCTGAAAGAGGGATTCATCGCACCTCATTCTCAGATGAGACTGGTTGCCAGAGATGAAGCGGGTGTGACGGTTGCGTTCGCCAATCAGATGAAATATCACGATAAGTTCAATATCGAAGGAGTTAAAAGAGTAGCCGCCTTAGATGCGCTATCGGGAAGCTGGAAGCAATCGTTTATGAAACGATTGACGGAGCTTGAAGCATGATAACCGGGGTCATTCTTGCTGGAGGCTTGAATCGCCGCATGGGCGGGAGACATAAGGCTCTCTTACCCGTACAGGGGGAAGCCATCTTATTAAAGCAGTTGAAAGAAATGTCACGCGAATGTAGGCAAATTATCGTTGTGACGAATGAACTTGAAACCTTGCAGCCTTTGCTTGCAGAAGTAACGGATATTGATGTGCTGTGTGTTAGCGATCACTATCCTCAAAAGGGTCCTTTGAGCGGCATTCATGCCGCATCCAGAGCCGCGCTCGAGCCTTATTTATGGATTGTTGGTTGTGATATGCCTTTTATATCTGTGGATGCAGCAATGGCCATGGTTGAGGTATGCCGAGATAGGAATGTGGATGCGATCATTCCAGAGATCGAGGGGCGTTTGCATCCACTCCACGGTATTTATGCCAGAGACATTGGGGCTGAAGCTGAGCTGCTGCTTCAACAACAAAGTTATCGATTGATGGGGTTACTTGACCATTTGGATTGGCAGCTTGTCAATTCGGAATTTTTCGAGAAACGCGGGCTTCGAACGAATTTCACTACGAATATGAATACCCCTGAAGAATATGAAGTGATGTTAGCAAATCTACCATTATGACTCATTTTCCTTATTTTAAATGCTATCAAACCTAGGATTTTGTTAGAAAATATGCCATAATGGACGGAGAGAGAAGGTGAACTCCTATGCCAAAACTGCTTTTGGATCGTTTCGGGCGGATGCATGATTACCTGCGTATCTCAGTGACAGATCGTTGTAATTTGCGTTGTGTATATTGCATGCCGGAAGAAGGAATGGAATTTGAACCGGATGAGAAGCTGTTAACTTTTGAGGAAATAACAGAGATTGTCCGTGTACTAGCTGGCCTTGGTGTTCGCAAATTGCGATTAACCGGCGGAGAGCCCTTGGTTCGTAAAAACCTTGAGCAACTCATTGGTATGCTATCCCAAATTCCCGGAATTGAAGATATTGCGTTGACTACGAATGGAATCTACTTTGCATCGCGGGCTGAAAAGCTTAGGGCGGCAGGGTTGACCCGTGTAAATATTAGTTTGGATTCTTTAAAACCGGATCGGTTTTCAATGATCACACGCGGTGGGGATATTCGACGCGTTCTAGCTTCGATTGAAGAAGCTTATCGCGTAGGTATTACGCCGATTAAGCTGAATGTGGTGCTCATGAAAGGCATTAATGATGATGAAATCGCTGATTTCTTGCAAATGACGATGGATCGTCCCATTCAGGTACGATTTATCGAGTATATGCCAATCGGTCATCAAGATGAGGATTGGAAAAGCCGCTATCTGTCACTAACGACAGTTCTCGATCGCTGTAAGGAGATGGGCTGGGAGGCTACAGCTTCCGATGCGGTATACGGAAACGGTCCTGCACAAAATTATCGCATTAATGGCGCATTAGGCTCATTCGGCCTTATCCACCCGATCAGCGACCACTTCTGTGAAACGTGCAATCGACTGCGCTTAACAGCGGATGGCAATATCAAGCCTTGCTTGTACTGGTCAGATGAATTCAATGTTCGAAAATATATCGGGGATGATGCAGCGGTGGAGGATTTGTTCTTCCGAGCATTAGACATTAAACCAGAAAATCATGAAATGGCACAGGCTTTGATGAATGAAGAACAATCACATACACCAACCAATCGCCGGATGTCGCAAATCGGCGGCTAGCAGCAGGGAATAGGGAGGCATGGGAAGCAAATGAACAGCGAGATGAAACTTAGGTTTGGTCGTAACGTGATCTCGGTCGAAGAGGCACGAGCCGCACTTTACGAATATGTTGAACCGACAGAGACGGAGTCTGTTTCGTTGCCGATGTCCTTTGGCAGAAGGCTGGCGAAGGATATTTATGCGGACCATCCCGTGCCTCATTTTCGCAGATCTGGTGTGGATGGGTATGCCGTTCGTTCAGAGGATATCACGGAAGCAACACCGGATGTTCCCGTTGTCTTGCGTGTAATTGAAAGAATTCCAAGCGGTACCATGCCTCAGCAAACCATTCAGACAGGGACAGCTGCTCGAATCATGACGGGAGCACCAGTGCCAGATGGCGCGGATGCTGTTGTGATGCTGGAGATGACGGACTCGTTGCAGGATCAAGTGTCTCATGACGCCAAGGTGAGGATTAAGAAAAATGTATTAGCAGCTAGTAATATTACTCCTATAGCTGGTGAAGTTACCGAGGGGGAATTCATCATAGCGCGTGGGACACGCATTGGTCCAGGTGAAGCCGCGATCTTGGCGACCTTCGGTTTCTCAGCGGTTGAGGTGTACCGAAAGCCAAGGGTGGCTATTTTTTCAACTGGCTCAGAGCTGTTACAAGTCGAACAAGGGTTACAACCTGGGAGAATACGTAATAGCAACAGCTACATGTTGGCGGCACAAGTGGAAGCAGCCGGAGGATTAGCCATGATCATGCCGGCGCTCTCTGATGATGTTGAACAGGTGAAGGGTGCGCTAGAGGCGGTTCTCTCTGATGTCGATCTCATTCTGACTTCTGGTGGTGTTTCAGTCGGCGATTACGATGTCCTTGTCGATCTATTTGGTCGATTCGAAGGTAAGCTATTGTTCAACAAAGTAGCCATGCGGCCAGGAACACCGACGAGTGCGGCGGTTTGGAAAGGCAAGCTGCTAGTGGCGCTATCCGGTAATCCTGGGGCATCGTTCGTAGGCTTCGAGCTATTCGCCAAGCCGCTTATTAAAGCGATGCTGGGGAGTCAGAATGGTGCACCTGAGGAGTTTACGGCATTTCTGGATGTTTCTTACGATAAACCATCCGCCTACCCGCGTTATGTACGGGGGACGACAAGGGTCGAAGCAAGCTCCTTATGGGTCAGGCCAGCTGGTATTGATAAGTCAAGTATCATGGTCTCGATCAAAGATGCCGATTGCTTGATATGGCTTCCAGCAGGAGGGCAAGGATTTCAGCGTGGTGACTGCGTGAAGGTTTACTCGACATGTGACTAGTGAACAAATGCACTCATAACTTTATCAGTAGATAAGAATGAAAAATATACATCGGCACAAGTTTGGCGCTAACAAGAAACCGTCTAATCAGGAGGGTCATTGCTAGCGTCTTTTTCCATATGAGGCTGGAAAGCGGGATGTGTATGAAGGAAACGTTCCTCACAAGTATAGGTCTCGATATCGGGACCAGTACAACGAAATTCGTTCTTAGTAGGCTTACGATTACAGAACGAGGTCCGTCATTTACGATTTCACAAGATGAAATCATAGAAAGAAAGCTTTTGTATGCGAGTCCGATTTCCCGCACGCCCTTACTTGATCCTGTCACACTAGATGCAGTTGCGTTAACAAATCTTCTAGAATTTGAGCTCAAATGTGCTGGTGTAACGTTTGCGGATATCGGCAGCGGAGCAGTCATTATGACGGGGGAGACAGCGACAAAAACGAATGCCGAAGCCCTTCTCCATAGGCTTGCAGAGCAAGCTGGCACTTTCGTTGTAGCAACGGCGGGGAGTGATTTGGAAGCCATCATGGCAGGTAAAGGTTCAGGCGCAGCCCAGCGTTCACTGATGCTTCACAACACGGTAGCCAACATGGATATCGGCGGAGGTACAGCGAATGTGGCTTGGTTTCGGAATGGGATACCTATCGCGACAACAACCTTCCATATGGGTGGAAGCCTCATTCGATTGCAAGCCGATGGGACAGTGACATATGTGTCTGATGCCATTAGGAGTTGGCTTACTGATCAGGGTCTTGTAATTAAGCCAGGGCAGGTAGCCCCCATCAATGAACTTCAGGAAATAACTAGACGGATGGCTCTAGCGATAGGTACGTTTTTAGCAGGTGACGCAAATGAAGTCGTTCAGCTGGCAGAGCTTCTGTCCTTAGAGCCTTTCCCTTCACAGCTTCCACAAGCGGATGAGTGGATGCTATCTGGAGGTATTGCTGAGCTCATGCGATACCCAACTGGGCTGGAGATGGCGGACATCACAGAGTACGGCGATATCGGACCACTACTTGCCCAAGCGATCAAAGATACCTGGACAGAACTTGGCTTCGTACTGGTGGGAGCCAGGCAAACACAGCGTGCTACGGTCATGGGAGCGGGTCTACAGAGTGTAGAACTCAGTGGCTCAACTATTCATGTGGATGCAGATGTGCTCCCCATTCGGAATGTGCCAATCCTGAAGTGCCAACTACATCAGGATACGGCAATACTAACAGATGATCTGAAGGTGCTGTTCCAAGCAGCGATCCAACTATACGGATCATCCGAGCAGTCGCCATTCGGTATTGCTCTAACAACCGAACATCCCTATAGCTATAAACAGCTACAGAATCTAGCGAGTCACCTAGTCCCTCAGTTAACCTCCCATTTTAAATATTCACAAACTGTGGTTATCCTTTGCGATCAAGATATGGCCAAAGCGCTGGGCCAGCTGCTTTCGCTGGGATGCCAAGGACAGCCGCGTATCGTATGTATAGATGGCATTCACCCGAGCTTTGGCGATTATATCGATCTTGGCGAGCTGATTGCCAATCGTACGATTCCCGTGATCGTAAAAACGCTGCTATTTCCAAACGAATCCTCCGAGGTGAACGTATGAAATTGAAAACGTCAATGAGAGGCCAAGTCTACACATTTAAGAGCTTAAAAGAAGTGTTCGGCAAGTCGAATGAAGAGCGTTCTGGGGATGATTTAGCAGGAGTAGGCGCTTCGGATAGGAAGGAAAGGGTCGCCGCCAAAGCTGTTCTCGCTGAGCTTCTCCTGTGTGATATTCGAAATCATCCTCTACTTCCAGCAGAAGATGATGAGGTATCCAAAATCATCGAGGAGAGCCTCGATGAAGCAGTATATGCATCTATTAGCCAGTGGTCCGTGGCAGAACTGCGCGAGTATATTCTGCGGACGGACACAACAGGAGATGAGCTTCTCCGTATTTCGAAGGGGCTTACGAGCGAGATGATTGCCGCTGTTGCCAAAATGATGACGAATCTGGATCTCATTCAGGCGGCATCGCGCATTGAGGTGCGAACGCGATGTAACACGGAGATTGGCCATAGGGGTACGCTGAGCAGCAGAGCGCAGCCGAATCATCCGACTGACTCATTGGAAGGTATGCGAGCATCGCTGTATGAAGCGCTTAGTTATGGTATTGGGGATGCGGTTATTGGAATTAATCCAGTGACGGATCACCCGCACACGACCAAAGCGCTGCTGGAAGCCGCGAAGGAAGTGATGGATACCTGGTGCATTCCAACGCAAAATTGTGTCTTGGCTCATGTGACGACACAGATGGAGGCGATTAAGCAGGGAGCAAGCTCTGATCTTATTTTCCAGAGCTTGGCCGGAACAGAAAAAGGCAATCGTGCGTTTGGCATTCATAAGGCGCTTCTCGATGAAGCGAATGCCTTAATCTACAGTGAGGGCAGTGCGACGGGGCCGCATCGGTGGTATTTTGAAACGGGGCAGGGCTCAGAACTGTCTTCTGAAGCTCACCATGGCATTGACCAAGTGACGTTGGAAGCGAGATGCTACGGCTTAGCCAGGATCTATAACCCTTTTCTAGTTAACACGGTGGTGGGCTTCATCGGTCCAGAGTATTTATACAACAGTAAGCAGGTCATACGCGCAGGTCTTGAGGACCATTTTATGGGCAAAATGCATGGTCTCCCGATGGGAGTGGATGTGTGCTATACCAATCATATGAATGCTGATCAAAATGATATGGATTCCTTAGCGGTCATGCTGGCTGCTGCCCATGTAAACTTCCTCATTGGTGTGCCCATGGCGGATGATTGCATGCTTAATTATCAATCACTGGGCTATCATGATATTGCGACTTTACGAGAGTTATTCGGGCGTACGCCATCACCTGCTTTCCGAGATTGGCTGCAGGACATGGGCTTATGGTCTAACGGAACACTAAGTGCGCTCGCTGGTGATCCTAGGCTATTCTGGCGAGGAGGTGCGAAGGATGGATGAACTTACATCGATGAGAGCTTTAACTCCGGCACGCATTGGTGTTTCCCGAACAGGGACTCGACCGTTGACGAGTGAATTGTTGACATTTATTTGGGATCATGCCAGTGCCGTGGATGCGGTACAAAGCGAGGTGAGTCAAGCGTTCCTCTCGGAAATGGGATGGTTCATTGTCGATTCCTGTGCAGAAACGAAGGATATGTATCTGAAGCGCCCTCAGCTTGGGAGAGTACTGAAGTCCGAGAGCAAGCAGGAACTGTTAGTGAAATGTCAGCATACGCCGCAGGTGCAAATCGTGGTATCCGAAGGGCTAAGCGCTAAGAGTATTGAAGCGAATATGCGTGATCTTTACCCAGCTTTGCTGGATTCCTTAAGATTGCGAGGATTAACGACAGGAACGACGATTTATGTAAATCGAGGACGGGTAGGCTGTATGGATGCCATAGGGGACTTGCTGAAGCCAGACTGTCTTGTACTGCTCATTGGCGAAAGGCCAGGCCTTGTGACAGCGGAATCGTTAAGCGCTTATATGTGTTATAAGCCAAGTACGGGGAGAACGGACTCGGATCGCATGGTTATTTCGAATATTCATCGAGGCGGAACTCCACCTATGGAAGCGGGCGCTCATATCGGGGGAATGCTTGAGCAGATTTTGACCCAACGAACAAGTGGAATCGATTTTAAGTGACACATAATAAAGCCCGCCTGCTAAGCTTCAGCGCTAGAAGCTATAACAAGCGGGTCTATTTGAAAGTAGATCGTTTAGCGGGAAATGGTCTTAGTAGAAAGTAGCAAGAATGATGACCAACAATACATAAAGAACAAGAATAACGCCTGCAGAACTTCCATAACCTGGCGTTCCACAACCAGCTGCAACTGCCATAATATCCCCTCCGGTTTTCATTTGATGTGGGTTAAACACTATACAACATATGACGGGGGGATATGCGTTGATTGGACTAATGCCCTTATTCAATGGGAACATTCACCCAAACGGCATGAAAAAAGCTGCGCTTGAGCGGATTCTCAAGGCAGCTTTTTTCTGCATTTTAATTGGAAAGTTGGTACACTTTAATTGTCTGAATGCCAAAGCTTTGTAAGGATCTCTTCGAACCTGGAATAAAGATGTCCATTCGATTTCCTTTAATGGCGCCGCCGGTATCTGTTGCATACACGTACATACCGCCTTTAGGAAGCCCATCGAAGGAGTAACCTTCGATATAGAGTTTCGAACCAAGTGGAATTACGGATGGATCAACAGCAACGGTGCCGATTGCGAGTGGATTACCCAAATAATCAAAGGCTCCATAGCCGCCATTTTCAGAAGGATCTGCCGAATAAGCTGTGGATTCGAATACTTGATAGTCTGGTGCATGATACTTGCCATCTTTATTTAAGATAGCTAGATTACTGCTTGCATCCCATTGAACAGGAACTTCTGCAGCTGAGGAAAGGAAGCGAAGCGGCACGTATACCCGCCCATTTTGGTATTGAGAAGCGGTATCCAAGGTGATGGGTGCATTATCAATACTTGCTTCTTTTTGACCCGAAACTAAAGTAATCGTATGTTTGTTGTTTTCGAGTGTTACTTTGATTTGATTTCCATCTTTCTGCCAGTTCACTGTGTATCCAAGTTTCTCCGTTACGAAGCGAAGTGGAACTTGTGTTGCGTGATTGCCATCCAGAAATGGCTGCGCATCAGGGAAATGGATCAATTCATCATTGACTTGCACTTTCACTTCCATCTCAGCAGCATGTGCCGTAAATGGGGAAAGAAAGCCTCCTGCCAGTACTGTCAGCGAAACAGCAAGGCTAGTTAACCCTTTTGTAAGCTTATTCAATTGGTATATCCTCCTTCATGAGCCTTCGAGGTTAGTTGACGGGTTCGGGAAGAAGGTTCTCCCTAGTCTGCTCCAAGCTGAAGCAAATATTCACCCCAAGTAATTCGTCCCCCGTACCAGTACCTTATTTATGTACTAGACTCGGCTTCAAATAGTTTATCATCGCAGGTAAGCCTGAACAACGACCAAATAATGGGTGACACCTCACATACTAGACTTAGGTCTAGGTTCAAAAACAGTCGGGAGTCGGTTTTGACGATCGCTTCGTTGCGTTACGATAGGAGTATGATAAAGGGATGAGGGGCGATTGACATGAATAAGCATCGGGAAGTTGATCCTACGAATATATTTGACCGTATTGGCAAAATGGCAGAATCCGTCTGGCAGGAGGCCGTCGGGAAAACGAGTCCCGCTGCCAATGAGGGCAGCACCGTTGCCGAGCTTGAAGCACGCTATGAGGAGGCGCTGCAGGCGACTATCACGCTGCGTGGGCACATCGGCCGCGCTGAGGAGATGGCGAAGCTGCGCGGCGAACAAGCCGAGCTGGCGATGCGTGCCGGCGAAGAGGATCTAGCGCGGCTCGCGCTGCAAGAGAAGCTGCGCGAGGAAGCCGCGAGCGAACACTACCGCGCGCAGTACGCGAGCAGCCAGGACTTGTGCCTGGCGCTCGCAGAGGAGCTGCGCGTGCTGCGTGCCGGGCACGCAGCCGAGGATGTGAAGCCGCCGCGTGGCGGGCTGCACGGGAAAGAGGCTCGCGACACCTGGCGCGAGCTGGAGGTCACCGGCCGCGAGCTTGGCCGGGAAGCGCTGCAGGGGCTCCGCGTGGCGGGCCGCCTGTCGAAGGAGACGCTGAAGGAAGCCGGCGGCAACCTTCAGCATGAGCTGCGCTCGCTGCGCAGCAAGCTGCAGCACGAGTGGCAGCAGGATCAGCGTTCTCGTGATGAGCGAGACTCGCGCGGCAGGAAGTAGCCTTTGAACGTGACCTCCATGAAGCAAAGCCTTGTGCCATAAGGATTTGCATCTTGGAGGTCGTCCATTCTTATGGTATGCTAGGAATCGTATGAACGAAAGAGATATGGCAGCCAGAGGAGGTGCATCGATGGGAGAGGAAACGAAAAATAACCGCAGCCGGAATACAGCGCTTGTGCTGATTGGAGCCGGTGTTTTTTTGCTTCTGGATCATACCATAGGCTTTTTTCCCATTATGGCCGTAATCCTTATTCTGCTGGGCATTCATCGCGTTCGTTCACGTAAAGAGCGTAAGGGATATGTGCTGATCGGGATTGGAGCCGTCATTTTATTTGGTGATCATCTCACAATTGTCATTGCCGTTGTGTTGATTTCATTAGGTTTATTTTTCATTCGATCGAAGCAGGTTCATAAAGATGATACGTATATTCAAAAGCAAAAGCTCGTCGATAGCGTGCGCCTTGGCCGTGAACCTTGGATTATGCGTAATACCTCGACATGGTACTTGGTGGGAGAAACGTACATTGATCTCTCGCTCGCTATTCTTGAACAAAAGGAAACAACAGTCATCCTACAGGGCGTTGTAGGTGATATTGATATAAAAGTACCCGATGATATCGGCGTTTCCGTTACTGCTTCCGTCATGCTCGGTCAGCTTCAAATCGCTGAACAACGAGAGTCAGGCGTGATGAACAAAGTGGTTTGGCAATCGGAGAATTATCAACATGGCGACCATCGGGTGAAACTCATTCTCTCTTTCATCGTAGGAGATATCAAGGTCAAAGTATTGTAACTTTCTTGAAATAGAAGAAAGTATTTGTTTCACATATTACACGGGCTATATTTTTAGATAGATAAACGAGACCGTCCTAAGAGGACGGTGTAGCCGTTTATTTCGAGGAGGTTCATCACCAGTTGGACGGCTACAAACGACGATTAACGAATATGATATGGCGCAGCATGGGGGAAGCCATCCTCTTTAGCTTCGCTGTTTTCGGAGCTATGCTGTACTTCTTGAATTCAAGACATTTGATCGAGCCTTTTACTAGCTGGCAGCAAGGTGTCAAGTTCTCGTTCATGGCCTTACTGATACTCGGTGTGATTGGTGCAGTGTTCGGTTACTGGAACAGCTCTAGAGTTACACGCAGACTTGAACCTATGATGGAGACGATGATTTTATTAGAAAAAGGTACGTTTGCCCGAGAAGGCTTCGAGAACGGGGAAGATGAGATCGGACGTTTGGGCGAGCAACTTGGCCGGATTATGAAGCGCTGGGAAGAACAAGTGACCTCTCTCCAACGGCTGTCAAATAGTAACGCTGAGCTTACCGAGAAAGCGAAGCTATCTGCGGTCATTGAAGAGCGCCAGCGGTTGGCACGCGAGCTGCATGATGCGGTAAGCCAGCAATTGTTTGCGATCTCGATGACAGCAACAGCCGTAGGACGGACGTTGGACAAAGATTTCGAGAAAGCGAAGCGGCAAATTCATCTCATCGAAGAGATGGCTTCTGTCGCTCAATCCGAAATGCGCGCATTATTGCTGCATCTAAGACCGATCCATTTGGAAGGAAAACGATTGTCCGAGGGTCTTGTTGAGCTCTTAAAAGAGCTTGCAGCTAAGGTTCCGATGGCCATTTCTTGGGATATGGATGAAGAAATCCGCTTAAACAAAGGCATCGAAGATCATTTATTTCGAATTGTACAAGAGGCGCTTTCGAATGCGCTGCGTCATTCTAAGGCAAATAAGTTGGAAGTGAAGCTGCTACACCGTTCGGATGGCATTCGATTAGTGATCCGCGATGATGGCGTTGGGTTCCTTTTGGATGCGAAGAAGTTGACTTCCTATGGCATCGTGTCCATGAAGGAACGTGTGAACGAAATAGGCGGTTCAGTCGATATCATTACGGCACCTGACCGAGGCACTCGGATTGAGATTCGGGTACCTATACTAGATAGCGATCCTCAACTGATCGAAAATTAGCATTGTACATAGAGAGGGAGAATCGAATGGACGACACCTTAATCAAAGTACTACTTGTCGATGATCATGAAATGGTCAGAATCGGACTTGCGGCTGTACTTGGAACGGAAGATGGCATAGAGGTTGTTGGCGAAGCGAGCAATGGTCAGGATGGCATTCGGCTAGCCCAAGAATATCGTCCCGATGTGGTCCTGATGGATCTAGTCATGGAAGGTATGGATGGGATTGAAACGACAAGAAAATTACTGCAATTATACCCGGAGTGTAAGGTCATTGTGTTGACGAGCTTCTTAGATGATGAGAAAATGTATCCAGTGATTGAAGCGGGTGCCTTCAGCTATTTGTTGAAAACCTCGAGAGCCTCCGAAATCGCGCAAGCGATTAGAGCCGCGGCCAAAGGGCAATCCATTCTGGAATCACAGGTTGCTTCGAAAATTATGAACCGGTTCCGTCAACCGAAGCCAGTAGCGGAACCGCATGAAGAGTTAACGGACCGCGAGATGGAAGTGCTTCGCTTGATTGCGAAGGGCAAATCCAATCAAGAGCTGGCAGATGATTTATTCATAGGTGTGAAGACGGTGAAATTCCACGTCACCAATGTACTAGCCAAGCTTGGTGTAGAAGATCGCACACAAGCGGCGATCTATGCTTTCAAACACGGGCTAGCGGAATAACGCGAGGGAGCGATCAGGTTGAATGTAGTCAAACAGATTTGGAGCTGGTTTGGTTCCATTGCCATTTCCTTTGTTTTAGTCGTATTTCTTGGTGTATTTGTATTCCAATCGACGAGAGTTAGCGGGCATTCGATGGATCCAACGCTGCACGACAGTCAAAGGGTGTATGTTTCCAAGCTTTCACATACCTTTCATTACGAACCTAACTATGAGGATATCGTCATTATCGACTCTAGGGTGGATATGAAACGGACTTTTAAAAATGATTTGTTGGACAGCCCATTGCTCAGCTTATTCGTCCGTGGTGATGATAAACATGTGTGGATCAAGCGTGTGATTGGTAAGCCAGGGGATCAACTGGAGCTTAAGGATAATCAAATGTACCGCAATGGCGAGCTATTGAACGAGTCCTACATCAACGAGGAAATGAGAGCGAATGGGAACAAGAAGTGGACGGTCCCAGACGATCATATTTTCGTAATGGGGGATAATCGGAATAATAGTATGGATAGCCGGGTCATTGGTTTCATTCCGATTGACCATGTGTTAGGTAAAAAGCTGTTTTAAATGTTGAAAGAGGCGATCTCACCAGTAGATGATTCTACTTCGGAGATCGCCTCTTTGTTATAGGGGATTTCATATAAGACAGAGCTTTGTACCTAGCCGACTTACAACGGCTGCAAGATCACCTTGCGCATCGAGGAGTCGTCTACATATCTCACATCTTCGCATCCAATAACAAGCCACGCATTGGAACGGGCAAATACGCCTCAAGCTGCGATTGATACTGACCATACGGCTTGAGTGGAGATGAAGATAATTGGAACAGTGAAGCGGAAGGCAGCTGCTGCAGCTGATCAATCGTGCTCACCAGTGAGCTTGCGAAGTTGGTCAATTGGTTTAAGCTTTTGCGGTCAACGCCAAATGTCCGGCTCTTGCTCCCTTCGAGGACATCCGCTTGCAGGATCAACTTTCCGTCATCCTGCTTCGTGATGCCAAGATCCTGCAGTGAGTTGGGCTGAGCGGCTCCCTCTAGACCTTGAAGAAGGGCATGACTTACGTAGTCGGGTGAGTCTCCTAGCTGATCTTGCAAGTCATTATATGTATGAATGAAGTCTTGAATCTTCTGGGTGATGTTGGATTGAGACTCTTTGGTTGGAGCGTAGGAAATAGATGAGTCAGCGCTTGAAGCAAGACTCGTGTTGACGAGCGTCTGAGCCGATTGTTTGACGTTCTCTGTAGATTTAACGAAGCTGGCCACGTCTTTGGCAGCAGATTGTGCGAATTGTTTGTAGGCGAGTTCCTCAAATGGCAGATCCAGTATTCGCCGAGTCGTATTCGACTTACCTCCGGAAATCGCACTTACAGCCCCTACACGGTAATAATCCTTGTGGGTTTGATACCTGTTCACAGCCATAATGGACGGATAAGCATTGATCATGAAGGTCACCTCATTTCACATACGTTAAGTATATCACTTGCATAGACTGGGGTAAATTGGTACTTGTGGGGTCAATTACAGGATCACCGACATAAGATAGCATTATTGCTTCTTGTGGAGGCGGTGCCATGTGATACGCAAACGTTTGGCAACCATTGACGACGCTGCTATATATCGATTAGTTGTAGAACAATTAGTGCCTTTTTCTAGAATGTATGAGTCAGGTACTTCGGTCACCTTTTCTGAGATACGTAAGCGGTTGAACGGAAACAAAACTTTCGTCATAGCAAAAGGGTATAAACGGCCCTATGGCTTCATCTCGGTCATGCGCAAATCCAGCATGCTCTTCATTGATATGCTGGCCGTAGATCCGCGTGAGCAAGGGAAAGGCATTGGACACACGCTGATGAAGGCTGCGGAAAACTACGGGCTTAGTGAGCGTTGTCAGTCGGTTGAACTGTTTGTCGATGACAGCAACCCAAAAGCGATTCGATTTTACAGCAAAAGAGGCTATAAAATTGACAACTACGTTCCTGAACTTAGCTGTTATCGTATGAGTAAACGAATAAAGCGATAAGAAAATAGGCTGTAGATGATCCTTACATCGACAGCCTTTGTTTCTGTCCAGAGGGGGGGGGGAGCCGTTTAATTTGTTTCGCTAAACATAGCGGCAATGTAGTCGATCTGAATGTCCACAGGTCCAGTGGGCCTTCGAGCTGGCAGGGATCCTTGTGCCAGGCCGCCAAAAAGAGGCAGGCCGAAGGATGAAAGCTGATCTGGCGTTGTCATTTGTGTTGCTGTATCCGACTGGACTGACTTCTTTTTCCCCTTTTTCGTTAACGTTGGCTTCGTGCTCTTAGAAGTGGATTTGAATTGAGCTTGTTGATTATCGTTTAAGATGAGTTTGTTTTTCTCAACGCGACTGACGATCCCATACAATTCAAAACCATTATTTAAGTAGAGAAGAACTGGCTTACCCACAAGAGTTCTGCAGTTTTTTTCGGTGATCGGGTGAATGGGTTGCATGACTAGGAGGCACCTCCGTATTGGTATGTACTGTTAGCCTATGCCATGCAGAAAGCTTCGGTATAGACGAATGTCTAGTTTCTCATAAGAAAATGTTATGAGTTAAAGTAGACAGAAAAGTTGAATAGCTTGACAATTTTAGGTATGCTAAGCATATTAACTAATTCTAAAAGAGAAAGAATGATGCATAGATGAGTGGAGCTGTGTTTTTTATTTTCGGTGCAACGGGTGATTTAGCCAAAAGAAAACTGTTTCCTGCCTTTTATAGCCTGTATCGTGAAGGCAAATTGGGGGATAATTTTGCGGTAGTCGGTCTGGCTCGTAGACCACGCAGTAATGAGCAATTTCGCGAAGACGTGAAAAATTCGATTCAAGATTTCGCTCGTTACAAGAATACGGACGCTGCGGAATGGGAGAAATTTGCCCAGCGTTTTGAGTATATGTCACTCGACATTAACAATGTGGCAGGCTTCCATGAACTGAATGCTCTGACAGCCAAATTGGACGAGAAGTACCAAACTGGCGGTAACCGTTTATTCTACTTGGCACTGGCGCCTGAGTTGTTCGGCAATGTTTCGTACAATTTAAGTGAAGGCGGCTTGCTGAAAACAGAGGGCTGGCACCGTCTTGTCATTGAAAAACCATTTGGTTATGATTTGCCATCGGCTGAGCGATTGAATGGACAACTTCGTCAAGTGTTCGAAGAGAAGGATATTTACCGTATCGATCATTACCTTGGGAAAGAAATGGTTCAAAATATTGAGTTCGTTCGTTTCGCGAACGCCTTCTTTGAGCCGCTCTGGAACAATAAATACATAGCGAACATCCAGATCACATTGAGTGAAACTGTCGGTGTTGAAGAGCGTGGCGGTTACTATGACCACTCAGGAGCTCTTCGCGATATGGGTCAGAATCATATGCTGCAAATGCTGATGATGATGGCGATGGAACCGCCTAGCCGCTTGCATCCGGAAGATATTCGTGATGAGAAGGTCAAGGTACTTCGTTCCCTGCGTTTGTTCGAAGATGGCGACGATGTGCGCGCGAATGTGATTCGCGGTCAATACGCTAGCGGCACTGCCAAAGGCAAAGCGCTGCCTGCTTACCGTGAAGAGGATTCCGTGAATCCGCAATCGACGACGGAAACATACTTTGCTGCGCGTGTACACGTGGATAATTTCCGCTGGGCGGGTGTGCCATTCTACATTCGTACGGGTAAAAGGCTGCCGGTCAAAACGACCGAGGTCGTTGTGGAATTCAAGAACATCCCGAACAACGTCTACTTGGCTAAAAAGCATGAGTTAGAGCCGAACCTGCTCGTGTTCCGTGTGAACCCTATGGAAGGCATCTATTTGAAAATGAACGCGAAGCAGCCTGGTTCTGAGGGTGTAATCGTGCCGGTAGCGATGGACTTCTGCCAAAGCTGCCAAATCGGGATCAATACGCCTGAAGCTTACGAGCGCTTGCTGTACGATGCGACTCGCGGAGATTCAACGTACTTTACGCGTTGGGATGAAGTTGCGCTTGCTTGGTCTTATGTGGATCGCATTGCGGCTGCATGGGGCGAGCAGACAGAAGATCTCAAACACTATCCTGCTGGCTCATGGGGTCCAGAAGAAGCAGTGAAGCTCCTGAGTGAGGATGGATTTAAGTGGTGGCCAATTAACGGTCAGAATGAAGGGGAAGTCGATTGGGAAGCTGTTCAGAAAACAACCGTTTTGGCTTAAATAATCGGTGGCTCATCCAACAGGCGTATTGGCCTGTTGGTTTTTTTCATGCAGATGCAAATCAGTAAAGAATCGCATTATGCCTCTTAGTCTGGACGACGTATATGACACCATTTGTGGTATACTAGTGCATATAGCCAGTTTTATTTTATACACTTGAGGTGCGTCGATGTCACGAAGAGCGTTTGTGCGATGGCTGCTCGCCATTGGGGCTGTATTAGTAGGGTTAAGTGCTTGGTTTAGTCTGTTGGTTAAGAAAAAATTCATACCCGAGGAACAGACTGCTGTGGCACCGCTAGCAACTGCAGAGCCTCCTCAAACAAGCCCGGAACCGTCGGGGGAACCACTGCCTCAAGGCCCGTTAATGTCCTTTTTTATCCTCAGTGATCTTCATGTTTCTTCGGGTGATTCACTTCCCAATAAGAAGCTGAGGCAAGCATTGGATGATGTCACGCATTTCGATGGCCCTGTGGATGCGATTATGTTGACCGGAGATTTGACTGATACGGGGACCGAGATTGACTATAAGGCATTACGTGCAATCTTAAATGATTATAAGCTCCCTCCCATTCACGGGAATATGGGGAATCATGATTATTACACGATTTGGATTAATAAGGCGAATAGCTGGGATCAGGATGCAGTCCCAAATGGCAAGAGTGATGCTCAAAGTAGAGAACAGTTCAAGAAGTTTATGGGCTACACGTCCATTTATAATGATTTTACGGCAAAAGGACATTCTATTGTGCTCCTATCGCAAGAAGCTTACGTGCAAGAGAAGCCCGAAGTGGGTGAAGGTGCATGGTACTCAGATGAGCAAATGGCTTGGTTCAAAGGAAGAATGGGCAATTTATATAAGCCAGGAAGACCCCTGTTTGTGATGACGCATCAGCCGCTGCCTCCTGTTGGCACCGATGGTGCTACGCACCAGCTCATTCGGGCGATTCAGTTCCGCGAAACGTTGAAGCCTTACAAAAATGTTTTCGTCTTCTGCGGCCATCGCCATCAGGATTTCCAGAATGGGACACCGCATTATGTGCAGGAAACATTCCATTATTTCCATAATGCTTCTGTCGGGAGAACGCTGAATCGGGCGTACCAGCAAAGTGCGATGAATAAAGCTCAGGGTATTTATGTGCAAGTATTTGCGGATAAAGTTGTTGTACGCGGCAGGGAATTCAGCAATCGCACCTTCATTGAAGAAGCGAATTGGAGCGTTCCATTGGAAAAAGCGCACGCTTGATTCCGAAGTCATCTATATGTAAAAGAAGAAGGGAATAAACGAACACATGAAAACGCAACTCACTAAAATTCTCGAAACGGAAGTCGCTAAACGACGGACGTTTGCGATTATTTCTCACCCGGATGCCGGGAAAACAACCCTGACAGAGAAACTGCTTCTATTCGGGGGCGCCATTCGCCTAGCCGGAACGGTTAAAGGCCGTAAAGCTAGTAAACATGCTACATCGGACTGGATGGAGATTGAGAAACAGCGTGGTATCTCCGTAACGTCAAGCGTTATGCAGTTCGACTATGAAGGCCACCGCGTGAACATTCTGGATACACCAGGTCACCAAGATTTTAGTGAAGACACATACCGTACGCTGACAGCCGCGGATAGTGCTGTGATGTTGATCGACGTCGCCAAAGGGGTCGAGACACAGACGAAGAAGCTCTTCCAAGTATGTCGGATGCGCGGCATTCCCATTTTCACATTCATCAACAAATTGGACCGTGAGGGCCGTGATCCGTTCGAGCTGTTAGAAGAGCTTGAAGAAGTGCTCGGTATTCGTTCTTATCCTATGAACTGGCCAATCGGTTCAGGGAAGCAATTCTGTGGTGTTTACGATCGTGGGAAATCGCAATTGGAGCTCTACCAAGGCGATGATCATAAGGATATTGAAGTCCGTAAGGTGGATGGCGTAGAAGATCCATTAGTGAAGCAAATCGCTGGCGAATTCCTCCACAAGCAATTGTGCGGAGATATCGAGCTGCTGGATGTTGCTGGGGATCCTTTTGATATGGAAAAAGTCATGAAGGGTGAGCTTACGCCTGTCTTCTTCGGAAGTGCTGTTAACAATTTCGGTGTACAGACGTTCCTTGAGAATTTCTTGCAACTAGCGCCACAGCCAGAGCCGCGCACAAGTACAGCAGGTGTGATCGAGCCGACGAGAGAGAAGTTCTCGGGTTATGTGTTTAAAATTCAAGCCAATATGAACCCGGCTCACCGTGACCGCGTAGCTTTCTTACGTATCGTCTCTGGTAAGTTCGAACGTGGAATGTCCGTCAAGCATGTAAGACTAGGCAAAGACATTAAGCTTGCTCAGCCGCAGCAGTTTCTTGCACAAGATCGTGATATCGTGGAAGAGGCGTTCCCAGGGGATATCATTGGTCTGTTCGATCCAGGTATATTCCGGATTGGCGATTCTTTAAGTGAAGGTGAAGAAGTCGTCTTCGATGAGCTTCCGACCTTCTCGCCGGAGTTATTCAGTAAGGTATCCATTAAGAATGCCTTGAAGCAAAAGCAGTTTCTTAAAGGGATCGATCAATTAACCGAGGAAGGGATGATCCAAGTCTTCACAACGATTGGGTTCGAGGACATGATTCTTGGTGTCGTTGGTCAACTTCAATTCGAAGTACTGGAGCATCGAATGAAATCGGAATATGGCGTAGATATTCTTTTGCAGCGTCAGAATTATCAGTTCGCACGTTGGATCATTGATGATAAAATCGATCCGAGCAAATTCCGGATTAATTCGCAGCTGGTTAAAGATAAGAAGGGGAATTTCGTTGGCTTATTCGAGAGTGAATATGCGCTGCGCTCTTCCATTGATAAAAACCCAAGTGCACAGTTCTTAACGAGTGCGCCTTAATAGCAAGACACCACGAAGAGGCTCTCCTGATTGATTTTCAGGGCAGCCTCTTCTTTCGCGTGATAGTCGCCAACGAACGATTGCCTTCATACACTAGATTGGGGTGAATTCGAAGCTGGAGGCTAGGTATGAAGATGAGCATAAAGAAGAGTACAAAGATGAGCATAAAGATGAGCATAAAGAAGAGTACAAAGAAACCGCTACGCTTGAATAGGGCAAGATACGTAAGCAGCAAAATTGGAAAAACCATGGCCGTCGAGTCGAATGAATCACTTCGCAAGTATGTGCCAAGCACCAAACGCATGACTTCAGCAACCTTACAAGAAATGCTCAATCAATATAAAATGGTCTATGTCAAACCCAATAAAGGGATGTTCGGGAACGGTGTGATCCGTATCGAATTAGCAGGGGAAGATGCAGAACGGCCCTATTCCTACCAATCTGGGGTCACGCTCAAAAGGTTCAAAACATTCGCTGACATGTTCGCATCCCTCCTAAAGGTGACTAGGAAGCAACGCTATTTAGTACAGAAAGGTATTCATTTGTTGACCTATAAGGGGAACCGCTTTGATCTTCGTGTCATGGTACAACAAACGCCTTCCCGCAAATGGGAGACAACAGGGGTTATCGGCCGAGTGGCGCATCCTAAGAAGATTGTGACGAACTTTCACAACGGCGGTACCTTGAAATCGGTGGATACGCTATTGAAGACGTATTTGCCTCCTAGTGAGAGGAACGGGTATGTGAAGCAGCTGCATGTGATGGGGATACAGGTGGCTAAGGCGATTAACGCGCGCTATAAAGGGGTTAAAGAGATTGGTGTCGATGTCGCCATCGATAAGGATCTGAATCCATGGATTCTAGAAGTGAATACAAGTCCAGATCCCTTTATTTTTCGGAGGTTAAGTGATAAGCGGATTTTTGCCAAAATAAGAAGATACGCGAAAGCATACGGCCGGTTATGAGATCATAACCGGTTTGTTGTCGTACATATGGAAGGCTTGTTCGATGTCATAGGCAGAAATAGGAGGGCTGAGTAAGAAGCCTTGAATCGTCGTACAGGTGGTTTCTTTAAGAATATTAAGCTGCCCTACATCCTCAACCCCTTCGGCGACGACTTGGATATTGAGGGCATGGCCAAGGTGGATAATGGCATTAGTAATGGCCCAGTCATTGGAATTGCACTGTATATTTTTCACGAAAGAACGGTCAATTTTGAGGCAATGAATAGGAAATTCCTTCAAGTAATTCAGGGACGAATAACCAATTCCAAAATCATCGATGGAGATGGAAATGCCTTTGGAGCAAAGCTTATCAAGGACAGCGATTGTTTTCTCCATATTTTGCATAATCGAACTCTCGGTAATTTCGAACTCCAAATAGGATGGATGAATACCAGTTTGCTCAATAATGTGAATAGCTTTATCTGCAAAATGTTCATCTTGAAACTGGCAGGGCGAAATATTGACGGCAACCTGATAATCGAGTTTATTTTCGGCCAACCATCGCGCTTTCTGAAGACAGGCTTCACGCAGTACCCATTCACCAAGTGGCAAAATAAGACCGGATTCCTCAGCCAATGGAATGAAATCGGCAGGTGCAATCATGCCATGTGTGGGATGATTCCAACGCACTAAGGCTTCGAGGCAAATAATTCGACCTGTTGATAGCTCAAGACGAGGTTGGTAGTATAACAAAAGCTGATTCTCTGCGATCGCTTTTCTAAGGTCGGTTTCCATCTGAATTTGTCTAGTGAAACGTGGTTGTACAAGTGAAGATTGAAAGGTAATGAGTTTATTCTTGCCTGTTTGTTTGGCAACTAGAAGTGCTTGTTCGGCTTGCTGGAAGGCTTGCGCAATCGTCTTAGGTGTTATCGTAAGGGCACTTAGACCGAAGCTTGCGCTTAAAAAGCAGTCCTGTCCCTGATAGGTAAATGGGGAAGCAAATACATGTTGAACACGCCCAAGTGTAACTTGAAGTTGTTCCTGGGTACTTGCCCGCAGAAGCAGGGTATATTCATCATCACCCGATCGAACAGCAAGATCGATTTGATCGATTAACTTCAATCGGCGGTTTAATTCTTGTAATAAATGATCTCCGCATGCGTATCCGAGTGAGAAATTCACCTGGCGAAAACGATCAATATCGAAAACAAGAAGCGCACGAACCTGAGAAGTTGGTGCGGTATAATGCTTCTGAACAGCAAGCCCTAATTGTGATAGGAGCTGCCCACGAGTGTAAAGACGAGTGATCAGTGACCTGCTCTTGAGAGCTTCGATCGTTGTTGACGCAGCGAAGTGAAGATGGCGCCAGATTGCTTTCATTTGCTATCACTCATTCCCATCTCATTGTTGTCCCAATACTCTTTATCATAAAGCGCGGAGAGGAGATAGACAATATTAAGAGTTTGCTTTTATGACAAAAAATGGTCATTATTTTCATGTTTCTTTATGAAAATTTGATGTAAATGTCGAATTGTGACGAATACCAACAAAAATGAGAAGTTCGGAATTTATATTGACAGAAATAGCTCTTAAATGAGAGAATGTACGCGTGTACATAATTAGTGAAGTGAACGGGAGGGACCTTACAACATGGTAACGAGAAAAGAGGTTGCTGAGCTAGCCAAGGTATCAGAAGCGACCGTATCTCGTGTGTTCAATGGACTTGGCCCAATGAAGCCTGCAACCAAAGAACGTGTACTCGAAGCGGCGAGAGTGCTTGGGTACCATCCTAATGCGATAGCGCAAAGCTTCGCCCGCAGAAGAAGTGGTAATCTTGGTGTCGTACTTCCTTATATGCCGAAGGTGCATCTGTTCTCTGCGTATTATTTTGCGGAGATTTTGAGCGGGATTGGGGAGCAGGTAAGGGAGCAAGGCTATGATATGCTGCTTTCGCTGCTTACACCCGACGACGATTTGGATTATGGCCGCTTATATCGCTCACAAAAGGTGGATGCCTGTGTGATCTTGGGGGCGCGAGATACCGAGTCCCAGCGAAGCTCCTTGTTGCAATTACAGGAGCAAGGGCATCCTTTCTGCTTGGTTAATCAACGATTTGAGGGGCTCTCCTTTCTGGAAGTTGATGCGGATCATGTGGAGGGAAGCTATCAAGCGGTACGCCATTTGCTGGATGAAGGCTATCGTCGAATTGCGTTCCTTAACGGCTCTCCGCAGTATTCGAACTCATTGGATAGATTCCATGGCTATCAGAGAGCGATGCTGGATGCAGGTTTAACCACCCAACCTGAGCTACTCTTTGAGGGGAACTACAGCCGTACTAGCGGGTACGAAGCAGCGGCAAAGCTATGGGTAATTCGGGATCAAGTTGAAGCTGTGTTTGCGGCCAATGATCGGATGGCGATTGGGTTGATGCAGGGACTTCGCGAACGAGGCTGGGTGGCTGGGCGAGATTTCGCAGTTATTGGGTGCGATGACTCGGATGCAGCTAAGCTAAGTGATCCGCCACTCAGCAGTATAAGAGTGCCTTTCTTTGAAATGGGGAAGCATGCTGCTCGTGCGGTGCTTGCTAGTATTGGGCAGGGGAATAGTGAGTATCAGCTGCAAGTGAAGCTGCCGACGGAAGTGAAGATTAGGCAGTCTTCGACTGGCATAAGCAAAAGCAAGGCGTAAACACACTTTGGGGAGGCGTGTATTCGATGAAAAAAACGTTCAATATTGGCATGATTGGCTATAAGTTTATGGGGAAAGCGCATAGCCATGCTTATAAAGATTTACCTATGTTTTTCCCGCAAACGGCGATTCCGAAGATGAAACTCATCTGCGGTCGGGACGAGGGCGGTGTCCGTCAGGCAGCCGAACAATTCGGCTGGGACGGGTATGTGACCGATTGGCGCGAGCTGGTCTCGCATCCCGATATCGACGTCGTCGATATCAATGCGCCCAGTGATGCGCACAAGGAAATTGCCTTGGCGGCAGCGAAGGCGGGCAAGCATCTCTTCTGTGAGAAGCCGCTAGCGCTGACCCTTGCAGATGCAAGGGAGATGCTAGTAGCGGCAGAAGAGGCAGGCGTGAAGCACATGGTCGGCTTCAACTATCGCTTTGCTCCAGCAGTACAGCTGGCGAAGAAGCTTGTGGAGAGCGGTCGTCTCGGCCAAATCTACCACTTCCGTGCTTGGTTCTTGCAGGATTGGATCGTCGAT
Organism: Paenibacillus sp. J22FR5; assembly: GCF_059691975.1. NCBI lineage: Bacteria > Bacillati > Bacillota > Bacilli > Caryophanales > Paenibacillaceae > Paenibacillus > Paenibacillus sp. J22FR5. Next base: position 182,731 of record NZ_JCAUAN010000007.1, on the reverse strand, counting down.
CCGACGTTCCCGTTGGTTTGGCGCTTGCAGAAAGAGATCGCAGGCTCTGGATCGCACGGCGATTTGGGAGCGCACCTCATCGATCTAGCGCACTTCCTTGTGGGTGACATGACCGAGGTCATCGGAATGAGTGAAACGTTCGTGAAAGAGCGTCCGCTGCCTTCATCCATGACAGGGCTTAGCGCCAAAGGCAGTAAAGATGCACCGCATGGTCCGGTTACTGTTGATGATGCGACGTTATTTATGGCGCGATTCGCGAATGGGGCTTTAGGCAGCTTCGAGGCTACACGCTTTGCTCCCGGGCACCGGTGTACGAATTCTTTTGAAATTAACGGCAGTAAGGGCAGCGTGAAATTCGATTTCGAGCGATTGAATGAATTGCAGGTTTATTTTACAAGTGATGATGAGGATGTTCAGGGCTTTAGACGCGTTCTAGCAACAGATGCCTCACATGCGTATATGGATGCTTGGTGGCCAGCGGGTCATACGATTGGTTATGAGCACACGTTTGTACATGAAGTTGTCGAGTTGATGACAGCGCTATCAGAGGATCGTCAGCCGGTTCCGAATTTCGTCGATGGTGTGAAATGTCAAGAGGTACTTGAAGCCGTTGATCAGTCGATTGCACAGCGTCGTTGGGTGAGTATTAGCGAAGTATAAAAGGGCATGGAGAGAGGAGCTAATTCAAGATGAGTCAAAAACAAGCATTGATCGTATGGGGTGGCTGGGATGGTCATCAACCCGAGGAGGTTGCAGGGATTTTTGCAGGGTTGCTGCGTGAAGAGGGTTATGGGGTCGAGGTTTCGGATACGTTGGACAGCTTCCGCGATGAGGAACGTTTGGCGAGTATAGATCTGATAGTTCCTGTTTGGACGATGGGGAAAATCGAGAACGAGCAGCTGACACCATTAATTAACGCGGTGAAGGTTGGTGGAACGGGGATCGCAGGCTGTCATGGCGGAATGGGCGATTCCTTCCGAAATGAGGTTGAGTATCAGTACATGGTTGGTGGCCAATGGGTGGCACATCCTGGTAATGACGGGGTTACTTATACGGTACGTTTGAAAGATCGCGAGCAGCCGTTGACCCAAGGAATTGAAGATTTCGTTGTTGTATCGGAAAAATATTATATGCATGTCGACCCTGCGATTAAGGTACATGCGGTGACTGACTTTGACGATGTGGAAATGCCGGTTGTATGGACCAAAACATACGGAGCAGGCAAAGTATATTATAATTCGCTTGGTCATCAGGCCAACATTGTTCGTATGCCGGAAACGTTGGAATTAATGCGACGCGGGTTGTTGTGGGCAACACGTTAATCACGAGGGGGAAATAAAGCGATGAAGAAGATGAAAGTTGGTATTATTGGCTGTGGAAATATAAGCGCGGCTTATATGAAAAATATCCCGACATTTGACCATTTGGAACTGGTCGCTTGTGCAGATATTGATTTGGCTAGAGCACAGGCGCGTGCCGAGGAGTTTGCGATTCCTCATGCGTACACCGTGGAACAGTTGTTGAGTGATCCGCATGTGGATATTGTCATTAACTTAACGATCCCTGCAGTGCATGCACAGGTCTGTATTCAGATCTTAGAAGCGGGTAAACACGCTTATGTGGAGAAGCCGCTCGCGGTTACACGTGAAGAGGGGCAGCAGATCCTAGAGGTAGCTAAGCGCAAAGGACTTCTGATTGGCAGTGCGCCGGATACGTTCCTAGGTGGAGGACTTCAAACCTGCTTGAAGCTGATCGAGGATGGCTGGATTGGTACACCGATTGCCGCTACAGCGTTCATGATGGGTAAGGGGCATGAGCACTGGCATCCAGATCCGGAGTTTTACTATGCTAAAGGGGGCGGTCCGATGTTCGACATGGGGCCATACTATTTAACGGCACTAGTAGCATTGCTGGGTCCGATTCGCCGCGTAACGGGTTCAACGAGCGTAAGCTTCCCAGAGCGTACGATTACAAGTGAGAAGAAGCGTGGGCAGAAGATTGAAGTGGAAACCCCAACGCACATTGCTGGTGTGCTTGATTTCCACAGCGGGGCGATTGCAACGCTCGTGACGAGCTTTGATATTATGGGCGGCACGCAGTTGCCGAACATTGAAATCTACGGCAGCCATGGCTCCTTGCGTGTTCCTGACCCGAACACCTTCGGTGGGCAGGTGCTTATTCGTAAAGGCGGCTCGGATTGGGAGCCTATCCCGCTTTCGCATGGCTATAAGGACAATAGCCGCGGTCTAGGTGTTGCCGCAATGGCGCAGGCGCTGATCACAGGTGATAGCTCGGCGCATCGCGCGAATGGCGAGCTGGCGTATCACGTGCTTGAAGCGATGCATGGCTTCCATGATGCGTCCGATTCCGGACAGCATTATGTGATGCACAGCAGCTGCGAGAAGCCGGCAGCAATGAATCCGTTTACGGTATTATAAAATGTAGATCCTCCTTGTGCGTGTATGCGAGGGGGATTTTTACGTCTATATAGGGAAAAGCCAGCTAAGGAATGTCACAGCATCCCCCAGCCAGCTCCATACACTATTATTTTAAAATGCGATAGTCCATGTGTGGTGAGGTGTTATTCAAGATGTGCCTTGAGCGTTTCGACGAGCGTATCCTGCGTACTGGCTTCAGAATGCTGCCATATGATTTCAAAAAGCACACCGAGTCCGGGTAAAACTTTCTCTTCTCCGCCGATGGAGTCTTCAATAACTTCCTTAAGCTCTTCGTTTGATTTGTCATGAACCCGCTGGTGGATGGCTTGTCTTAGGGTGATATTCATTCGAGGACCTCGCTTCCATTTTCATTCTCGCTACTAATATGTGCAGATTGGGATAGCTTCATCCTTCCCACTCTTCGCCAACATGCACGGTTGTGTAGAAGTGAGAATACAAGCTCAAGTATGATATAATGGGATGTATTCTTGGGAATATGGAGGAACATGAGCGGTGAGAAAACAATTTGCGATTATTGGAATGGGAAGATTCGGTTCAGCTGTCGCCAAGACGTTATCACAATCAGGGTTCGAGGTTCTAGCCATCGATCGGAGCGAAGAAACGGTGCAAGACATTTCCGCCTATGTGACACATGCCGTTCAAGCTGATTCTACTGATGAGGAAGCTATGCGGGCTTTGGGGATTCGGAATTTTGACGTTGTGGTTGTGGCGATTGGGGAAGATATTCAAGCGAGTATTTTGACTACATTGATTCTTAAAGAATTGGGCATAGCTACGACAATCGTGAAAGCTGTGAATGATCTTCACGGCAAGGTACTTAAAAAAATTGGCGCTGATAAAATTGTCTATCCAGAGCGCGATATGGGACAGCGTGTGGCTCATCATATGATTTCAACGAACATTATCGATTATATAGAGCTCTCGGCCGATTACAGTATCTTGGAAATGAAAGCTTCTAGGCAGATGATTGGCAAAAGTCTGCGTGAGCTCGATGTGCGCGCGAAATATGGCTGCAATGTGATCGCAATTAAGCAAAATGAACAGATGATCATCCCGCCGAGTGCTGAAGAAGCCATTAAACAAGATGATATTTTAGTAATTGTGGGTAAAAATTCGAGTCTTCAAACTTTTGAAGTCACTTTTGCGGAGTAGGTACATTCATGTCAAATTCATATATAGAAATCTTGTCCGTTCAAAATGGCAGAGTCAAAGACTGGGCTCAGCTCCTAGAGCGGCGCGGCAGAGATAAGCAAGGGAAATATATCATTGAGGGTTACCATTTAATTGAGGAAGCTTTGAAGGCTGGTGCACAGGTGGAGTTCATTCTTTTTCTTGCCGGAAAAGGGGTGCCAACCGAGCTAGCTTCACTTTCAGGGGAAGTGGTCGAATGGGTGGGCGTTAGCCAAGCGGTGCTGGCTAAATGTTCGGACGCGCAGACACCGCAGGGCGTCGTGGCCATTGTTACGCGGCCACAGCTTGGCATGGACGAGCTGCTTGCCGGCGAGCATGATCTGGTTGTGGTGCTGGACGGCGTCCAGGACCCGGGCAACCTGGGCACGATCATCCGCAGTGCGGATGCCGTCGGGGCTAAGGCTGTTGTGCTCGGCCGCGGCACGGTCGATCTGTTCAATCCCAAGACGATCCGCTCGACAATGGGATCGATGTATCATCTGCCGATTGTGGAGGCAGATTTGGGTGAGTTATTGCCGCGGGCGCGTGAGCGCGGCGTACGGCTCGTAACGACGAGCCTGCAGGCGCAAGGCTCGTGCTACGACACGGACCTGCGTCAGCCGACGTGGCTGATTTTCGGCAACGAGGCAAAGGGCGTGTCGCCGGAGGTTGCCGCGCAGTCGGACGTGCAGGTCATCATTCCGATGCAGGGCAAGGCGGAATCGCTGAACGTCGCGATGGCTGCGACGGTTTTGTTGTTTGAGGCGGCGAGGCAACGGATGGTTTAAGGGAGTTTGCCTACAAATCAAGTTATTACGGTAAAATTCAGCCAGAGTAACCAGCATAAATCTTACGAAGTAAACAGTTTCCATTAGGCAGATGAATCAGAGTGAAGTATCATTTAGTATAGGGTGATATCACATGTTCATTTCTCCTATGGGGCTGTACAATGCCAAGAATAATAAGCCATTTTACAGTAAGAATCATATAGCAGAATTAAAATTAGACGGTATACGTTGTATTATTTCCAAAATGGATAGACTGTATGTGTATACGAAACACCACGACTTGATTACACATAAATTCCCTGAGCTTCTGAATTGTCCTGTGCCTGAAGGCACCATATTGGATGGTGAATTAGTCGTCTTGGATGATCAAGGAAAACCAGACTTTGAAGCCATGTCGGCAAGGTTTTTATCTAAGAAGAATAAGAAACCTGTTATCTTCTGTGCGTTTGACATTTTGCGATACAAAGGAATTGACGTCACAGGTCTTAGCTTACTTAAGCGTAAAGAGCTTTTGGATCAGGCTCTTAATGAAAATGAGAACTATAAAAAGGTTCAAGTGTTTGAGGGGAATGCGGTTGATTATTTTGAGCAGGTTCGTAAGCGGGGACTTGAGGGGATTGTCATTAAATCCATCAAAGAGAATTCCAAATACGTAATAGCCAAACGCTCTATCCAATGGCAAAAGGTGATTAATTGGACCTATGCAGATGTTTATATTTCAGGGTATCGAAAAAATAATTTTGCCTTGCTGGCCTCTATTGACGCTGCCGATGGATCTAAGTTCCCTGTCGGGATTATTGAGTCAGGTGTAACTCCCCAGCACAAAGAAGCGCTGGAAGGCGTGAAGAAACGCTTAGTATTCAAGGAAGACAAGAATTTTGCCTATATGGAGCCGCGGATCATGGCCAGGATCAAGACAAGAAACTGGACTCAAAGCGGGAGACTGCGCTCACCGGAATTTATGGAATTCGTTATCTAAACGAAGTAGAAGACTGAAATCACCAACTAATAGGTGACTTCAGTCTTTTTGTTTTTTTAACAGCCCATTCATTTACATATTCTACACCAATCCAGCGCATGATAACCACAAAAATCCAAATGTCAGGATTATGGTGAGTACTGCCATGTTTTCTATAAAAAATATGCTGTTCAAATCCAAACCCAAGTTCAATACGCCATAGGTGAAGCCGGATACCTCATTCAACTTTGTACCTGAATTGACTCAAATGAATAATCAATCTGGTTAACCTTATGGTTTATGAGTCGGAACAAGGGAAATGTCACTGCTTAAATACTTCTATGTCCCAACTCCCATCTTTCCAAATTAACTATAACATGATATATTAATATTAACACATGATATAACATTTGGTTGGGCGTAGGGAGTGGGGAGCAATGTCAACGGATTCAAGACCCATTTATGAGCGGATATATGAAACGCTGCGGGAAGAAATTTTACAACGCAAATATAATATCGGAGACCGTGTTCCTTCGGAGAAGGAATTGGCTGATGACTATAATGTGAGCCGAATCACGAGTAAAAAAGCGCTGGAGATGCTGGCAGAAGTAGGACTTATCGTCCGGAAGCCAGGGAAAGGCTCATTTGTTGCTGAAGAAGGCGAGCCATCTGCAGAAGTGTTGTCCTCGGAGGATCGGGCCAAACATACGCTGATCGGCCTTGTCATCACGGATTTCGGGAATACGTTCGGCACGGAAATGATTTATGGGATGGAGCGCGCCTCCGCCGATAATGATAGCTTCCTTGTGCTGCGCCGCTCCTTTGGCTTGCCTGAGAACGAAGAGAAAGCGATTCGCTCGTTTCTCGAATTAGGCGTAGATGGCATCATTGTATTTCCGGCACAAGGGGAGTTCTACAACGCTGAAATTCTGAAGTTAGTCATTCAGCAGTTTCCATTAGTGCTGGTGGATCGCCATCTCAAAGGCGTTGCTGCGTCTTCGATCAGTACGGATAACATCAGTGCTGCACGCACAGGTGCGGATTACCTGCTTGATTTGGGACATAAACAAATCTGTTTGCTTACACCGCCACCGATGGATACAACGGCGATTGAGGACCGGATCGAAGGTTTTGTTCGTGCACATGCAGAACGTGGGGTTCTCGTTGACCGATCCCTGTGGCTGGACGAGATTACGTCAACGCTTCCGAATTCGTTCCATCAGCCCAACATTGATCGAGATATCGAGATGATCAAGGAGCATTTGCGGAGCCATCCGCACATTACGGCCTTATTCGCGATGGAGTATAATATTGCTTTGCTTGCCAAGGCGGCGGTGGAGCAGATGGGACTTCAAATACCAGGGGATATTTCTATCCTTTGTTTTGATAGTCCACCAACTACGCTGGGCAGCGGCTATCGGTTTACGCACATGATTCAGAATGAAGACGAAATCGGCAAACTGGCTGTTGAGAACGTGCTGAAGCTAAAGCGTGGTGAGAAAGTGTCGAATAAAACGACTTTGGACGCCAAACTGATCATCGGTGAGTCAACAGGTCCAGCAAAATGATCGGAACAACAAACAACCTATAAACAAGGCTTAGACCGGAGATTGCGAACCTAGCAATCTCCTTTTCTTTCAGTTGATATATTAACTAAATTAAATGATATGTAAATAATATAATAAATACATATTGACATAATGTTTTATTCTCGCCTATAATCATATATGTAAGCGGTTTATTTACAAGTTAAGGGAGTTGGTTCACCCGATGATGAAATCTTCTGTGCTGCCGAAGTCCATGTCTGATCTCATTGATCATGTAAGTAACGAACTGCATCAGGTTGAGCGGCCGAAGCTGGCAGCCATGTTTCGAGAATGCTTCGCCAATACATATGGAACGACAATTCAAAGGCTGGAAGACGGTTCAACGTTTGTTATAACAGGTGATATACCAGCTATGTGGCTGCGTGATTCATCTGCCCAAGTTCGGACGTATCTGCTGCTAGCGAAAGAAGATCCTCAGATTGCGGATATGATTGAAGGTGTCGTCAAGCGGCAAGTTCAGTATATTGGGATTGACCCGTATGCGAATGCCTTTAACAAAGAACCCCATGGCGCAGGGCATCAACAGGACATCACACAAATGAGCCCATGGATTTGGGAACGTAAATATGAAATTGATTCACTCTGCTATCCGATTCAGCTCAGTTACCTGTTATGGAAAGTAGCTGGTCGAACCTCTCAATTCAATGACGATTTTCGTTCAGCGGCTACTTCTATTCTTCAGCTTTGGCGGGTAGAGCAAGCACATGAAACAGACTCTCCCTATCGTTTCCAAAGAGTGAACTGTCCGCCTACGGACACTTTAACCCGTGACGGAATGGGCAGCCGAGTCGGCTATACCGGAATGACATGGTCAGGCTTTCGCCCAAGTGATGATGCTTGTACGTATGGCTATTTAATTCCATCGAACATGTTCGCTGTCGTGGTGTTAGCGTATTTGGCTGAGATCGCAGATGAAGTATGGAAGGATACTGCTGTGAGTGTCGAAGCGCTTCAGTTGGCAGCTGAAATTAGAAGCGGAATTGAGGCATATGGGACCACCCAGCATCCTACGCTAGGCGCTATGTACGCTTATGAGACTGACGGGCTTGGAGGGTATCATCTGATGGATGACGCTAATGTGCCCAGCTTGCTCTCCATACCGTACTTAGGCTACAGGGATATATCGGATCCGATGTATCAGAACACACGGAGATTTATTCTAAGCGAAGAGAATCCTTATTTTTATAGGGGAATAGCTGCAGAAGGTATAGGCAGTCCGCATACACCAGAGTGTTATATTTGGCCGATTTCACTTGCGATTCAAGGTCTTACGGCTGCAAGCCGTGAAGAGAAGCTTCGCATTTTGGATCTATTGGCCGATACCGATGCGGGAACCGGATTTATGCACGAAGGCTTTCACGTTGACGATCCAGCGAAGTATACACGTCCTTGGTTCTCATGGGCAAACGCCATGTTTAGTGAGCTGGTGTTAGATGTTTGCGGTCATTCGATTATGAAAATAGTTCGGACATGATGCTAGGTTATGTGGGGGTAACCTCTTTTAACATAGACATGGAAAAGTAGCTTGTTTCATATAAAAGGGAGGAAAAAACATGAAAAAATGGATGACTGTCTTAACCGCTGTTACACTAACTCTTAGCTTAGCTGCCTGTACATCAAAGACCAACACGGATCAAACGGCAGCAAGTACGAAGCCTGAGGGCACAACTGCACCGGTAGCTGCAACAACCGCACCAGCTGCCAAAGCTCCCGTAGAAATTACGTTCTGGGGGGACTGGGGTGGTGAAGGTGAGAAGCAATTCGTTATGATGGCGGATGCCTTCAATAAATCACAGGATAAAATCAAAGTAAAATATGTGCTGCAGGAAGACATGATTACGAAGTTTCTAACAGCTGCGACCTCGGGCGGATCGCCGGATGTGATGTTCTGGGATAGATGGCGGACCTCCCTGTATGCCTCCAAGAATGTCCTTCAGCCGATCGATGAATATATGAAGAGAGATAACATTAAGCGTACCGATTATTATGATGAAGCGTTGAAAGAACTGTCTTCCGGCGACAAACTGTATGGCCTTCCTTTAACCGTTGATGCAAGAGCACTCTTTTATAATAAAAAACTATTCGCTGAAAAAGGTCTTCAACCGCCGAAAACATGGGAAGAGCTGGAGAATGCGGCTAAGCAATTGACCGTATGGGAAGGCGATAAGCTGGTTCGCTCCGGGATGTCCATGAATGATAATGGCCTATTCAATATGTGGTTACAGCAAGCAGGCGGCTCTATGATGACAAGCGATATGAAGAAATCGAACTTTAATAATGATCAAGGTAAACAGGTACTCGATTTCTGGGATAAACTGATCAACAAAGATAAGGTGTATAAGGTTGGATTTGAAAAAGGTCTAGGTGAAGGCACAGACGCCTTCGTCACCGGTAAAGTGGCTATGACTTATACAGGGCCTTGGATGCTGTCCACGTATAAGAAATATGGGAAAGAACTTGATTTCGGTGTTGTTCCTCCCCCAACTGGACCTAGCGGTGGTAAAGGAAGCGTCATGGGCGGCTTCGGTCTAGTAATTCCTGCAGGTTCTAAGCATAAAGACGAGGCATGGGAATTCGAGAAATGGTGGTTAGCGAATAAGGACAACGCGCTTCTTTGGGCCAAAACAAGTATGAACCTGCCAGGCTTCAAGCCAGCCTTACAGGATCCATTCTTCAAAGATGATCCGAATTGGAAGCCGTTCATGGATACGCTGGAATTCGCGAAGATTCGTCCGCAGCATCCTGGTTATTCCGTCATGGAAGTGGATGGGTTGATGCCGAATCTAGATCTATTCGTCCAAGGCAAGCAGGATGCGGCAACAACTTTGAAGAAGGGGCAAGAGCAAGGGGATAAGCTGCTAGATCAGAACGCGGCAGGCAAGTAAATCGACGCACAAGGGGGAAGGTGATCCTTCCCCTTTCTTGTAAGGAGGAAATCTATGGCATCGGTCAGCAAGCTTAGCCGGCATCAAGCTAGGATGGGATACTTTTTCATTACGCCGACAATCGTTCTGTTTGTCATATTTACCGTAATTCCCGTTATCATGGCGTTGTACCTAAGCTTCACGAATTATGACATTGTGAGCAAAAATGATTTTGTTGGCTTGGTTAACTATAAGCGACTCGTGGATGATCCGACTTTTTGGACAACATTGAAAAATGTTTTGTTCTATTCGGTGCTGTATATTCCTTTGAACATCGCCATCTCCTTATCCATGGCTGTTCTCTTTATGCGCAAACGTATTGGTGTCAAGCTCTTTCGTACAGCAGGATATTTACCAACGTTAACATCAGGCGTAGCAGCTGCAACGGTCTGGATTTGGCTTCTTAATCCTGAGTTTGGGCTCGTGAACGAACTCCTGAGCAAAATTGGCATAACAGGACCTTCGTGGCTGGCAGAAATGCCCTATGCGATGATCTCCATCGTTTTCGTAACCTTATGGCAATCCGTTGGTTCGAATATGATTATCTATTTAGCCGGACTGAACGGTGTACCCGATCATCTGTATGAATCAGCAAAGCTGGATGGTGCGAATGCCTGGCAATCGTTCCGCTATATCACTTGGCCTGTGCTAAGGCCGACTACTTTTTTCGTAAGTACCATGGCGATCATTGGCGCGCTTCAGCTCTTCGATCAAGCCTATGTTTTGACCAAGGGCGGTCCAGCGAACTCGACCAAGACGACCGTGTATTATATCTATCAGCAAGGCTTTGGGCAGTTGCAAATGGGATACGCAGACGCGATGGCTTTCGCCTTGTCTCTTCTGATCCTTGTATTCTCGCTTATTAATATGAAGCTAAACAAAGAAGAAGATGCCATGATCTAGGAGGGGTGGAGGATGAAACAAAAGTATTTGTATACGACGTTGTTGTATCTCATTTCTATCGCGATCTGCCTGGTCATGGTGATCCCTTTTGTATGGAGTCTAGTCACCTCAGTCCGACCAGATGAAGAGATTTTCATGCTGCCGATTCGATGGATTCCTTCCAGCTTGACGATATCGCATTATACGAAGGCTTTCGACTTGGTCCCGTTCGGGTTGTATTTCAAGAATTCGTTTTACTTAGCCTTTATGGGGGTCATGTTCAACTTGCTGTTAGGTTCACTAAGCGGGTATGCATTCGCGAAGCTGCGATTCAGAGGCCGAGATACGATGTTCAAAATATTGCTCGCCGCCATGATGATTCCTGGTGTCGTAACCCTGATTCCGCAGTTTTTCGTGCTGAAGCACATCCCCTTCGTGGGTGGGAATGATTGGCTGGGCGGTGGCGGGAATGGTCTGTTGAATACGTTCTGGGCGGTTATTTTGCCAGGAGCTTCGGGGTCATTTGCGGTGTTTTTCATGAGACAGTTTTTCGTCTCCCTACCTAGTGATTTGCAAGAGGTGTCACGCATTGAAGGGAGCGGTGAGCTCCGCATTTATTGGAACATTTATATGCCGCTAGCGAAGCCGGCTTTAGCTACTCTAGGCATTTTCACCTTTCAAGCAGGCTGGAACAGTTTTCTCGGACCGCTCATTATGTTGAATGATCCCGCTAAGAAAACGATTCAGCTAGGGTTAGCCGCATTTACGTATAACAAACAGGTCGATTTCGGACCGTTGATGGCTGGAGCTTTAATCGCAGTCGTTCCCATTCTGATCCTGTTCCTGCTATTACAGAAGTATTTCGTGCAGGGGATTGCTTTTACGGGGACCAAGGGATAGATCGCACGTCGGACAATAAGGTGAACAGGTTGAACAAACGTTGGAGAATGCGAATAGCCCTAGCGGCTGTCGGGATAGGAATATACATAGTGGCTACCTGGGGAGTGATGAACATGGGGAACGAGCACAAAGCAATAACGGATGCACAAGTAAGTGTGTCTAAGACGGAAACCTGGGCGAAGAGAGCCGATCTCGCACAAGCAGGATTGATGAAGCAGTATTGGAACAGCAAGCGGAACTTATTTGATAATTTATCGCCGTGTAACGATTTATGCAATGAGAAATTTCATTATTGGTGGCAGGCCCATGGCGTAGATACGTTGGTGGATGCTTATGTAAGAACGGGAGATAGCGAAGTAAAAGGCTATTTGGCGAATATGTATCAAGGTATGTTGGATCGCAACGGCGGTGCTTGGCCCAATGATTTCTATGATGATATGGAATGGTTAGCGATAGCGTGGCTTCGAGCTTATGAGGCAACGAAGGAAGAGATGTATAAGCAGGCTGCACTGCTTCTTTGGGCAGATATCAAGACAGGCTGGAACGAGGAGCAGGGCGGAGGTATTGCCTGGCGCAAGCCGCAGCTTGATTACAAGAATACACCGGCGAATGCGCCTGCGGTCATACTGGCAGCGAGATTGTATCAGCAGTTTGGCGATGCAGAAGACTTGACGTGGGCGAAGAAGATCTACGATTGGCAGAAGGCCAACCTTGTAGATCCAGAGACAGGCTTCGTGTGGGATGGGAAAAACCGCGAGGGTGATGGCAAGATTGATAAGAGTTGGGAGTTCTCCTACTGTCAGGGCGTTTATATCGGTGCAGGCGTTGAGTTATACCGGGCAACGGGGGAACGAAGCTATTTGGCTGACGCAGCGCAGACTGCTCACGCTTCGAAGACTAGGCTGACCAGCCCGATCACGGGCATGCTGCCTAGCGAAAGCAATGGGGATGGCGGCTTATTCAAAGGCATCTTTGTCCGCTATTTGGCAGAACTCGTGCTCGTAGACCCGAGTCAGAAGGAGTCCCTAGCGTTATTGGTAACGAATGCGAATAGCCTCTGGTCTTACGGGAGAGATGAGCAGCGCCAGATGTTCAGTAAATCATGGGCAACCTCGCCTGAACCGGCGGAGGATTTGAGCGTTAATTTAAGCGGCGTCATGTTGTTGGAGAGACTAGCTGTATTAGAGAAACAAGGCTTGCTAGTTGTGGAATAGGAGGTGGGGGCAGGAGATTCTGCCCCTGCTTTTTTTCAAAGAAGGAGCTGAGGAATGGATGGATGCGGCAGCGTTTGCGGATCATGTTCAAGCAGCGTTATGGAAGCTGTATTGGGATCCAAGGAGAGGCACGATGCATCAGTGGGATGACAGCAGAACGGTCAACAGACCCGGTGAAAACTACTATTACTGGTGGCAGGCCCACGCGGTGGATGTCTGTATCGATGGCTTAATAAGATCAGGTAAGAAGGAGTATGCGGAGTACTTAGAGCAGTTGTTCCACGGTATTCTCAATTCCAATGGAGGGACGTTTCGCCATGAGTACTACGACGATATGGCATGGATGGCATTAGCTTGGCTTCGGGCTTACGACATAACAGGCGATCGGAAATATCACGAAGCTGTTGCTGATTTGTGGGAGGACATTCAAGGCGGATGGAATGAGCAGATGGGCGGCGGTATTGCTTGGCGAAAGAGTCAGATCGACTACAAAAACACGCCAGCCAATGCGCCAGCGGCTATTCTGGGTGCTCGCTTATTTCAGCGATTTGGCGATAAGACTAACTTGGCCATGGCCCAAAGCATCTATGCTTGGAACAAAGCGACGTTGATGGATCCGAGCGATGGTTTCATCTGGGATGGGATCAATCGTTTGGGTGATGGACAGATCGATAAGGATTGGCAGTTTACGTACTGCCAAGGGGTATTCATGGGCGCAGGCTTAGAATTATATAGCTGCACAGGCGAACCTGCCTATCTAGCGGATGCACGTAGAACAACAGATGCCGTTTTTATACGACTATGCGACACGGTAACAGGGACTCTACCTGATGAAGGGATCGACGATACTGGCTTATTCAAAGGGATATTAATCCGCTACCTCATGCAAATGGCAAAGACTTACCCTGATTTCGACTTGCCGGCTAGGCTTATTATCAACAATGCTTACATGCTAATGAAGCATGGTTTAGACAACAACGGGCGCGTTGGAACGGACTGGCGAAAAGTGCCGCCGGAAGGACCCATTCAGCTGAGCGTGATGCTAAGCGGCGTTATGTTATTGGAGGCGTATGCGGCACTGCTATCTAAAGGAGATAAGTAGATAACCCATAGAAGCTGAAAGGAGGTGAATTCAAGCATTCATGTAAGCGCGTTCAATTCATGCGGGAATAACTTTTATGAGAAAAGGAGTTGTTGGACATGAGTCTAGTCAAAAAAACGACATCCAAATGGGTAAGTATGGGTATGGTGATGGTTCTTTTCCTTACGGTATGGGGGGGCGCCAATCGCGCTTCCGCTTTCACGTCGTCAAATGCGGATACAGCGATGAGCTCGTTCGTGAATACCTTTTATGATGCTTCAGCCAAATACTTCTACACAAACAGTGACCATACGATCCAATCCGCACATGCTTATGGCCCCAATGGCGGACTTTACACGGATTTCTGGTGGGAGGCTCAGCTGTGGGAGACCGTTATGGATGCGTATCAACGCACGGGGAGCAGCACATATCGAACCATGATCGATGATATTTACACAGGCTTCAATGCCAAATACACGAACATGATTGATAATCAATTCAATGATGATCTTGGCTGGTGGGCGCTTGCCTGTCTGCGTGCCTATGAGATTACAGGGACACAAGAATATTTAAACCGCGGCTCTTTTCTCTTCGATCACGTCTATGCTAGCTGGGATACCTCCTATTATGGCGGCGGCATTTGGTGGAGAGCGGATGCGCAGAATCCGGCAACTAGCTCCAATGCTCAGAAAAATATGGCCACCAATGCGCCTATGGTCATGACCGCCATTAAGCTAAAGAATGCCTACAATAACGCAAGCTACTTAACGAAAGCGCAGCAAATCTACAGCTGGATCCAAACGAAGCTAGTCAATGGCAGCAAAGTGAATGATCACATGGAGGGCACTGGAGCCGGGATCGTGAAGGATTGGGATTTTACGTATAATTACGGCACCTACCTTGGTGCAGCTACAGCGTTATACATGGCTACGGGTACAGCTAGTTATTTAACAGATGCGAATAATGCAGCCAATTACGTCATCAACAATATGACATCGGCTACTTCTCTGATGTACGAAGGAGAGAATGATGCTCCAGGTTTCAAAATGGTTTTTGCCCGCAGTCTGAATCAACTCCGCGTACAAGCCAGTCAGTCTCAATATCTCAACTTTCTACAGCAAAACGCCACACAAGCGTGGAACCATAGACGAACATCGGATGGCATTATCGGCAGTGATTGGACGGCACCAACGGGTTCATCCTATGTTCAAAGCTTGGCGGCCGCCGCCGGAGCGTCCATTTTACAATTGACACCAGCGGATAACTACACAGGAAACATCGCTGGCAACGGCGTATACGAAGCTGAAAATGCAAGGCGTACCTTAGTAAGCGGAAGCGGGATGATGAATGAAAGCACGCAGACTGGCTTTAACGGCCGTGGCTATGTGGCAAGTTGGAACACGAGTGGTACGTCCATCGATTTCTATGTGAATCAGAATACCGCCGGCACCAAAACCATTACATTCCGCTATGCGGCAGGAGCTGGGAATGCAAGCCGTTATGTTAACGTCAATGGCGTCGATGTCACAACCAATTTGACCTTTAGCGGCACATCCAATTGGAGTACCTGGAACACTGTTTCCGTGACCGTTTCTTTACTTGCGGGTTCCAACACGATCCGACTTGGGTTTGCCAGTTCGAAAGGGAATGCGAACTATCTGAATGTGGACCGATTGTATGGCTTATAAGAAAAACTCTTGAACATGGAGGTAATTATGAAAAAAGAAACGCGAAATCGAACACATTTTGTACTGCAGGCCTTGCAGGTGTTTCTTATTACGTTGCCATTGATCATGTCAGGAGTTATTTTTCCACAGAAAGCGGCAGCATTAAACAACGGCCTTTCGCTGACCCCTCCAATGGGTTGGAATAGCTGGAACATCTACGGATGTAATGTGGATGAAGATAAAATAAAGCAAGCAGCCGATGCTGCAGTTAGCAGCGGCATGAAAGCGGCAGGCTACACCTACATTGTGATCGATGATTGTTGGCAAACAAGTAGGGCTGCTGATGGCACGATCATTGCGGACCCGGTCAAATTCCCAAGCGGAATTGCCTCACTTGCTAGTTATGTTCACAGCAAAGGCTTGAAATTTGGGATCTATACGGATGCTGGCTACACTACGTGTGCAGGAAGGCCAGGCATGTATGGTCATGAGGTTCAAGACGCTGCTACATTTGCCTCATGGGGTGTGGACTATACCAAGATAGATTGGTGTGATCATGGTACCTTGGATCCACAAACTCGGTATAGCATCATCCGAGATGCCTTAGCTAATTCTGGAAGGCCTATGTTGTTCAGCATTTGTAATTGGGGAGTGAATAAACCTTGGGTATGGGGATCTTCTACAGGTAACATGTGGCGAACGACGGATGATATATTCGATTTCTGGGATAGAGTCACATGGATTATTGACCAGAATGCTCCTCTAGCTAACTTCGCTGGCCCAACTTTAGGCTGGAACGATGCAGATATGCTAATGGTAGGCAACTACGGAACGGGCGCTGTGTTTGGAGGCGGGATGACAGACACCGAATACCGTTCGCATATGTCCATGTGGGCCATCATGGCATCACCGCTCATTGCTGGCAATAACTTAGCATCCATGAATCAAGCTACGCAAGATACGTTGATGAATGCAGAAGTGATTGCCGTGGATCAAGATGCGTTGGGCAAACAGGGCGTATTGGTCAGTGATGTTGGAGGGCTTCAGATTTATTCCAAGTTATTGCAGACTTCGGGGACCAGAGCCCTTGTCTTGTTAAATCGTACGAATGCAGCTTCGAATATGTCAGTGAATTTTGCAAGCCTTGGATTGAGCTCCACAGTAGCAATTAGAGATTTGTGGGCCAAAACGAATGTGGGATTTTTTACAACTAGTTATACGACAAACGTGCCCTCACACGGATCGGTTATGTTGAAGCTCACGGGTTCGGAGGCAGCAACGGGGGCGATTGTTTCGGGAAAAACCTTCCGAATATCCCCGAAATCAGACGGCTTGTCGTTAGCTGTTGATGGCGCCTCGACTTCGAACGGAGCGAATATTCTTCAATGGGATAAGGGGATTGTGCAGAATGACAAATGGGTAATTACTGCTACAGATAGCGGATACTATAAAATTATGAATGTAAAAAGCGGGAAGGCGCTATCTGTCGAAAATGCATCTCTAAGCGATGGTGCGAAGGTTATTCAATGGGATTATGGCACGACTGGCAACGATCAATGGCAAATTCAAGGGCTTGCTCAAGGCTATTATAAAATCACGAACAGACTTTCCGGCAAATCGCTAAATGTCGCCAATAACTCGTTGATTAGCGGAGGTACATTTATTCAATGGCCATATGCTGCAGCAGATAACATGGCCTTCCAGCTTATCGAAACGGATATCACCTATGAAGCAGAAGCGGCTTCCCTTCATTCCCTTTCTACGGAATCTACGAATGGCGGATTCACTGGAAATGGCTATGTGGCAGGCTGGAATTCGAGCGGCCAATGGGTAGACTTTAACGTAGTGGCGAATGCAGCTGGCAATTACAACTTGACCTTCCGTTATGCTGGTGGGGCAGGAACGGCAGGGCGTTATCTCTATGTAAACGGCGTAGGAGTCGTCAACAATGTGTCGTTTGGCGGTACGGGGAGTTGGACTTCTTATAATTCCGTTATGGTCCCGAATGTCCACTTGAATAGCGGCAGCAATACGATTTCTCTGATTTTCGATGCTACGAAGGGCAGCACCAATTATTTGAATCTGGACAACATGAAGGTACAGTAATGATATAAGGTGAACGGCAACAAGCCCGGGGGAACCTGTCCTCGGGCTTGTTCTTTCAATCCATCGAGATTACCCCAATTCAGATGTTGGCGGAATGAATCCGAAAATGATGACTGCGCTAGATGAAAGTTGTCATTTCCGAGTGAACGGCTGCCTGAAGACACGGAGACGACATGTCAAAAAACAACTAAAAATAATGTCGTGATTTGTCGATAATGATCTTAAAGTCCTAGGAGGATGGGGATTTTTTTTCATGATTTACTTAAGGGGGATACAAAGTGGGGGTAAAGTATTTTTGGAAATCGGGATTGTATACGCTGCTTCTTACATTCGGTTTCACCTGTTCCACCGTATGGGCGGATGAGCTTAACACCGTTGGCCTACAGGTTGATGGGATGAATCTGCAGTCTGAAGTGCCGCCGCAAATTAAAGACGGAAGGACGCTGCTGCCGATTAGAGCGATGTCAGAAACGCAGGGCGCACAAGTTGCTTGGGACAGTGATACTCAAACCGTCTTTGTCACGTTGGATGGCCATGTCGTAAAGCTGAAGTTGGGGAATCCTAAAGCGGTTATCGACGGCAAAGAGGTCGAATTGGATGTACCGGCTCAAATAATAGACGGCAGCACGATGGTTCCGCTTCGTTTCGTCAGTGAAGCGCTCGGCTCCAAGGTGACATGGAACAATGAAGAGAAGAAGGCTGAGGTAGTTTCTGCTTCCCGGCTCGTGCAGCTAACCGATGTCAACGGAAAGGTCGAGGTTTTTGAAAAAGGGAATTGGCGAGCTGCAGAGCAGCAGGAACTGCTTGAAAGAGGGGCGCAGATCCGCACCAGCGACAATGGGCAAGTTACCTTGCTTACACCGGAAGGTTCTGCAATAAAGCTTGAATCCAATTCAGAAACGAAAATTTCCCAATTGGATAAAGATAAGCTAACTGGCGAGCGTAAAGTCACTTTTGATATCCTAAAGGGAACAGCTTTTACACAGGTAGCCAACCAGAAAGCGGGTTCGGAATTTAAAATCGTCAGCCAAGGAACGCAATTTATTGCACCGGATAGTACATTTCGAATTCAATCGAATGGAAGTACCGCCGAACTTTCTGTACTTGCAGGTACAGTTGTTATGCAGAATGCTTCACATCCAAAACCGATAGCTGTACCAACCAATACATACGTACTGGGAATTCAACCAAATCAAGCTCCTCCATCTCCAGTGTTTATACCAGACGATAAGGTGAAGGAATTCAACAATCAGAAGGATTGGATGAATGAGCAGGTTAAAAGGGTTCAAAACGAGCTTTTGAAAAAACAGGAAAACCTAATCAATTTTGCTGCTGAAGTTCCTGAATCACAAGTTGAAGCTCAGCAGTCCATTTTGAACCAACTCAGCAGTTTGCAGGATTATGGAACTAGTCAGCAGGAGCTGCTGAGGCAGTTGAAACCACGTATGAATTTTGAACTTCCTCAAGAGATGAACGACAAAATTATCCAATCGCAGGGAGCTATCAATCAATTTCTACAAAATCGGCCGGATAATTTCAAAGAGCTTACCGATCAACAGAAAAAAGAGTTTGCGACCAAGCAAGTTTTGTTCGTGGATCAATTTATTAATAATGCGAAATTTGCTGATAATATCAACGACAATTTATTGAAGCAGGCTCAAAAGCTGCAAGGCGATTTCATTCAAAATAATCAGATTGGTCATGACGAAATTAAAAAAGCTGGACCTCAGCAAATACAGGGAGTAGAGTACAGATCGATCGATCTGCCTGCTAATGTGCAGCTCCCTCCGGGATTTGTGCTGCCGCAGGGCATTCAGATGAGAATCGATATGAACCTGCCGGATCACGTAGTGTTGCCTCCGGGCACCATAGTTCCTGAAAATATGAAGCTCCCTCAAGGCACCTCGCTGCCGCATGATGTTAAGTTGCCGGATCATTTTGAGTTGCCCAATAACGTCATCTTGAATCCTGGCTTTGAGTTGAATATTAAATATAAACTACCGACCGGGATTCAACTGCCCGTAGGTTTTGAACTTCCTGATGGTATGGAGTTGCCTAAGGATGTTAAATTGCCTCCGGCTATGCAGATTCCTCCCGGTACGAAGCTGCCCGAGGGAATCCAGCTTTCGCCTGGAATTAATCTTCCTCAAGGAATTGAAATTCCAAAGGGCGCCTTCATTCCAGACGGATTAAATCTTCCGAAGGACGTTAAGTTAGGCGAAGGGATTAAGTTAGGTGAATTTGTGCATTTTCCAAAAGACTTTAAGCTCGATACCAATCTTATTCCGTCGAATATGGAATTGAAGGATGGCGTGATCGTGCCGAAGGACTTTAAGGGGAAGATAGAACATGATGATCAGGGGCATGTCATAGTAATCGATAAAGACGGAAACAAAAAAAATATTAACGATATTGGCCTGCCGCCATTGCCTCCGGGTGTTAACAGACAGTTTGATCAGAATCACCCTCCGATGAAATGTGCAGAACCTAGCAAATGTCAAGACCAAGGAAAGAATTTTCCAGAGAAAGGGGATCAGTTGCAGCTAGATCCTCAACTAGGCCCGCAAACAGGCCGACCAACTGGACCACCAACTGGACCGCCAACCGTACCACCAACTGGACCGCCAACCGGACCACCAACTGGACCACCAACCGTACCGCCAACTGGACCGCCAACCGTACCGCCAACTGGACCGCCAACTGGACCGCCAACCGGACCACCAACTGGCCCGCCAACCGGACCACCAACTGGCCCGCCAACCGGACCACCAACTGGCCCGCCAACCGTATCACCAACTGGCCCGCAACCGGGACAACAACCAGGTCCAGGCTCCAAATAAATATGTTGTATAGGTAACATTATTAAAAATTACTCATGTTTTTTTACTAATGTCCTTAAACACATATAAAACACACCAGGTGCCTCCGCGGCGTGAAAGTTGCGGGGGCATTTTATGGTTGATAAAGAGAAGTGATTAGGGCTGCCTTGCTGGAAAGTAATTCCTAGTTTTGAGTGTGTGAGTAGTGCCAAAAAATACGCTAGCCAAATAATGTCAGATGCTTTAAGCTTGACTCATTGATGAGATGAGGAGGGCAATTAAGGATGGACATTAAATTAATTAAAGCGTTGTGGGGCATGGAAGGTTCGCTAGAGTCCCAGTTCGAGCGAATTGCAGCGGCAGGCTATGAGGGAATCGAAGCGCCCATGCCGCACTCATCTGATGAGGAGCTGTTCCGCAAGCTATTGGAATTGTATAAACTGGACTATATTGCTATGGTGTTTACGAATGGGCCAGATCATCTTGTGTCATTTCGCGAACAAGTGGCGCGTGCGGTTTCATTTCGTCCCATCAGCATTACTTCACACAGCGGCAAGGATTCTATGCCTTTCGAGCAACAGGTGGCCTTCTTTCGTGAAGCAGTAAATATTGAGAAGCAATGGGGAATTCCTATTGGTCATGAGACACATCGCGGCCGTACCTTATTTAATCCTTGGGATGCAGGACGGATACTAGATGCCGTGCCAGAGATCAACTTAACAGTTGATTACAGCCACTGGTGCTGCGTATGCGAGTCTACGTTAGAGGATCAAGAGGATAATTTGTTCAAAACCTACTCACGTGTACAGCATATTCACGGCCGCGTGGGTTACGCAGAGGGACCGCAGGTACCAGATCCAAGAGCGCCAGAGTACGCGCATGAATTACAGCGGCATCTGGGCTGGTGGGATAGCATTATCCAAGCGCAGAAAGAACTAGGCCAAACAACGATCACCTTTACGCCAGAGTTTGGACCTCCTGGTTATTTGCACACCTTGCCGTACACGAATCAACCTGTTGCAGATTTATGGGAAGTCTGCCTTTGGATGGGAGAACATTTCAAAGGACAATATAAGAGTATCTAATTCTATTACTCTCTATTGAAGGTAAACATCATGCTAAGGAAAATACAGAAAATGCCTGCCTCAAGACTCATTGTTGTCGCTTATATAATCGGCATGCTTCTCATTGCCGTCCTTCTTAAACTACCTATCAGCCTAAAGCCGGGCGCCACGATCTCATTCGTGGACGCCCTCTTTACATCGGTCAGTGCTGTCAGCGTGACAGGCCTGACGACTGTTGGCATCAAAGATACGCTAAGCGGCTTCGGAATTGGTGTGCTAATCATTGCTTTTCAATTCGGTGGCATCGGGGTAATGACGCTGGGGAGCTTTTATTGGCTATTGTTTGGGCAGGAAATCGGGCTGCTGCAGCGTAAGATGATTATGATTGACCAGAATCGCAACAATCTATCTGGATTGGTACAGTTAATGAAGCTAGTGCTGGGCTTTACGCTGATCTTAGAGGCGATTAGTACAGCAGCGTTTGGCTTGTATTTCTATTTTACCGGCGAGTACGGGTCGATTTGGCGCGCTCTGTATTATGGGATGTTTCATACCATTTCGGCATTTACGAATGCTGGTTTTGATCTGTTCGGCAATTCATTGCTCGATTATTCGGAGGACTATTTCGTACAGGCACCTACCATGTTCTTGATTGTATTAGGCGGGATCGGATTTCCAGTACTGGCTGAGTTGCGAGAGTATTTGCGGGGCGGACATAAGAATTTCCGATTCTCCCTGTATACCAAGCTGACACTCGTGACAACATCGGTGTTGCTGCTGTTCGGCGCGATCGGCTTCTGGTTGACGGAGCGGACACATGCGCTAACAGGGATGAGCTGGCATGGGAAAATACTCAGCGCACTCTTCACGTCCGTCACTTCTCGCAGCGCTGGGCTTACAACCATTGATATGTCCACAATCACAGAGGCAAGCTTACTGCTCGTATCCATACTGATGTTTATTGGGGCAAGCCCATCCAGTATGGGAGGCGGTGTCCGAACAACGACCATAGCCGTTATCGTGCTGTCCCTAGTTTCTTATGCTCGCGGGGAGAAGGAGCCGAAGGTCTTTGGCCGGATGATTAGCCAAGAGGACTCGCTCAAAAGCTTTGTGTTTTTCCTCACTGGCATTGCACTGCTCCTCGCAGGGATTTTCATGCTGCTGCTGGCAGAGCCGAACCGCCGGGGAGTGTCCGCCATCCTGTTCGAGGTCGCCTCGGCCTTCGGAACGTGCGGTTTATCCACGGGCATCACCGCTGAGCTAGGTAGTGTTAGCAAAATCGCACTCATCGTACTCATGTTTATTGGACGCATCGGACTGTTTCTGTTCTATACCCTATTTACCAATGGGAAGAAAAAACCTCTCATCCGGTATCCGGAGGAGAAGCTCATCATTGGGTGAGCAGCCATACATATGAATTTTGAGAGAAGGACTAACATGCTAGGAGATGGTCCGCATCATGAAGGCTTGTTTGGCGCAGCTGTGCGAGCTTGTTACGAAGCAGGCAAAGCTTCAGGGCTTAGATCACATCACTTCCTTGTACTCGTCAGAAGGCTGTGTCAGAAACATCGCGATGGAAAATTTTTGAATACCATAAGTTGTAAAATGATATAATAAACACAAAATGCAACCTAGGATCATCCTATGGTTGTTTTTCTTTTGAGATCTGGGGGATTTTGACTGTTGAAGTCGAATTCACAAAACATTTACCCAGGAAAGTGAAACGTGATTGATTTTCATGCGTATCAGATAAGGGAGTTCACTAAAACAGGTAAGCGAAGGGAGGTGACCTCGTTGACAGTTAGTTTGGTCAAAGGTCAAAAAATCGATTTAACAAAAGGTAACGCAGGTCTTTCTAAAGTTGTGGTTGGGTTAGGTTGGGATCCTGCTGTTGTAGAGAAGAAGGGTTTCTTCGGTTCGAAGAAAACGGCAGTTGAAATTGATTGTGACGCGTCCGTTATCTTATTGGATGAAAAGGGAAGAATAACTAATCAGAAACATGTGGTTTATTTTGCTAATCTACAAAGCCCTGATGGCTCGGTCGTTCACTCTGGTGATAACCGTACGGGGGATGGCGATGGCGACGATGAAACGGTTTCCGTTAATTTAGGACAAGTTCCCGCTGATGTGAGCAAAATTGTGTTCGTCGTAAATATTTATGACTGTGTGAATAGAAAGCAAGATTTCGGGCTTATTCAATCGGCTTATATTCGTGTATTGAATGGTGCTAATCAACAGGAGTTGGTGAAGTTTAATCTAACCGACAACTATTCAGGCAAATCCTCCCTCATTGTTGGTGAAATTTACCGACACAGCGGCGAGTGGAAATTTAGCGCGATTGGTGAAGGCAGCACAGATACAACCATTGGACAATTGGTTAAAAGATATCAGTAATGGCACAGCCAAATCCTATATAAAGAGAGGTATTTCTTATGTCAATTTCATTATCTAAAGGTCAGAAAGTTGATTTGACGAAAACAAATCCA
Source organism: Paenibacillus sp. J22FR5 (assembly GCF_059691975.1). Classification (NCBI taxonomy): domain Bacteria; kingdom Bacillati; phylum Bacillota; class Bacilli; order Caryophanales; family Paenibacillaceae; genus Paenibacillus; species Paenibacillus sp. J22FR5. The sequence continues at coordinate 158,606 of NZ_JCAUAN010000007.1, read as the reverse complement.
GGCTTAACGAAAGTTATCGTTGGCTTGGGTTGGGACACGAACAAATACGATGGCGGCAAGGATTTCGATTTGGATGCCTCCATTTTTGCAGCGAATGCGGCTGGTAAAGTCGGCAATGAATCGGATTTCATTTTCTACAACAATCGTCAAAATGCGAACGGTTCGATCGTACACAAAGGTGACAATCGTACAGGTGCTGGCGATGGCGACGATGAAGTCATCTCCATTGATCTTAGTGCGGTACCGGCTGAAACGGAGAAAATTGCTTTCTGTATTACAATTCATGAGGCGGAAGCAAGATCGCAAAATTTCGGACAAGTTTCCAACGCATACGTACGTGTCCTGAACGAGGGCTCTGGCTCTGAGATCATTCGTTTCGATCTTGGCGAAGATTTCTCCATTGAAACAGGCGTTGTGATCGGTGAGCTTTACCGTCATAGCGGCGAATGGAAATTTAGCGCAATTGGCAGCGGATATAAAGACGGTTTAGCTGGTTTGGCACGCGACTACGGTTTGCAAACTTCCTAAGATTGAAGTCTTACTAAATAGGGTGGTGTATTGGAGCATCTAATGCATCACCCTCCCTACTCTTTGAATCGATTCGACCTGAGAAATGGTGTTCACACGACAATATTTGTTGCGTTTTGAATTGGAAATCAATGAACCGAGTAGATGTTCGTACTAATCGGTGAATGAGATAGATGGGGCAGCTTAAGGTATTATGAAGAGTCATACTAACAGGGGGTCCACCTTAATGTCAGATTTTTTTCAAAGTTTTATTGATAATTTTCTTAACTTTTTTAGCTGGGACGTGCTTTCCGCTACCCTTACTGATCCAGTAAACTGGGGAATTATCGGTACACTCGTCCTCCTAGAGGGATTGCTTTCCGCAGATAATGCGTTAGTACTTGCAGTGATGGTAAAGCATTTACCGAAGGAACAGCAGAAGAAAGCTTTATTTTACGGTTTGCTGGGTGCTTACATATTTAGGTTTATCGCGATCGGTGTAGGTACATTCCTAGTACAGATTACCTGGATTAAAGTTCTTGGCGGTGCGTATCTTCTCTGGATCGCTTACAGCAATCTCTTCATGAAGAAGCATGGGGAAGATGGCGAAGTTCAAAACAAAGGTCTTTCTTTCTGGCGCACGGTTATTGCGGTAGAAATCATGGATATCGCGTTCAGTGTCGATAGCGTCCTTGCGGCATTCGGTGTGAGTGATAAGGTTTGGGTATTGTTCATGGGTGGTATCTTAGGTGTTCTAATGATGAGAGGCGTGGCGCAAGTCTTCTTAAAGCTCATTGACAAGATACCGGAATTGGAGAAAACAGCGTTTATCTTAATCATTGTCATCGGTCTTAAAATGATTGCTGGCGCATTCGGTTTCCACATCTCTCACGTAGTCTTCTTCTCCGTCATTATTGCCTTGTTCGGAGGAACCATTATTCTTAGCATGTTTCGCAAAAAGGACAAGTCTACATCTGTGAAAGAATCATAATGTTGATCTAAGAACAATCCCTCCGCCTAGGAGGGATTGTTCTTTCAAGTAAAAAGGGAGGAATCGGCATGCGATATTTCAATTATTTAACAGCGGATGAAGAGAAAGCTTTATTTTACTTACCGCCGAATTCCTTCCATAATCATTCGCACAAAGACATTTTAGCTCATTCTATTGGTGCTGCCCTGTATATGCCAGCGACTCGTCGCACATTTGCAGAAGACATTGCTTTTGGTAAAATCGAGGGTTTAGTATCAGTTGTCCTTGATCTGGAGGATGCTGTTGGTGATAACGAAGTGCATGCTTCGGAGGAATCACTCCTTGGTCAATTGAACCAGATCGCCCATTGGATAGATGTCGGTATTTTGAACACAGATAATTTGCCGCTTATCTTCGTTCGCGTGAGAAGCGTGAATCAGTTGAATTATTTGCTGGAGAGGTTGGAAGATAACATAACCCTGCTGACTGGCATTGTGTTTCCCAAATTCACAGCGGATAATGGTGAGGCCTACTTTCAAATTTTAGAAAATTATAATGATGAGAAGATGGATACTGCACCAACTTTGTACGGAATGCCGATTTTGGAGTCAGGTTCGATTATTTATAAGGAAAGCCGCACTTCTACCTTGCTTGCCATTAACGACATCATAACGAAGTTTAAGTCTTTGGTATTGAATATTCGAATCGGCGCCACGGACTTCTCAAGCTTATTTGGGCTCCGACGAAGTCCTGATAGAACCATTTATGACATTGCTCCCATTCGGGATTGTGTCGCTGATATTATTAATATTTTTGGGCGTATGGAGGCATCCAACGTGATTTCTGGACCTGTGTGGGAATATTTCGGGGCGAAAGGGCTCATTCACGAAGTGATGCTGGATAAGGAAAATGGCATGATCGGCAAAACCATTATACATCCTACTCACATTAAGCCGGTTCAATCGATCTATGCGGTCACACATGAAGAATATACGGATGCTACGAGTATTCTGACCAACAATCATGGGGACCTCGGCGTAATGAAGAGTGCCTATGGCAACAAAATGAATGAAATCAAACCCCATTACAATTGGGCGAAGCGTATTATTTTACGATCACAAATTTACGGGGTGCTGCATGAACAACAATCATTTGATGGATTATTCCTCCGACCTGACCGAGCGTACGTATAAAATCGCAGGCGATTTAGAACTGCAGGTCAATGTGACCTCCAATCCCTATAACATCTCGCTCGATGCACTGTTCACAATGGCGGCGAGAATTAATAAGAAGCGTTCCTTTTTGTTCGTGAGCAAGGTGCTCGGTAAACATATCCCGGTGAATCCGTACACTTCGTTGCTAAGTGGAACAGCCTTGGCGCTACTTCTGCAGCAAGCGTTGCAGGGAACGAAGTTGGATGAAAAGGTGCAACTCGCAGTTGAGGGACTTGTGCATCCTGAGAAAGCGGAAGCCGCTTATCGGGCTGTTATGTCCGAGCGGTTAGAACTGCAACAACCGATCGCTTTCATCGGTTTTGCTGAGACAGCAACGGCGATTGGCCATGCGGTGTATGAAGCTTTTGGACAAGGTAGTCGGTATTTGCACACAACACGTGAAGTGATTGAAGAATCACCGATCATCCTTCAGTTCGAAGAGGAGCATTCGCATGCCGTGGCGCACTTTGGCTACTCAGATGACCCTGCTCTACTGGCAGAGCCAGAGATCCTCGTGCTCGTGGATGATGAAATAACGACAGGCAAAACGTCGCTCAATATTATTCGTGACCTACAAGGAAAATACCCGAAGAAAATTTACTATGTCTTGGCTCTACTCGACTGGCGTACAGAAGAAAATCGTGCACAATTTACTCAGCTTGAGCAGGAGTTGAACGTCACGATTCACGTCATTTCCCTTATTCAAGGGGAGACGAAGGTAGTAGGCTCTAGCGAGAGCTTGACCCCGCAAGCAACTAACTCCACGAAAATGGAGCCTAATGGACGCCTGCAGATCTCCTATGTTGACGGTCTCTTCTCCCATGCAGCTCATGCAGCTGGTCGACCTTATTTGCTCCATAGCGGTAGATTTGGTCTTACACCAGTCAGCAGTGAACACTTGGATCATTCGATCACGCAAACGGCATCTAGGCTAAAGGGCATGCGTAGGGGAGCGAATACCCTTTGCGTAGGCACAGGAGAGTTTATGTATATCCCGATGCGCATAGCGGCGGAGATGGGAGCGGGTGTGTCGTATCAATCGACGACGCGTAGTCCGATTCATGTCATCGACCGTGAAGGTTATGCGGTCCAATCTGGCGATGCCTATCCCTCACCAGAGGATGAGCAAGTTATTCATTTCTTCTACAATATCCCGTACGGTAAGTACCAGGAGATTTTTCTCTTTCTGGAAAGAGAAGCATTGCCTGAAGCGATGGAGCCAATCCTTCAAATTCTGCAAACGAGGGGGCTGGATACTCTTCATATCGTCTTCTTCTCACCTCAAACGGTCGATTGGAAGGAGGGGATGGTATGGAAGCTTGGCGAACGAAAGCCAAAGCAATAAATGAGCCCCAACCGATGGGGAGCTATCCACCGAGCGATGTGACATTCCTGTTGAAAGATATCAGCGAGGTCCAGCTGGAAATCGCTTTGGATGCCAGAGAACGAGCCATCCAGTCAGGCACGCACTATTCGGAAATGCTGCCACAAGAACATCTGCCTTCATCGGCTTATTTGAACCTATATCAAGAATCGCTAGAGCTGTCTGCGGAGAAGGTTGCGCTATCGGTCGGTGCGGTTGCTGAGCTCATTCGAGCCAAGAAAGGACCGAAAACCCTTCTCGTCTCCTTAGCTAGAGCGGGAACGCCAGTTGGTATTTTGATTAAACGTTATCTTCAGGCTATCCATCACCTTGATTTCCCGCATTATAGTATCTCAATTATTCGGGGTAAGGGGATTGATGAGAACGCTCTTCTATATATGCTGCAGAAGCATCCCGGCGTGAGATTGCAATTCATTGATGGATGGACAGGTAAAGGAGCCATCCGGAAGGTGCTGACCCAAGCTTGTCTCTTAATGGAAAAGCAATATGGGATCATCCTGGACGATGATCTAGCCGTGCTCGCCGACCCGGGTCATTGTACGAACATGTTCGGCACTCGTGAGGACTTTCTCATTCCGAGCGCATGCTTGAACTCGACGGTTTCTGGTTTAATGAGCCGAACAGTGCTGCGCGATGATTTGATTGGACCTCATGATTTCCACGGCTCCAAATATTACAGGGAATGGCTTGATCAGGATCAATCTAACCATTTCATCGATACGATCGTGCCCTACTTCAGTGAGGTTGCCAATGGAGCACAGGCGGTTGCCGAGGACATCCTGTTGCATCCTCCTGAGATTTCCTGGCATGGCTTGCGAGATATTCAAGCGATTCAAACAACGTACCAGATTGCCGATATCAATTTGATTAAGCCTGGGGTCGGAGAAACGACCCGCGTTCTGCTTAGGCGAGTGCCGTGGCGGATCTTGGTAGACCGCATGGATAATCCCCATATCCGGCATATCTTGCTTTTAGCTGAGGCACGCGGTGTACCTGTTGAGGTGTATCCCGGTCTCACCTATTCATGTTGTGGTCTCATACAATCCGTGAAAGGGGATGCCGAATGATTTATGCCAGTGATTTAGATCAGACCTTGATCTATTCCCAACCTGCTGAGCGTGCGGAGCATTGGGGAGATCGTATTCTGATCGCCGAGCTTATTGACGGTAAGATAAGATCGTATATGTCCGCGAGCACGTATCAACGCCTGCAAGAGCTGATGAATGAGCTCATTTTCATTCCGGTTACGACACGAACAATTGCACAATACGAGCGGATTCACTTGATTAGTCAAATTTTGAAGCCTAAATATGCCGTGACAAGCAATGGGGGAAATATGCTGATCGATGGCAAGGTGGATACGGAATGGCGAGATCTGATCAGGGCCCGCGTTAGTGAGACAAGTTCCCCTGTAGAGGACGTTCTCCCTGTGATGAACGCTGTACTTCGTCAAGACTGGGTGCTCAGCTCAAGCTGGTGCGATGAACTATTCTACTCCCATATCGTCGAACGCGACCGGATGCCCCTGCAGGAGATAGCTGATCTGACTGCTCAGCTACATAGCATGGGCTGGCGCACATCTGTGCAGGGAAGAAAGGTGTACATCGTCCCGCAAGCCGTGAGTAAGGGCGGAGCAGTTGCCCATTTGAAGGAGGTCATTGGCGGACGAAAGGTCATCGCTTCCGGGGATTCGCTGCTGGATCAAAGCTTGTTAGACATCGCTGATTATGCCATCGCTCCAGGTCACGGAGAGTTATTCCGCCAAGAACAGATGGGGCAGTCTGGGAACTACAGATTTACCGAAGAATCTGGGATTTTCGCTGCGGATGACATTACATCTTTCGTTCAGTCCACTCACACAGAGCACAAGAAGCTGCTCATAAAGGAGCCTTCATGAAAAAAGTATGGTTTAACCGCTGGTTTTCTGTCGCTTATCATTACATGAACAGCATCCGTCATAATGAGGATGGGGCTCAGTTTAAGATGTATGCTACACATCCGGATCGAACTCACATGGCGCTGCAAGCGGCGGATTTTGCGGATACCGAGCCTGTTCTCGGCGACGATGATTATATGGAGTTCGCTTTGAACTTTTGCAAACAGCACGGCATCGATGTCTTTATCCCTAGATTGCATATGTACGCCATAGCCAAGCATATCGATGAGTTTGAGAAAATAGGTACACGTGTCACCGTTTGTCGTGATCTCGAGCTTCTAGAAAATCTCATGGAAAAGCAAAAGTTCTATGAATCCATTCGGCCCAAGGGGATCGTCGCCATTCCCGACTATCATGTAGTGAATACAGCAGCGGAATTTATCCAAGCGCATGACGCGTTGACAGCTGCTGGCCATGGCGTTTGTATGAAGCCTACGAATGGTGAAGGTGGAACTGGTTTTCGGATCATCAGCGATAAGCGGAATGTGTTGAGTGACATGTTCGGAACCGTGACACCGTATCTCAGCAAAGATCAGGTGGTTCAGAATTTATCGACGGTCGAGCGTTTTGAGGATCTCATGGTCATGGAATTACTAAATGGCTATGAATACAGCATCGATTGTTTGGCTTCCGCAGCCGGCGAGCTGCTTGCCGCAGTCCCACGCCGTAAGGCGGATGGTCGCTTGAGGCTGTTAGAGGAAGTACCTGAGCTGATTGAGCTTGCTAATCAAGTAGCGGCCATGTATCGCATTCCTTTTAATTATAATATTCAGGTCAAATACAATCAGGGTGTTCCGAAGCTGCTGGAGATTAATCCGCGAATGTCAGGTGGTTTACATGTGACCTGTTTATCGGGCATTAACTTCCCTTATCTAGCCGTGAAATCGCTCCTGGGTGAAAAGTTTGACGTCCAGAAACCGACCTTCGGCTTATTGGCGAGTCATATCGAGCAATACGTAATTATGAATCTCGGTGAATAATAAGTAGCGCGCATCATATCTTTGATAATAGATGATCATTCGTATCAAACAGTCAAAGAGGGTGCGCTGCATGATCGTAGGCGGGATTATCTTGTTCGGAATTATCGTAACGTTAATTGTGATAGCGAGCGCAGAGAAAGCAGAATATGTGTCCAATTTTATCGATAAATAGACATCTTTGAAGCCTGAAAAGGTTTCTTTTTTTTGCTTTGATTTGGTAGAATAGGAGATAGGTAGTTTCACAAGTGAAGGAGATTTAACATGCTGCAATTAAGTGATAGTCAACTTGCAACAATGTGGAGTCAAGGAGATGCGAAAGCGTTTAATCGACTTCTGGAGCTGTATAAGGACAAAATTTATCGATTAGCTTTTCGCATGCTTCGTAATAAATCGGATTCCGAAGACGTTGTTCAGGAGACTTTTTTGCGGGCACATTTGAATTCACATCGATTTGACGCTACCAAAAACTTCTCCAGCTGGATCTTTAGCATTGGCAAAAATGTGACCATTGATTTGATGCGGAAGAAGAAAAAAGAGCTCTCGATGGATACGAATTCGTTTCCTTCTCAGGACGAACGTCCCCTGTATGAGAAGCTGGTTAGTCATGAGAAAACGCCTGAGCTTCAGCTCATCGAGCAGGAAACGTATATTCAGGTTGAGCAAATGATTCAGGATTTACCTGATAAATACAAAGAACTCATTGTGTATAAATATTATTTGGATATGTCGTTAGAAGACATCAGCAGGGAAGTTAATTTACCTGTTTCCACCATCAAAACGAGGCTTTTTCGTGGCCGGAATTTTATCAAAAGAAAATGGGGATCCTTATTCTTCATGCTGCATAGCTTAACATCTGTTATCATTTTTTAGCGGTAAGCCGATAAGGCTTATTTTTTTGCCTATGACCCTATAATAAAGGAGCTTCACATGAGTAATCCTAAATTAGATGCACCCAAAATGCCCAAAGAATTGCCCATCATTTCCTTGCAAGAGAGGGAACTTGAGCCTGAAGATAGCTTCCATACTGGCCTTATTAGTGACTGTGTGATCGATAATCAATCCGCCTATAAGGTCGCGTTTGATAAAGTCATTTTCCGCAATGTCACCTTTACCCGCATCTCGATGAAAGAAATTGAGCTGACGGATGTTATTTTTGACAGATGCGACTTATCGAACGTCGACTTTACAGAAGCAACAATTCATCGAACCGAATTTCGGAATTGTAAAATTATTGGCATGGATCTTTCGGGGGCGACGCTGCGTAATATCCTCTTTCAAGATTGCCTAGGAGATTTTGCAACGTTTCGGATGGCTAATCTCAAACAGATCTCGTTCCATACCTGTTCCTTGTCTAGCTCTGATTTCTATGAAGCGACTTTACAAAAGGTTGAATACGATAAGTGCCAGTTGGACCAAGCACAATTTACAGGTACCAAGTTGGAGGGGATCGACCTAAGTACATGTGAATTTACCACCTTAGGCGTAAGCATTGAGGATTTGCGAGGATGTATCATTTCTAGAGGGCAAGCCTCGGTATTTGTTAGTCATTTTGGGATAAAATTAAAAGAATAAAGGCTGGGTGAATGGAGGGTTAGACAGTGAAGCTAGGATTTGATATTGATGATACCCTCATTAATCTGAGAGAGCATGCGTTTCACATTTACAATCAGAAGCTGCAGCAGAATATTGGGCTAGAGGTATTCCAAGCTCTGCCTACGATGGAAATTCACAGTGCATTTGGATTATCCAAAGAGGAAGGAGGGAAGCTCTGGCACAGCCTGCGTGATGAGATTTATTATTCCGACTGTGCGACATTCCCCCATGCGCGTGAGGTTTTGAACCAGCTGGTGGAGCAAGGCCATGAGGTATATTACATTACCGCGAGAGCGAAGGAACACACAGAGCGCACGCGGCAATGGCTGCTGGACAACGGATTCCCCGTGGCAGACGGACATTTCTACTGCGGGATGAGTGATTCCGAGAAAGTACATATTATCGAAGCACTAAAGCTAGATTATTATTTCGATGATAAACCGAAAGTTCTAGAAACGCTGTTTCACTTACCAGTCCGCATTTGTGTGAAAGACAGATCATATAATCGACATCTGGATCTTCCGCGGATTACGTCTTGGGATGAGCTTGGCGAGCTTATGAAGGGTTAAAAAAGAGGAAAAGGCGCTCTCCTCGTTAGAGAACGATGTGAGCACCTGGCTGGAGGGAGAGAAGATTTTCCTCTCCCTCGGCTTCAAGCTGTTGGCATAGCTGATCGGTATCGCGTTTCGGAGCATGAACGAGCAGAGTGAAGTTGCTTTGCATAGATCGGGCCATCCGGCGTACATCCGGAAGTCCTTGATGAATTTTGTAGCGGATGGCGCGTATGCGGCATCCGCTTTCTGCATCCTGCAGGGCCAGTAGTTGTTGCGCAATGGTTCCTTTTCAACATGCCCCGTGATCAAGATGCCATTGTTCGGTCTGCGACGGAGCATTTCGTAATACCACAGTGCTTTCGGCGATTGCATCATGCCATCCGTCGTGAACCAAATGGCCGCGCGCGAACACGCGATGTCCTCCTGGAGGAGACTTATACGCTCATTATCGCTATGGATGATTTCAAAGCGTTGACTGGCCAAGGCTTTGGCTAATCGGGCTGCCATGCCGCTCTTGAGCCAGCTCGGATGCTGAAGCATGAGTTTCATCGCTTCGATGAGCTCGTGCTCAACCCGTATTGACGTTTCGGGGTAGCGCTGCTCCATCATAAGTAGAAGTTCTTGCCCTCGGCCGCAAACAGGAACTGGTAGCAGCAGCAGGCCATTTGCAGTTAGAATGTCATCTGCTTCCGCGAAGAGGTTCTTTAACTTTGCTTCCTGTTCTTCTGTATCTGTACTGTAGGCAGCATCCACTATGGCGCCATCCAAAGCCAGCTCGTGGTTGATAAGCTGCGGCGAATCTGTCCCTAACAGAATCGAGTCCTCGCTGTAATCTCCCGAGTAGAAAATCCGCTTTCCTTCCAGCTCCAGCATGACCCAGATCGATCTCAGCATATGTCCGCTTCGTCCCCAACAGGCTTTCAAAGTTGGGGAAATCACGAACCAATGCTTCGGGGCGGTGCAGCTTCTTCAATGAAAGCGTACCTGACGGAAGCAAGATGGGATTCCTCGTAAGGCAACTCTCCTCCTTGTTGACTGACATATCGAGGTATGGCCTATTCTTAATACAGCGGGTACTGGGACAGAATACATAGTGGAAGCGTCCTTCAAAACAGATAGTCAATCAACAGCATCTTTCAAACATGATGAATTAATTACGTATCTACAGAGTAAAGGTTGATTTTTGGCACAAGATTCTTTAAAGACGCAACTGATTATGGATCGTTATTAATATCAAAAACGGATGTGAGGAGATGTTATTCAGATGTTCCGAATTAATAAAGTGTCTAAATTAATCCTAGCTTCAATAGCAGCAGCGGTGCTGCTAACAGGTGGAGTTCTCTCACCAAAACAAGCTTTTGCTGCTAACGATACGCCTAACTATGAGGTTAAATTTAACTTAGATCCTAGTATCGTGGTGGATTCTAGCCACAACCTTATTAGTAGTGTGCGTAGTCAATTTTCTACAGGTTCCTCGTACAAAAGCTATCGCGTTCAATACATGGATACACCAACGAAAACAATGGATGCGCAAAGCTGGAGTGATCGTATTCGTAAAAAAAGTAGTGACAGCACCCATCAGCTGCAATTCAAAAAAAGATACCCCATCACAAATGGCGATATTAATAGTGCATTAACAACAGCTGCGAACGATGGCTTGAATAGCTCAGCATCATGGTTTAAATTCCAGGTGGATTGGACCTTCAGTAAACAAACATTAAGTGTACAGTATGAAAAAGATGTGACCGTTTCTGGTTATAGTGGTAGTGGATTAAACGTACCTAGCCTGGCAACTTCCCAATCTGTCTCCATTTCCAATGCTCCTAGCCAGTTTAAAAACTGGACCAGCTCAGGCTGGGGTACCACCCAATTAAACAATTCTGTTATTTATGGCCCTATCGATTTCAAAAGATATGAAGGCACGATCGACGATTTGGAATTAGATATCGAAGTGTGGACCATTCTGAATGCAGCAAAAACAGGAACAGAGGACATCGTTGAAGCCTCATTTAAGGCGGATACACGAAGTGAAGCAACAAGTGCACGAACGGATTTGATGAATATACTTAATACCAAGGGCTGGTTAGTGCAGTCTGATGTGCTAAAAACAAGCTTAATCATGGAGCGATATGCACCAACTGCACCAATAGCGGACACCACAGCACCTTCCGTTCCTACCTTAAATATGACCTGGAAGTAACAAATGGAGGCCTTTCTACATCTACTTACTCTCGCAAGGTCCAGACGGCAGCTCAGACAGCTTCAACGTCGCAGTTGATTCAGGTAGCAACTATCAAGTAACAACAGGCAGCGCAGGTAACTGGGCATGGAAAAAGCCGAGCAGCTCGATCTCACTTTCAACAGGCACACATAACCAAAACAAGCAGTACGCCAAGCGGACTGGGAGGAACAGCACTCGTTCCTTCTACACACTAATAAAGACAAAGATTCAAGTACAAAAACTTTCAAAACCATCCCAGCGATGGCGATGAAAGTTTTTTCTATTCGTGTCGCGGTCCTATCGTGGGAGTGACCAAACGGCACAGATCCAAATGCTACAGCCTAGTCGTCATAGCGCCAATCGCCAGAGATCCAAGCGCTACAACCCCAATCGTCATAGCCGCAAACGTTATAGTTCCAAACGCCACAGCACCAAACGCTAGTGCCTCCAAGCGCATAGCTCCAATCCATATAGTAGCCCAAATCTACATAACCACTTACGCCACATTCACTAAGCATAACAACCCTATATCTTTAGCGCCGCATCTATACCCACTATCCCCTTAGCTCAGAAAAGTGAAAGCAGTTTGTTCTATTGAAATTGAACTTGAGCTATATTGACTCAACTTTACTTAAATTGAATTGAATAGAGGTGAAGTGAAGTGAAGTGATGGAAGTAAAGTAAGTGTCTAAAAGTTATGTGTGAAGGGGATAGGCAGATTTAAGTAATTGAGCTTAGGATCTTAGACGGATGGAAGTATAGCACTAACGGCTGCTTTTCATATAGCAATGAGTGTCCATTGTAGAAGAATATAGGCAAAGTTTAATCAAATGATCGAAAACGGGAATGTTGGACGCAGTGAGATTAATTCGATAGCAGAATTCGTCTAAATAGCTTTGAAGATGATGGGCGCCGATACCATGAAAGGTTGAATTAATCCATGTACTCGCTTGTTTAGCAACTTCGAGTAGGGGGCGTTGTCGTTTCGATGTGTAAAAGCCAGTAACCATGTGAATTTTATCCACGGGCAGGTCCGATATGTTGCTGCTGAAAGGTTGACGTGTCGAATTTCGTGATGTGTTTGCTCTTAGGGTGTGAGGGGACAACATGCTTAATTTTGAAATAAGTTGGATCACCTGAATCATCATTGAGCGAGGAGCCTACGAGTAGGAGATGTTCTTGAGGATGTTTGTGGACAGACGGATTGAAAGGTTTTCCATAAATAGCCGAGTTAATTTGAACGGTTCCTGTCAAGGGACATAGGCTATCTGCTTGATGGATGGAAGTACGGATTTTATGTAAAATTAGCCAAGCTGTTTTGTAAGTAACATTAATAAGTCGTGAAAGCTCCACTGCGGTTGTGCCAATATGAGTACGCGAAATCAGAAAAATTGCAAGTAACCATTTGCGAATTTCAGTTCGGGAGCCTTCCATAATCGTCCCTGAAAGTAATGACACTTGATGACGACAATGGGAACATTCATACAAGGGTAAACGTCGAGTTGTTGTTATATAGGCATGGCGATGCTCACATCGTGGACAACGGAAGCCTTCAGGCCATTTGGTTTGGAACATAAAGTCGATGCAAATATTTTCTGAGGAAAAATACGTTTGAAATTGCTCAAATGACAAGCTAGTAGTATCCATGTAAAATCTCCTCGAGTAAAGTTATTTGGAAACATTTGTTCCTATTTCATTATACCAAACATATGATCTGTTTTCAATTAATTGGGAGAACAATTAAGGGGTATTGTTGGTTTTTTTATCTGAGCGAAGGGGATAGTGCTGATAGTGAGGGGTGTTAAGGGGATAGTGTGGTGGGAGATGGTCAGGTAGTCATGTAGTCAGGTAGTGAAAATGGTAACGTAGGTGAAAGTTCGCAGGTGATCCAAGTAGGCAGGAAGTGAATGAAGTGACGGGAAGGAATCCATCGTCTTTTTCATATCATGTCCGCATAAGGTAGTACTAATGAATTGTGGTACATAAGCTGGACTTGGGCAGGGAGAAAGGGGGAAGAGAATGCTACAGAGGCGACGATGGAGGAGCAGGCCAACTGTGAAAACAAGCCGTAAAAAGGTACTTTGGATTGGTCTGCTCATCTTTGTCTTGTTTTGCATACAATTTTTCATTTTTGTGGAAAGAAATCTTAGACCGCCTTTAATGAATTTGGCCAAGGTAAGAGTGAAACAAATTGCAACGCAGGCGATTAATAGTGCAATTGCCGATCATGTTGCTGGAGGAACGAATGCAGAGCAATTAATTGATTGGAAGATGGATAATAACAATAAGATAACGGGGTTCATGTTAAATTATAATGAACATATGAGGATTACTTCGGAAGCAATTAAAACCGTGCAGGGTGAATTAAATAATTTGCAAAGTATTTCGGATCATATCCCCATCGGGCAAGCGATGAATAGTGCTATTTTAGCTTCTTTTGGGCCGGATATACCAATAAGATTGCTTCCTGTTGGAAGTGTTAAGGTAGATTTGAATACACGTACTCAAAATGTCGGAATAAATATGGTTATGTTCGAAGTATATGTACATATCATTGCGGAAGTTTCTGTTATTATCCCATTTGATACGGATACGGAAATCGTTGAAACGGAAATTCCCATTTCCTATTCACTTGTCGTGGGGGATGTACCTACTTACTACTATGATAATAAGGGCAATCCTGTAGGGAGTTCGAAGGATGCTAGTCCGCCTAGTATTACATTACCAACTGTACCGAACGCAGGTGTTAAGAATGATACTTCTAAACAAGGCGTTTCTAAACAATAAGCGCTCAGAAATAAAACCCACCCAGAAGGGTGGGTTATTTCTTCGTATTCTTTTTATTCTGATCTTCACGTTCCCATCTACGCAAAGAAGGATAGGGATCGTAACTCCACTCCGTAGAACCATTATCTCGGTAAAGTCCAAAATGGAGATGAGGCGGGAATTTACCAGATGTACCTGGCTTCCCGTAGCCTGAGCTACCTACCCAACCAAGGGTTTGTCCGGGTTTAACAATGTCGTTTATTTTGACGCTTTTTTGAAACCCTGATAGGTGCGCGTAATAGTGATAAATGTTGTTTAAATCTCGAATACCAATTCGCCAGCCACCGTAGGGATTCCATCCTTTAATCTCAACAATGCCATAGCAAGTACTTCTAACGGGAACGCCGTAGCTAGCGAACAGGTCAGTTCCTTCATGGGTTCTGTGCCCACCCCAGCCGCGACTGTCTCCCCAGGTGCTGCGATAGGAGTAATCGGCTGTAATAGGGAGCGGGAATGCATGGTCATTGGCTTCTAATGTACCTAAAGACTCATAGATAGCAGCGAATTGTCGAATACGGTCTACGCTTCGAGCATTTTGATAATAATTCCAAAGGTTGATTTGTAAATTTTCTACTTTAGTTCCGTTCTTGCTTAAGACTGCGGCCATTGCAGCTAGTACATCCAAATCATTAGATCGATCTGCGACCCCATCTCCTGATCCATCGCGGCCTAAACCGCGAAAAAAGGCGATACTTTTCAGATTTGAGTCTTGTGGATCTGGGTTAAGTATTCCCGCCCACAATAGCTCTGGGATATAAATATTCGTAATGTCTTGCTGAACCGTTCTTTTTTTGACGGTGTTCATGGTTTTCTCATATTGATCTACAGCAGCGAGGTACGTCCAGGGAATCCCTGAGAGTAAGCCTACTTTTTCAAAAAGCTCCTTTCGCTCCGCTGGTGTATGCTTCTTGACTGAAGGACCTTGTGATGGAGTAGTTTGGTCATTTGCCATAGCATGTGATACATCAAGATGTGAAAAAGGCGCTGGAGTGACTGTTGATAGGAGGAGGCTAAGGACGAGAACCTTTGACCAAAATGCTCTGCTTTGCATCTCTATCATCCTTCCTGAAATGTTAGTTCTTAGGATGTACGTATCTTTGCTTGTTTATCCTTCCATCTTTCGTTGTGGGGTGATTTTTGCTATGATGCCAGTAAGAGGTGGAAAATGTGGCTTTTAACCATAGGGAAGAGCATGTAGATGATCATATGTTGCTAGTTCAAGCCAATTTGGATGATATGAATCCCGAGTGGATTACGTATATCATGGATAAGCTTTTTGATGCGGGTGCAAACGACGTATATGTGGTACCCATTATTATGAAGCGAGGACGCCCAGGTATGATGCTGAATGTGCTTGTGGATGAGGAGCGATTATCTCAGATCGAGGAGATTATTTTTAGTGAATCAACCACACTGGGCATTCGCTATTTGCATGCTTCTTGTCATCGACTGGCAAGAGAATTTGAGTGCGTGGAGACGTCTTGGGGACCTTTGACTGTAAAAGTTGGTTATCATGCGGGGAAATTAGTGCAATACGCACCTGAGTTTAAGGAATGTGAGCAAGTGGCAAGAACGCATGAAGTGCCTTTGAAGATGGTCTACGAGGAAGTTAGATTATTATTTCTGCAGCAGATTAGACAAAAAAACGCTCTTCCTGAATGATGGAAGGGCGTTTTTATTGGTTAAAGACTATTGAGGTGTGCCAGGATTGGCATCTTCATGATGCGTGTGAGTATGCGAATGACCTTGATGATGGTCGTGATCGTGGCTGTGCGAATGATCATGATGGTGGTGATGGTCATCGTGTGTATGCGTATGCTCATGAGTGTGTTCATGCGCCAAATGTTCATGAGTTATTTGCCATTTCCCGATAAAGGGATCGATTTTACCAACCACAACACGTAGTACATTAGGTTGCTTCGGTAGGTCTCTTGTGCCTGCACCATACCCAATGCTGTCCACGACCATCGGTGGGAAGCTTTTAGAGAATTCATCTACAATCCCAGAAATAATCCCTGCACCAGTAGGCGTAGTCATTTCCAAGCTATAGTGAGTTGAAGCGATAGGTAAGCCCCGCATCATTTCAAGTGTAGCTGGAGCCGGTACCGGGTATATTCCATGATCGATATGGATGGTTCCAGAACCTAATGGGACAGGTGATGAGAAAATACGCTCGATTTGTAGAGAGTCGATGGCTAAAGCGGCACCTACGATGTCAACGATGGAATCAATCGCACCGACTTCATGGAAATGTACTTTTTCAATAGGGATACCATGAATTTTGGCTTCTGCAATCGCTATTTTTTCGAAAATAGCTAAGCTTAGTGCAGTTACCCGATCATTAAATTCGGCTTTCTGGATGACTTGGACAATTTCTGAGTAATGTCTGTGGTGCTTAGGAGGATGCTCTGGGTCGAGTATGACATCCAGCTTTAGAGCGGATATACCGCGTTTCACAACGCGTTTCCATTCTAAGCTGTAAGGCTCTAGCTTGATTTTGGAAAGCTCGTCCTCGATATAAGCTCGATCTGCTCCCGCATCCACCAGAGCGCCTAAAGTCATATCACCGCTTATGCCAGAAAAGCAGTCCAAATATAAAATGCGCATGGTCGTATTTCACGCTCTTTTCGACATATTTTTGTTGATGAGTCCAGCATAGTAACCTGCGCCAAAGCCATTATCAATGTTGACGACGGAAATGCCGGGGGAACAGCTGTTTAGCATGGACAGCAGTGGTGCAATACCTGCAAGATTTGCACCATAACCGATACTCGTCGGCACAGCCACGATCGGTTTAGACACGAGCCCGCCGACTACGCTGGCGAGTGCACCCTCCATGCCGGCAACGACCACAATCGCGTTCGCACCGCGAATGAGCTCAAGCCGGCGGAAGAGCCGATGAATGCCAGCGACACCCACGTCGAACACGCGTTCAACGTGGCTGCCTAGGCATTCTGCGGTAAGGGCCGCCTCCTCCGCCACGGGGAGGTCGGAGGTGCCTGCGCACACGACGGCGATGTAGCCGTCGTGGACTTTGAGCAGCGGGCGCTTAAACCAAGTGAGCGCCCGTGCGGTTTCGTGGTAGGTGACACCTGCCACGTTGGCAATGACATGAGCGGCTTTGGCCGCGTCGACTCGCGTGGCTAGCACGCGGTCGGTGTGCTCCATCAGCCGCCGGAATATCGCCTCGATCTGCTCGGGCGTCTTACCTTCCCCGAAAATGACCTCGGGGAAGCCCGTACGCTTCTCGCGATCGATGTCGAGCTGCGCAAATCCAAGATCAAGGTTGGCGGGACCTGCGCCGCCATCCTTGATGATTTGCTTCTTGGCTTCTTCGACGTCCAAGTCGCCCGCTTGGACGAGTTTTAGGATCTTCTCTAAGTCCATCATAAGGAAGCTTCTTTCACCTTATCTTTCGTCTCTTGCGACAGAACTTCATTCATACTGCCAGTCCGGTAGCCTTGTAAGTCTAACGTGACATACGTAAAGCCAAGCTTGCTGAATTTCTCATAAATCGCATCACGGTGTTCAACGACCTTGTGAATTTCATCCGGCATGACTTCAATTCGAGCAATCTTCTCGTGGTGACGAACACGAACTTGATATAAACCAAGCTGGGACAAGAAGTATTCGCCTTCGTCCAATTGGTCGATTTTCCACTTCTCAATTTGAGTCCCGTACGGAATACGTGAAGACAAACATGCGAAAGAAGGTTTGTTCCATGTGCTCAGATCCAATTCTTTGGAAAGCGCTCGGATCTCATCTTTGGTTAAGCCGGCTTCTTGCAAAGTACTGCGGACGCCTTGTTCATTTTTCGCCTGAAGACCTGGTCTATAATCACCTAGATCATCCACATTGGAACCGTCTAAGATATACGGATAGCCTAGCTCTTTGGCGATATCCTGCAAATGTGAGTAAAGTCCGGTCTTGCAGTGGTAACAACGGTCAGGATTATTGGCAACGAAATTCGCGTTCTCTAATTCCTTTACCTCTGTTTTGTGCAAGCGGACGCCGAATTGTTCAGCTAGTTGTGCTGCGGCATCGAACTCCCTCGTGGGAAACGTTTCAGATGCTGCGGTTACGGCAAGCACTTGGTCACCAAGCTCTTGCTGTGCACGTTTGAGGACGAATGTACTGTCAACGCCTCCGGAGAAGGCTACGATTACACGGCCCATATTTCTTAAAATTTCGCCAAGCTTGCGATCTTTCTCGCGTGTCACTTCAGTTATGCTCATGTTTCAATCCTCCCATACAGCCTTTATGTAGTAAGCTGAGCTGTTTTGGTCCATCTGGATAAGTGTATCACAACTGACCCCCAAAGTGGATTGTTTTGTCAGTCATTCATGTTATAATAACATCATTGAGAAACCAAATAAAAAGGCGGGAAAGACAGTGCCTAAAAAAGTATTAGAGAGAAAACCAGACTGGTTAAAGATTAATCTTAAAACCGATGAGAATTTTAAAGAAATAAAATCCATGATGCGCTCCAAAACCTTGCATACGGTTTGTGAAGAGGCCAAATGTCCGAATATCCATGAATGTTGGGCAAATCGGACAGCGACTTTTATGATATTAGGCGATATTTGTACGCGTGCTTGCCGTTTTTGTGCGGTCAAAACAGGTCTTCCAACGGAGCTTGATCTGGAAGAGCCAGAACGTGTTGCTGACGCGGCCTTGCAAATGGGACTTCGCCACTGCGTTGTTACATCCGTAGCACGTGATGATCTGACGGATGGCGGTGCCATGATCTTCGCGGAGACGATCAAAGCGATCCGACGCAAGCTGCCGATGTGCACAGTTGAGGTGCTTATTCCTGACTTCTTGGGTCGAGAAGAGTCACTAGCTACTGTCCTTGCAGCGAAGCCTGATATTCTCAATCACAATATGGAAACGGTTGAGCGGATGTCAGATCGTGTCCGTTCCAAAGCGAAATACCGTCGTTCGCTGGAGTTGCTTCAACGTTCGAAACGAATCGCTCCGAGCATTCCTACGAAATCCAGTGTCATGATAGGTGTAGGGGAAGAATGGGACGAGTTGCTCCAAACGATGGAGGACTTGCGTGAGGTAGACTGTGATATTATGACGATCGGTCAATATTTACAGCCATCGACAACGCATTTATCTGTATCCAAGTATTATACGCCTGAGCAGTTTGCTGAATTGAAGGCCGAAGGCATGAAGCGCGGCTTCAAGCACGTGGAATCAGGGCCTTTGGTGCGCAGCTCTTACCATGCCCACGAACAGGTGCAAGCGGCGTCTAACGTTTAGAATAAGGAACGGATCATAGAAAGGAGAGCTTCCTACTACCATGATTCATATTGCAAATAAAACATACGAGCTCGTTACCGATCATAAAAATGGTTGGAATTTTGAAGTGTTCAAAGAACGCTTTAGTGAAGTGCTGGAGCGGTACGATTATATTGTAGGCGATTGGGGATACAGTCAATTAAGACTGAGAGGGTTTTTCAAAGAAATCCACCCAAAGGCGACCAAAGAATCTTCTATCGCGGCTCTTCAAGATTACTTGAATGAGTATTGTAACTTTGGTTGTGCGTATTTCATTATTGAGAAAGTAAATGCGCCGAAACAGCAGTCTCCAGCAGACGTAATCAGTTCAACTACTGTCTAATCGCTATAACACAAAAACGCCATCTGAACTCCAAATTAGTGGAGAGCGGATGGCGTTTTGTCATGCAGGCACAGTCAGTTTGTTTAGTAGTCTATTTAACTTCAAGCCCAACGAATGCTTCACGAACACGATTCCAAAAAGGGAATGGGCGAAACCGGGCAAATTTCACTTTCACATTGGACGCTACACGACAGCGAATGGATACGACATCTTCACGCTGCATATATAAGTGATCCAACGACAGCAGCATATTCTGCTGTGCTTTCGGATAAATGTCACAGTGGTGATGCTTCGGCAAAATCATCGATGAACCAAGCGTACGGTAGACGCGATTGTTAATCGACGCGATCTCCGCAATTTGAATGGCTTCTAGCGATGGATGGACCATGGCGCCGCCTAAGCTCTTGTTGTAAGCAGTACTGCCTGCGGGGGACGAGATGCAAATGCCGTCACCTCGGAACATTTCGAACATTTCATCGTTGACGTGAAGTCTTGCGACTAGTGAAACTTCGATGCCTCGAATCGTAAACTCGTTAAGTGCGAGATGCGTTTCAACACCCTTGTCCGTCGTAATTTCGATCTCGACAACAGGGTATCGTACGATTTGCAGCTCCTCAGGTGTTGCCACACTGAACATAAGAGATGCTAGATGATCCAGCTCATAAGGCTTCCAATCGGCAAAAAAGCCAAGATGCCCCGTGTGGATCCCTACGAATGCGATGTGATCTAACTGATCGACATATTTATGGAAAGCCTGAAGCATTGTACCGTCTCCGCCAATCGACAACACGATATCGGGTTGTTCTTCATCCCGTGGCATTCCTTGCTTAGCGGCGAGAGTGTGGAACCGTTCGGTCAGCTCCTTGGAGATGTCATCGCCTCGTTCAATGACGTTATATTTCAATCTTGTACCTCCTAAGAGTTTTCGTAGAAAACGTGTGCTGAGTTTGGTCAGGAATCGTCTTCTTTTAATAATTAGAGCAGTACGAATCAATTTCTTGAAGAATGGAGTCGGGCGTGTGCCGAAATTCTGCTGCAATCCGATAGCTATCATTGCTAAAATGCGTAACCCTTATAATTTCACCATAAACAGTAATCGGTTGAGAGAAATTTGGAAGTATGAAGCTGAATTCCAGAATCAATGGATAGAAGAGTCGGTTTGATGTGACAAATGACAGACCGCCAGCACTGATATCAAGGAGCTGTCCGGTAAAAGCGACACCCTTTTGTGCAGTTAAGCTTCGTATGCCAGCGACACGGAGTGTAATGGGTGTACGCAGCGTAAGCTTAGCGCGAGGATATCGTCGGTTTTGATGCTGAAACACGTCTTCTGGAAGGGATAATGTCAGGTAACAGATCGTCTTTTTGAGTTCAAGCCCAATCAAATCGACATAAGCGTAATATAAAACAGCGCCATCTTTAAACGAAAATTCAATGAATGAAACATGCTCGAGTTTGTCGAAAGGAAATAAGCCTAACTGTTCGAGACAAACCGTCATCGAATCTTCGCTTATTTTGTCGATAGCAAAGTTATCTTCAAAGCAGAAAGGTTGGCCATCTTTACATTCACCTACAATGATTATATGACAATCCCGATTAGGCGATAAGCTTGCCAATTCTAGTACCTTATTCCAATCCATAGCATCACCAAGTAGTTAGATTTACATTCACATCTGCCTGTACATCCTGTAAATTCTCTTTCTCATTCTAATTTATCTATGTCAATAAGAAAAGCCCCAAACGGGGCTTTATCTCAGGTTATACGTTTTTATTGTTAAGACAATGTACTCGTGACTAACGAAAGTTCAAAGGAATGAGCAAAGTTGGTTGAGATCGGCCGAACACGAATCGAGAAGTGGGGGCCATGGATGAGATGCGATGGAATCGTAGCTTGGAAGTGCTGCGATTGCTCAATAAGTTCCCCGACCGGAGCCATCAGGATGATTTTCTGCTCCCATGTTTCGCCATTTTCTGCATAATAAATGACTTCTACTGCCGTATCTTGCGGCCAAATCGGTCCGAAGTGGATTAGCGCCGTAATTCCTTTAGTTGAGGGGGGAATCTCATCTAAAGGAACGTCGGAAGTTGATTTATCCGAGTGGTCATCTATGCTCATGATTTTGACTTGATGCCAGTTGTTACGAATGAATTGTTTGTAATCGGCAACTTTGGTAGCTACATCGTAGTTGTCGGCTACAAATAGGCGGGCACGTTTGGCCGTTGGTAAATACGTAAGATTCGTATAGTCCTGCACCATCCGGTGTGTATTGTACACCGGGGTGAGCGATTGGACGGAACGCTTCATGCGCACAATCCATTGATGAGGTAGATCACCTTGATTGTAGTAGAGGGGAATAATCTCATTCTCCAAAAGGTGATAAATCGCTTTCGTATTTTCTTTTTCCTGTGCGGCCCAGTCTGCTGCTCCAGTGGATCCGATCGCCCAACCATTCGTGCCATTGTAACCTTCCTCCCACCAACCGTCGAGCACACTGAAGTTGAGCACGCCATTCATGGCCGCCTTCTGGCCGCTGGTTCCGCTAGCCTCAAGGGGTCTGCGGGGATTGTTTAACCACACGTCAACGCCTTGAACGAGATAGCGTGCCATGTTGATATCATAATTCTCGAGAATAACGATTTTACCGAGAAATTCTTTCAACTGTGATATTCGGTAAATTTCTCGAATGAGATCTTGACCCGGGTAATCAGCCGGGTGGGCTTTACCTGCAAATATAAATTGCACGGGTCTTTCAGGATCATTGATTAATTTCTTGAGCCGATATAAATCATTGAAAATAAGATTGGCCCGTTTGTAGGTGGCAAAGCGTCTTGCGAAACCGATGGTTAAGGCCTTGGGATTCAAATAGTTTCGTACTTCTTCGATCCGTTCCTCGGATTCTCCATTGCGTTTACGCTGCTCCATGAGGCTTGTGCGAGCATAATGTACCAAATCCTCTTTCAAATGCTGATGCACCTTCCAAATCGATTCATCGGGAATAACCTCGATTTGTGCCCATTGATGCTGGTTAGATTGGTCTTCTCGCCAAGTACCCGGAAGGAATCGATCGAAAAGCTCCTTCCACGCTTGCGCGGTCCATGTATCCAAATGAACCCCATTCGTAATGGATCCGATAGGCACCTCACTCGCGTCGATATGGCCGTGAAACTCTTTGAACATTTCGCGTGAAACCTGACCATGTAATTTGCTGACTCCATTACGAAGCCCTGCTGTATTCATCGCTAAATGTGTCATATTGAATTGACCGGACTTATGATCAAGTCCTAACGAAATAATGCTTTGTTTATGGTTAGGCAGCTCGCTAAACAGGTGTCCGAGATAGTGTTCCACCATCCCGACAGAGAAGGTATCATGACCCGCGGGAACAGGTGTATGGGTCGTAAATACAGTGGCAGAGCGGACGGTCTCAACCGCAACGTGAAAAGAAAGGCCCAAGTGAAGCAGTTCCTTCAAACGCTCTAACGTAAGGAAAGCCGCGTGACCTTCATTGATATGGTACACATTTGGGTAAATGCCAAGTGCTCGGAGTGTTTTGATGCCACCAATCCCTAGCACCATCTCCTGGGCGATACGCATATCTTGATTGCCCCCGTACAGCTGTGCGGTTAGCGCTTTATCTGCCTCATTGTTTGCTTCATGATCGGTATCCAGTAGAAAGACCAGGTTTCGTCCTACTCGCACAGCCCAAACTAACAGGGTAATGTTACGACCGGATATGTCCAAGGAGACCGTAAGTTGTTGATCATTTTGCAACACAGGACGAATCGGTAATTGATTAAAATCATAGGGGAACAATTCACTTTGCTGACTGCCGCTAGCATCAATTTTTTGCGTAAAATAGCCTTTTTTATAGAGGAGTCCAACGCCTGCAAGAGGTATGCCGAGGTCACTGGACGACTTGATATGATCACCAGCTAGGATGCCGAGCCCGCCCGAATAAATTGGGAGCGATTCATGAAATCCAAATTCTGCGGAGAAATAAGCAATCTGCACATAACCTTCGTCTGCATGATTATTTTGGTACCACGCAGGCTCATTCATATACGTATCGAATCTCGTCATGACTTGGAGATAGCGCTCTACAAATTCACTGTTCTGACTTAGTGCTTTCAGTTGTGTTGCGTCTAGCTCATGAAGCAGGCGAACGGGATTATAACCGAGAGATTTCCATAGATCAGGGCTCATGCTTTCAAAAAGCTGCAGGGCATCATGGTTCCAGCTGAACCATAAATTGAATGCCAGTTCGTTTAAACGTTCTATCGTTGGAGGTAGACCTTTCGCCTCTAGGGGGACGGCTGCTATCATATCTGAATATTCTCTCCCTTTATAAACATGATCGTAGTTACCCATATTATCTTGTTCCACCAACCTTTTCATACACCAGTTTAAGTAAGGAATATGCGAGGAATAGACTCATGATGACAGCAAAAGAACCAACAAAGACCATCGCACTTATCGGGAAAATAAGCTTTAGATAGCTCATAACGGGTGATGTTACCTCATAGTGAGGCATGAATACAGCCTGAGGGCTCCGAAATTGCTGCATAGGCTCCCAAATCAGGAGAACAATAGCAGCAGAGAGAAATCCATGAAGAAGGCGGGAAAAGAGAAAAGGGAGGTAGCGCATATTCGTGTGGCTTAACAAGCTGACAATTTGAGCATGAACGGACATACCGCCCCAAGAGAGGATGAAGGCGCCAATGGCGACTTTACTGGAGAGAGCAAGATCAGCGGGAGCACCTCCAGCAGCTTTAGCGCCAAGTGTTACTTCGAAGAGCCCATTCATAACGGCTTGCGATAGCTCATGCGGTAATCCTGTGATGCTTAAAAGGGAAGTGATCAGAATATAGAACACATTCATCACGTGGGCAGATGTTAGAACCTCGAGAACGACGGAGAAGAAGACAACAAGTCCACCTACGACGAAAATTAATCGTATGGATTGCAAAATGGACTGGCTTAACAACGTTCCTAGAGGCCTGCCATCACGAATTCTAGCCTGATGCATCGTTTCAAAGGCTTGCTTCCATACGAGGCCCTTGTCCTTAAGCGGCTGAGGCGTAGGCACACTCTTCCTGCCGTGAAACCGCATAAGCAGACCAATCAGGAACGAACCTCCATAATGGGCAATGGCTAGGATCATGGCTAATGAAGCGTCATGAAAAAAGCCGATGGAAACGGCTCCGATCAGAAATATCGGGTCCGAACTTGTTGTGAAGGCAACAAGCCGTTCGCCTTCTTCACGATTAACCAGCTTCTGGTCCCATAGCTGTGCAGTTAGTTTGGCGGCAACGGGATAGCCGGCAGCGAAGCCCATGGCCATAACGAATCCACCGATACCTGGAATTCGGAAGACCGGACGCATCATGGGGTCAAGCAGTCTTCCGAAGAAGTGAACAATCCCAAAGCCGAGCAAAATTTCGGATATAACGAAGAAAGGAAATAAGGCCGGGAAGAGCACGTCCCACCAAATGGAAACGCCGCGAATAGCTGATTGAAACCCGACATGCGGGAACAGAACTAAGCATACAATAATGGCAATAATTACGAACGACATAAGAAACGTAGGGGTGAAGTTTGGTTTGGGCATTGACGATAGATACCTCCTCATACTCAACTATATGAATCTGCTTGGACATACATGCCGTCCCGAATTTCTTAAAATAGTAGGTTGTATATGTTTCACATATTACATTTGCTATATTTCTAGATAAACGCCCACGTCCAAGTAGGACTGGTAGCCGTTTATTTTGGTCCTTAGTACTGTTCAGTCCCTGTTTTTATGGTAAAATAGAACTAGTAATACTTAAATCCTATACTCGGGAGTGATTCAAATGACAGGTGTCATTGCCGGATTAGTTGTCTGTATGTTCGTGTTTGTCATTCGAGAAACGCTCATGCACGCAGGGGATGAGGATTTAGAGAACTATTGAATACGAATTGCGAGGTTTAATGGCATGGCAGGAAACGAGAACAGAACGTTATACGAATTAATGGGAGGAGCGGAAACGCTTAGCCGTTTGGTAGAAGTATTCTATTCGAAAGTGCAGCAAGAACCATTACTTTCGCCGCTTTTTCCCGCTAATATAGGTCCGGTTATAGAGAAACAAAAGCTGTTTTTAACTCAATTTTTCGGTGGACCAACCTTATACTCTGATAGCCATGGGCATCCCATGATGCGAGCTCGGCATTTACCTTTCCCAATTACGAAGGAGCGAGCGGATGCATGGTTGGGTTGTATGACTGAAGCTATGCTAGAAGTTGGCTTGCCTGAGGATTTGAAGGCATTTCTAATAGATCGACTGCGGGGCTCTGCCTATCATTTCGTGAACACACCTGAGGAAGAATAGTCCGTTCTTCCTGTTATATAATTCTGGGAAAAGGCGGGATATCAAGTGGTCGAACCTTTATATGAGATTTCAGTGACTTGCTCCTTCTGTACGAATTCCTTCAAAACGATGAAGGTTCGACCAAGCTTCAAAAAAGCGAGTAAGTCAGATACGGACTTCTGCCTTCATTACAAGGATATTAATCCTGACTTCTATGTCGTTCGGATTTGTCCATTTTGCGGATATGCACATTCTGAAAATTTTTCGGATAAATGGACTTCTGCACAGAGGGAAGTTTTTTATGAAAAGGTATCCCAGAACTGGTCCATGCGTGATTTTTGCCGGGAAAGAACATGGGATGATGCGCTTCAAAGCTATAAGCTGGCACTTCTGAGTGCTCAGATCAAAAATGAGAAGTCACGCGTTGTTGCAGGTCTGCTGCATCACTTGGCTTGGCTGTATCGAATCAAAGGGAATTGGGAGCAGGAAGAACGCTTCCTTACATTCGCCTTAGATGCCTATGTGAACGTCTTTGAAACCGAAGGTATGGATTTGAATAACGCGAGGCTGATGTATTTATTGGGAGAACTGAACCGGAGATTAAAACGATTCCCTGATGCCGTTAAATGGTTTTCACGTATCATCAACGATCGTAAGATTATGGATGCGGGGATGATTAGAGCAAGTCGTGAGCAATGGATTACAACGCGAGAAGATATGCTGGCTATGCGCTTAGAGCTGCCAGATGAAATGAAACAAGCTACCTAAATGACGATATGGAACAAATTTAAAATGAACGCTTACCATCATGCGGTGTACAACCGAGAATGGTTAAGCGTTCATTTTTTGTTGACTTACCAGTGGATGTGTATAAAGGGTAGAACGGTTTTTACCCGTATGCTTGGATTGATAAAGTGCTTGATCGGCCTCTGAAATAAGCGTTCTAAGATCAGTATGCGAGTTTGCGGCAATTGAAATCCCAATTGAAATAGAGATTGGAGCCGCTTCTAAACCGTTCTTCTTATAAAGAAATAGATCCGCAATCGTTGTACATAAAGTTTGGCCGTAACTAAGAATTCGGTCAGGGTCAGTCTCTGAACAGAGTAGTATAAACTCTTCTCCCCCATATCTGGCTAGGTAATCTTGCTCATCAATAAAGTGACGTAGAACGGAGCTTACTTCCTGAAGCAGTTGATCGCCTTCCAAATGTCCAAATCGGTCGTTGAATAGCTTGAAATTATCGAGATCAATCATCATGATGGATACTTTGCGCTTATGAAGTGCGCCCTGGGCGATTGGCATAAAGCTTCTTAAATTAGGCAGTTTCGTCAAACCATCTTGGTTCGCTTGCAGTTCAAGTTTGCGTTGTAAGCGCCAATTGTTGTTCTCGTCATTTACCATGATGATGATCATGAAGAGCGTAGCAAATGTGATCGCAAACATAAACAATTGATCCAGCGTATACGACCAAGAAAAGCTGCTTGTTAGGAAGCTATGTGTTACAAGACGTAGAATGAATACGAAAATACATATTTGGAGGGCATGTCGAATAGGAATGTCCATGAAGCCGTTCCGATACTCATTGTTATGGAAAAAGGAACTAATGAAGGCCGGGGCAATGAGGTCTTGTGCGATGGTGAACCAGGCTTGACTTTCAAGTGAAACGAGACTAGAACCTGCAGGCAGCAGCGTGGAGAAGAGCGCAACAGGCAATCCGTATCGTAATCCGGCCATGAAGATAGGCAACGAGCGAAGATCAATTAATCCGAAAGTCTCCGGTAGTGGAACCAGCATCATGATGATGCTGGCCAGACCTGTTAGCAATGATGCGAAAACGTGTTCGTGCGAATCGATCAACATCTTGCTATGAACTTTCAACGCCAAGTAATTTAAGGTCACTAAGGTACATGCGCTTGTCAAAGGAATGAGGTACTCATTCATAAAGGTTCGTTTGCTCCTTGCAATGAACTACGAATTATATTTGTTTCGTACCGCGGTGTCCGCTAATAAATAATCCCGATCTGTATCCACAAGCGTCAGCTTATTATGACAACAAGGGAAGACGAGCAGTTTCTTTTTACCTTCATGTATGGAGGTGAGTTCTTGAATTTTGAGCGGCAGCAAGACATTAGCGCTCAGACAGAATGGACATTGGGCCACATAAACGTCCTTCATAATGATGTCGTAAGGCCATGTGTTAGCAAAAGGAATCAAAGTCTACTTCGTTTCCGGTTCGCTGTTTTCCGAAGTGGAATTTTTAGCGAGCTCTGCTAATTTCTGAAGTAAAATATGTTGTGGCATATGCATGAGATGTTCTAAAGGTACTTTAAGCTGCTCGGCTAACTTGACAGCCGTTTCAGGAGATATTTGTAACGGTTTCATAGTTGAAAAATCACCCATTCTGTTCCAATTTAGTCCGAAGGAACTATACATAATTGAATCACACTTTTTAACTAGAAGCAATGAGGAAGATGTGATAGTTGGCGATTGGCTTACGGATATGATTTAATAAAAAGTGGAAAGGAAAGGTGATCGCATTGTTAACATTACCTCTTAATCAAACATGGAATCTTGAATCTTTTTTCCCTGGAGGAAGTGATTCTCCTGCATTCGCTGCATACCTGAAGAAGCTTCAGGAATCGATTGCATCTTTTCAAGAGCAAGTACGTCATACGGCTTCGCCACAACGTGTAGAGGATACCGCAGCACTAGCCGAGCTGATTGAATTGCTACAGCACAATGTGATGCATATTCATGAGGCAGATTCTTTCGTAGGTTGTTTGCAAGCGGATAACCAGAAGGATAAGAAAGCACCTGTGCTTAGTGGACAAGTCAAAAGCTTATATGCCGAGCATCTATCCTCACTCACACATTTTGATCAAATTTTGACCGGGATTCCGGATGAGGTTTGGGCAGCTTTGCTCTTGCAAGAGCCTTTTGGGGCTATTGCCTTTTCACTGGATGAACGACGCTCATTAGCCAAGGAAAAGTTACCGCCAGAGCAAGAAGCTTTAATTAATGATTTGGCTGTAGACGGCTATCATGGGTGGAGCGACTTGTATAATTCGACCGTAGGTCAATTTAGTATGTCGGTTGAAGTCGATGGCAAGCAGGTCGATTTATCAGCAGGTCAGGCGTTTAACAAGCTGCATACGGAAAATCGGGAAGAACGATTAGAACTTTTTGACAAATGGGAACAAGCATGGACGGATAAAGAAGAGTACTGTGCAGAAGCACTTAATCACTTGGCGGGCTTCCGTCTTCAGGTTTATAAAGCAAGAGGCTGGAAAAGCATACATAAAGAACCGCTAGCGATCAATCGTATGGAAGAAAAAACATTGAACGTGATGTGGGATGTCATTGACCGGAATAAAGGTCTTTTCGTGGAGTATCTAAATCGCAAAGCGAAGTTGCTTGGTGTTGATAAGCTTGCTTGGGTCGACGTGGACGCGCCACTTGGCGATTCCTCCAAGAAAATTTCCTACGACGAGGGTGCGAGTCTAATCATTGATCAATTCAAGCGTTTTAGTCCGAAGCTTGCCGCCTTCTCCGAGGAAGCCTTCGAGAAACGCTGGATTGAAGCAGAAGATCGCCCGGGTAAGCGCCCTGGGGGCTTCTGTACCTCGTTCCCGCTAGCGGGCGAGACACGTATCTTCATGACGTATGGCGGAACGCTGAATAACGTCTCTACGCTCGCTCATGAGCTTGGACATGGCTATCATCAGCATGTGATGACGGATATGCCGGCACTCGCGCAGGAATACGCGATGAATGTGGCAGAAACCGCGTCTACCTTCGCTGAAATGATCGTGGCGGATGCTGTGGTGAAGAGTGCATCCACGGACGATGAGCGCATTGTTTTGCTCGAGGATAAAATCCAGCGGGCTATCGCATTCTTCATGAATATTCATGCACGATTTATTTTTGAGACGAACTTCTATGCAGAACGCAGTCAAGGCTTAGTCAGTGTTGAACGCTTGAATGAGCTTATGGTCGATGCGCAAAAGCTTGCTTATAAGGATGCCTTAAGCAGCTATCATCCGCATTTTTGGGCTGCGAAGCTTCATTTCTATGCGACGGATGTGCCTTTCTACAATTTCCCGTACACGTTCGGGTACATGTTCAGTGCAGGCATTTATGCAAGAGCTGTACAGGAAGGTGCAACCTTTGAAGATAAGTACATCTCACTGCTTAGAGATACAGGCAGCATGAATGTGGAAGAGCTCGCGCAAAAGCATCTTGGTGTTGATCTTACAGAGCCGGATTTCTGGCAAAGTGCCGTCGACATGGCAGCGCAAGACGTAAAGCAGTTCATGGAGCTCACGGAAGCGAAGGTTCGCGTGTAGAAGAGAAACGGAGTAGGCAGCGCTCATGCCTGCAATACACGCCAGCATCGCCTGAAACTGCGATCCTGAACGCACAAAACCCCTTGAGACATAGTCTCAAGGGGTTTTGTTTTAGCTGCAATTCAAATCTTACAGCTTGAAGATCTGAATTGTCTGCTGCAACTGGGTTACAACGCGCGTCATTTCTTCCGCTTGGGAAACGATACCTTGTACAGTTGAAATTTGTTCATTCATGGAAGCGGACACTTCTTGCGTACCAGCCGCGGACTCTTCGGTGATCGCTGAAATATTTTCCATGGCTGCGGCAATTTGACCAGAGCTTTGCAGCATGCTTTCGCTTTCTTCGGCGAAGCGAGTAATCTCTTCCGAAATAAATCCAACGCTGCCGACAATCTCAGCAAAGACGATTTCGGTTTGATCGATTAGGACGGTTTGTTTCTTAACGACGTCCTCATTGACTTGAATGCTGCGAATCGCATCCTGAATGCCTTGCTCAATGCTCTTAACGAAGCCAAATACCTCACGCGTAAGGGAAGTGGACTCTTCAGCAAGCTTACGCACTTCCTGTGCTACGATCGCAAAGCCTCGGCCATGCTCACCAGCTCTAGCAGCTTCAATGGATGCGTTGAGAGACAATAGGTTCGTTTGCTCAGCAATTTCAGAAATGGAGCGAGTAACGTTCGTAATACCAGCAGCTTGACGAGCCAGCATGTCAATGGTATCGGATACTTGTCTTGTCACTTCAACATTTCGTTTCATACCGACGCCTTGGCTTTCGACTGATGTGCGTCCTTTTTCAACCAGAGTCATCATTTGGTCAGATCTGTTTTTCATTTCTTGGGCAGATCCGGCATAGTTCACGATTTTCACTTCAATATCTTTGGAGGTAATGGATACGCCTGAAATCTCCTCGGAGATTTGTCCCGCACCAGCTGCGAGCTCATGGGCCGAAATACTCACTTGCTCTAGGACCGTGCGGAAGCTTTCATTTTTAACATAGATATCACGGCTTGTCTGAAATACTTGTTTCGAAATAGAACCTGTATCGCGCAAAATGTCACGCAGCTTGTCAATCATTTTGTTAAAGGATTGACCTAGTTGACCAAGCGAATCGTCAGTCGTGATCGCTACCTTCTGAGAGAAGTCACCTTTGGAAATGTTAAGGGCAATGCGGGAGATACCATCGATGGGCTCTGTCAGTTGACCTTCAAACCAACGGATGAAAGGGTAGCTTCCAGCAAGGATAATAATCAGGAAGATAATGCCAAGTAAGCGGTTCCAGTCTGAGGCAAAAGTGACAATCATCATGAAAAGTGAATTTAAGCCAATTAGTGCAAAACAACCAAGTTGTAGTTTCTTTCTAAACGATAAGGATGATAATTGTTCCAATCCGACCGACTCCTCTGCAAAATTTGTTTACTTATGGAGAAAATAAATAGGTATATTTGAAAATTATATCATTGAACATGGAAACATTCTACAGTTTTTCGACAACAATCGTTCGGTATTTACAATAAAACTGGGATTTATATTAGCGAATATAAAGAATATGGTGAATTATTAAAATATTGGAAATAAACTGTTGAATTATGTAAATTCTATAGGTATAATAGGTCTACAGTCACAAATTTAACATAATTAGTAAATAAACATAATTAAAGGAGGAATAATTAAAAATTGGAACAGATGACACTCGCTAGACAAATTGATGTGGTATTTCGAAAGATTAAGGAGGAACTTTCTCATGTGAACTCAGGTACGGTATTTGTTCACATCCGCAACAATGAGATTGGCAAATTCGGTATTAAACACCTACCGTTTGAAAGCTCGGAGGGCATATTGCCTGCTGCTCCTAACGCGGGGCTAACAGAGCTGCAATTTCAATCTTTTCGTCAAATGGCGATCGAATCGTTGAAGCGCAAGAAGAGTTGGACACATGGGGAAATATTGTTCGATTTTACGGTAAGAAAGAACGTTATTTCAATTAGTATCCTGTTTGAAAGCAATTATAATATGGCCACATACGCACGAACGATTTAGCACTTATACCTATTCTATTTCATACAAACAGCCCCGATCACAATTGTGATTGGGGCTGTTTGCCTAGCAAGATGCGACCCTTGCCAAAAGGGATACACATCGGTGTTCCAAAGATCGGATCCGACGTTACTTGGCAATCCATATCAAACACATCACGCAGCAGCTGAGTATTTACAATGTCCTCAGGCTTTCCTTCGGCGTAAACGGAACCCTTTTTGATGCTGACAATATGATGTGCGTAGCGACAAGCGAGGTTGATGTCATGCAAGACCATAACGATTGTGCGTTGTTCACGCTCGTTCAGCTCAAATAATAAGTCCAGCACCTCAATCTGATGCGTGAGATCTAGATAGGTAGTTGGTTCATCAAGCAGCAAAGTCGGGGTGTCCTGAGCTAATGTCATGGCAATCCATGCGCGCTGGCGCTGTCCTCCCGAGAGCGAGTCGACCGTGCGATCGACAAACTCAAGCATGTTCGTAAGCTCAAGAGCCCGCATGACCTTGCTCTCATCCTCAGAGGACCATTGCTGCAGCCAACTTTGGTAGGGATAACGGCCTTGTTTGACAAGCTGTCTGACTGTGAGTCCTTCTGGCGCAGACGGACCTTGGGGCAGGATCGCCATTCGTCTTGCGACCTCTTTGGTAGAGAGCTTTGCAATCTCATGGCTATCCAGCAGAATGCTTCCAGAAGCAGGCTTCATGAGACGCGCAAGAGAGCGCAGCAGGGTGGATTTCCCACAGCCATTGCTGCCGATAAATACCGTTATTTTACCCTTAGGAATCCGCAGATTTAGGCTTTGAAAAATCGTTGTATCTCCATATGTCAATTGAAGCGCTTGGGCTTCGAGTGCCTGGTTTGAGGTTGTCATGTAGCTTATTCTCCTTTTGGGGAATGCTGGATTATCTGCGATTTCTACTGCGATATAGCACGTAGATGAAGATAGGTGCGCCGATAGCTGCGGTAAAGACGCCTGCTGGAATATCGAGTGGCTTGAATAGGAAACGGCCAGCTAAGTCTGCAAGCAGCAGAAGTAGGGAGCCAGTAAGCGCAGATACCGGAATTAGGGCGCCGAAGCTAGGACCGACAAGTCTGCGTGAGATGTGCGGGGCCATGAGTCCAATGAAGTTGATGGCACCGCCAAATGCGACGGCAACTCCCGACAAGGCCACGCTTAGCATAATCAATAGGAAACGTTGACGTTGAACACGGCTTCCTACACTCATCGCGATATCCTCCCCTAAGGATTGGACCGTAATATGCCGCGCATAGATGAAGATGATTGGGATTAAAACAATAACCCAAGGTAACAAGGGGTAAACGGCTTTTGACCACGAAACCCCATAAATGCTCCCAGTCATAAAAGTAAGGGACTGATTAGCGAGTACGATGGGGCCAGTCAGCATTAAGAGATACGAGATTGCGCTCATCGCAGCTGTGAGGCCCGTTCCTATAAGGACGAGTCGCAGCGGCGTAATCCCATTTTTCCAAGAAAAAATGTACACCAACAAGGTTGCAAGAAATGCCCCTAGAATAGCGGCGACTGGGAGCCAATGAATGCTAAGTTTATCCGAGAAAAAGAAGAAAAAAGAAACAGCTCCTAACGTTGCCCCGCCTGTTGTGCCAATCGTGTCCGGTGAGGTTAGCGGATTGCGTATGATCCCTTGTAGAATGGCACCAGAGACGCCTAATGATGCGCCGATCAGGACAGCCACGATGACACGAGGTAAACGCAGTGTTCGAACGATCATCGTACTGGGATCTGTTCCATAGCCGAATACAGCACGTACCACATCCAAAGGTTTAATCGTAATACTGCCGACACCGGTACTCACAATCATCATTAGGATGACGGCTAGGAGAAGAGCTAGTGTGATGATGATGGCTTTTTGGCTAAGTAAAAAAGAATAACTTTTGCTTCGAATCGTAACATATCGCTTGGAAGCACTCATTTGAGGAGCCCCCCTTTGCGAGCAATATAAATAAAGAAAGGAACGCCGAGAATAGCGGTCATGACGCCAACATGAACTTCCTTCGGCATAATAATGAAGCGAGCACCAATATCTGCGCCAACCAAGAGGATACCGCCTAGTACAGCACAATAGGGAATGACCCATCGATAGTCAATGCCTACAAGGAAGCGGACGATATGAGGAATCATGAGGCCGACGAAAACAATCGGACCCGCAACAGCGACAGAGCCGCCAGCAAGAATAACAATAATGAGAGCGGTGATTACTTTTATGTAAACGGTTTGTTGTCCAAGCCCTTTGGCAATATCGTCACCCATCGCTAAGATATTAATATGTGGGGATAAAAGGATGGCACCGACCCATGCAAGCAGCATATACGGATAAACGGATTGCAGCATAGCCATGGTACGTCCCTCTACAGAACCCACAAGCCAGTACAAAACTTGTTCAAAGGCTTTGCCATTGCCAAGAAGAATACCTTGTGTAAGCGAAGCGAAGAATGCTGTCATCGCAGCGCCTGCGAGTGTGATTTTCATCGGTGTTAAGCCGTCGCGCCCTAGTGATCCGAGTCCATAGACCAATGCTGCACTTATTGCGGCGCCGAGAAAAGCAATCCATGTAAATTGCGTAAGGCTGGACACATTGAAAAATCCAACAGCGATAACGATGGCAAATGCGGCTCCGGAGTTAATCCCAAAAATACTCGGCGAAGCAAGTGGATTTCGAGTCATCGCTTGCATAAGTGCCCCAGCGACAGCCAAACTGCCGCCAACAAGTGCAGCTATCAAAGCTCGCGGTATACGTACAGTTCGGATGATAATTGATTCATTCGTTGGTTGATCAGAAGGATCAAAGGAAGTGATGATTTGATCCCAAGAATACGAATGAAGGCCGAAGCGGACACTGCTGATCATTAACCCAAGGAGAACACAGACGGCTGCTAGTAATCCAATACTTTTATTGACATGTGAAAAACGTTCTTTCATAGATGTATTCATGAAGAGTACCTGCTTCCTTCTTACCTTCCTGCTTCGTTTATTTTAATGACTACGGTAGTCGAAGTCAACGAATATGAGAATCATTATCAAAGAAGTTGACAAATCAGGATGCACTCTAGTAGTATGTGATAGAGAATGAGAATCGTTATCACAATTAAAGTCGACCAAGGGGGAACACGTTCAACATGTTTAGTAAAAAACGTCCTACATTAGGAAGAGCTTGGGCTCTTATTGCATGTTTATTTGTATTGAGTATCGTTGTAACAGCTTGTGGAGAGAAGTCAGAAACAAAGTCGTCTGCCTCAGCAGCACCGCAAGAAACAGCGAAATCGGATGCACCGCGTACCATTAAGCACGCCATGGGAGAAACAGCGGTACCTGCGAATCCCAAAAGAGTTGTTATTTTGACGAATGAAGGAACAGAAGCTTTACTTGCACTTGGGGTTAAGCCGGTTGGGGCTGTTGAATCTTTCTACGGCAATCCTTGGTTTGAGCATTTTAAAGCGGATATGCAAGGTGTTACTACAGTAGGTGTTGAGGGACAACCGAATTTGGAAGTCATCGCATCACTTAAGCCGGATTTAATTATTGGTAATAAGCTTCGTCAAGAGAAAGTATACGAGCAATTAAAAGCGATTGCGCCGACTGTTTTTTCAGAAACGCTGCGTGGTGAATGGAAGAATAACTTCAGTCTGTATGCTGATACACTGAATAAGAAAGCCGAAGGCGATAAAGTTATCGGGAGTTTTGATAAACGAATTGAAGATTTCAAGTCCAAAGCAGGCGATAAGCTGAAGGAGAAAGTGGCTGTTGTCCGTTTTATGGGCGGTAAAACAAGATTCTACTTCGGTGATATGTTCTCAGGCGTTATTTTCAAACAACTTGGTTTCGCTCGTTCGGATGCCAAAAGTGATGAGAAATCGTTCGAAGATATTACTAAGGAACGATTAACTGAGCTGGATGCCGCTGATCGCGTATTCTACTTTACGTATGAAATCGGCGATGGCAAGGGGAATAAACAAGAGCAAGAATGGATGAATGACCCGCTTTGGAAAAATCTTAAAGTGGTGAAAGAAAATAAATTAGTAAAAGTAAATGATGCAACTTGGAATACAGGCGGCGGGGTTAGATCGGCTAACATCATGCTGGATGATTTATACAAGATCTACGACATTAAATGAGAAGAAAAAAAGGGCTTTCTCCGAGTATACCCGGAAGAAGGCCCTTTTGTTGCTTAAGTATTTTTGGATCGAAATTATCTGCTGAATTTATTGCTTGTACCAGCAAGTTGTTGTTCAGCAATTTGAACGAGACGACGAGTGATGTTACCCCCGATAGATCCTGTGTCATAAGACGTCATATAACCATAGTAGCCATCTTGAGGAATTTGGATGCCCAATTCTTGAGCAACTTCAAACTTCAATTGGTCTAGGGCCGATGAAGCTTGAGGAACTATTAAGGAGTTACTGCTGCGAGATTGTCCTGTAGCCATCTGATATCACCTCCAGTAATAGGTAGTATGAACTGTTTTGTAAATATTACTCATTTTTCAATTAGAAATTTAAATTTTTTTATAAAGCGTAAAAGCAGGAATGTTTCCACTTTGTTATAATGGTGAAATGGAAGTCGGGAAAGTGGTGAGAAAGCATGTTTGAACTAGCGATTAAGGGCTGGTCCCTAGATAAAGATTTACAAATCATTCAAGCAGACGTTCATATGTCTGTGGAAGATAGTTTGATCATTGAAGAACCCCTATGCATCGATGTTGGCTTGCCTGCCTTATTGTATAGCGCATTGCACGACACAGCACCTAACCGTTTTGCCCCTGCCGATCAGTGGGAGCGGATGCCGTTCTTTGTTTGCGGCTGCGGTGACCCAGAGTGTAGAGGCTTCTCATTCGTTGTGCGTCATCTGGCGGAGGAACAGCTTGAGCTCTCTTCTGTAGAAGAGCGAACGAACGGCACGTACCGCGAGCTTGAGACGCATGTCATTCCTAGCCGAGAATATCGCAAGCAAGTTGTAGACATTGGTGAAACGTATCTTGGTTTTATCGCCGATTTGGATTACCGTCCGTATTTTCAGGATACGGTGAAGGTCGTCGAAGAGTTGGTAGAGCAATTACATCTTAAATTACGGAGTGAATAATATGGCTGCAGCGAAATTTTACGTGGTTTGGGTAGGGCACAAGCCAGGCGTTTACCGTTCATGGGCAGAATGCCAAGCTCAGACTAATGGGTATCCACAAGCGAAATTCAAGTCTTATGAATCCGAAAGTGAGGCGCGTCAAGCAC
The DNA here is from genome assembly GCF_059691975.1 of Paenibacillus sp. J22FR5. NCBI lineage: Bacteria > Bacillati > Bacillota > Bacilli > Caryophanales > Paenibacillaceae > Paenibacillus > Paenibacillus sp. J22FR5. Next base: position 120,799 of record NZ_JCAUAN010000007.1, on the reverse strand, counting down.
TTGAGAAGGGCTGGCAGAAATCACTTAATTTCGCTGGTAAAGGCACAGGAGGTTCAGCAGCTGGCAAAAAAACAGCGACTCCTGAGTCAGCGCCTGAGGTGGATTATGATAGTATTTCTGTGGACGTAGGCTGCTCAGGAAACCCAGGAATCGTTGAGTATAAGGGCGTGGATACGCGGACTGGGGAAATCATTTTCTACCAAGGGCCCATCACGAAAGGAACGAATAATTTAGGCGAATTTCTAGCGATTGTTCATGGACTTGCTTACCTACAGAAAAAAGGAAGTAAACAAACGATTTACACCGATTCGGTCACAGCCTTGAGTTGGATTCGTAAGAAGGAAGTATCTACTAATTTAGTTCGAGATGCGTCCACAGCAGAAATATGGACCTTAGTGGATCGCGCCTTGAAATGGCTGCATACCAATACCTACAGCAATAAAATCGTCAAATGGGATACGAAAAAATGGGGCGAGATCAAGGCTGATTTTGGCCGGAAGTAAAAGAATACCTTTCTCTAGTAATAAAAGTTCAAAATATCGTAATTATATTGACGGTTGTCCCCTCCAATGCTAATATAATGTAATTCCTATTGGTTAACTCGGTATAATATTCCGATTAATATAGTGGGAAATATAGAGAGTATGATCGGGAGGGAAATTCATTCATGAAAAGAACCAAATTACTTAGCGTTTTCATCAGTTTAGCTTTAGTAGGAAGTGTACTAGCAGCTTGCGGATCCAAAGATAGCAGCAGCGGGCAAGCATCACCTGCAGCAAGTACAAGCACAAGTGCCTCTAACTTATCTGGTAAGAAAATTGCACTTATTATGCAATTCAATACAGGAACTTTTTCTTCACAGTATGTTGAAGGTGTCAAAGAACAAGTAGAAAAACTAGGCGGTAAAGTTACGGTTTTCGTAGCTGATACAGACTTGGCGAAAATGGCGTCTAACTTAGATGCAGCGATCAACCAGAAATTCGATGGTATTCTCGTCGATCATGGTACAGCTGAAGCCCTTGAAGCTGGTGTGAAGAAAGCGATCGAGAAGAAGATCCCAGTTGTCAGCTTTGACTCCATCCTCACAGTTCCAGGTGTAACTTCCTTGGAGCAGGGCGATCAGAAAATGGCTGATGCAACACTTGAACAACTGGCTAAAGATGCTGGCGGTAAAGGTAACATCGTTAAAGTATGGGTAGCTGGCTTCGCACCAATGGAGCGCAGACAACTGGCTTACCAAGCTTTCCAAAAGAAATATCCTGACATTAAAGAAATTGCCGCTTTCGGAACAGCGAAAGATCCGGCCTTAGATACTCAAACACAAATGGAAGCCATCTTGAAGAAGTATCCGAACAAAGGTGATATCACGGCTGTTTGGACAGCATGGGACGAGTTCGCGAAAGGCGCTTCACGCGCGATTCAGCAAGCTGGACGAACAGAAATCAAGGTTTACGGCATTGACTTAAGTGACGAAGATTTACAGCTTCTGCAAGATCCGAAAAGCCCTTGGGTAGCTTCCTCTGCGGTAGATCCGAAAGATATCGGTCGTGTACAAGTACGTTACTTGTATCAAAAGCTGCATGGCGATCAAACGCCTGATAAAGTTGTCCTTGAGCCGGTTTATGTATCCAGAGATCAACTTCCGAAGGACAAGCAAATCAACACAACACAGCTTAGCGAGTACGTAAAAGGCTGGGGCGGAAGCCAACAAGGCTATACAGATTGGCTAAAAGCAGCAGAAAAAAAATAAGGTTGTCCTTTGCAGTCCCATCGCTAATATGCGGTGGGACTTTCAGATTGATAAGCGAGGTGGAAAAAGATGCCGAAGGAAAAGGCTTCCTTACCTTCATTATTGCAAATGAGGGGTATAACGAAATCCTTCCCGGGTGTACAGGCGCTGCAGGAGGTTGACTTTGACCTAGATGCGGGAGAAATCCATGCCTTGCTAGGGGCTAATGGTGCTGGTAAAAGCACCTTGATGAAGATTTTATCCGGTGCCTATACCCATGATGCTGGAATGCTTTCCATCAACAATCAACCACTCCACATCCGAACGCCTAAGGATGCCATGGCGCAAGGTGTATATTGCGTATATCAAGAAGTCGATACGGCCTTGGTACCTGAGTTGACGGTAACGGAAAATGTCATGATGGATAAGCTAGTCCAAGGGGAAGCTTGGGTAAATTGGCGAAAGCTGCACCGGGAAGCCGAAGCGATCCTAGCAAAAATAGGCGCGAGCTTCTCAGTACGGAGCAAGCTGGATGAGCTGAGCATCTCGCAGAAGCAGCTCGTGTTGATTGCTCGTGCGATGGCGCATAAAGCGAAGATCATTATTTTCGATGAGCCGACGGCGCCGCTCAGCTTGGAAGAGTCCGAGCGGCTGTTCCGCATTATGGACAGCCTGAAGCAAGAGGGAGTGGGAATTATCTTCATCTCCCACCGCTTGCAAGAAGTGTTCCGTGTCGCGGACCGGATCACGATCATGCGCGATGGCCGCCACGTGCTCACGCAGGCGGCTGCAACCATGGACATCGCCAGCGTGATCGAGGCGATGCTGGGCAAAACCTTCACCGAGGAGTTCCCGAAGGCCAATGTGCCCATTGGCGGTACCCTCCTCGAGGTGAAAGGGCTGCGCCGCGGTACCAAGGTGCGCGGCGTCTCCTTCGAACTCCGCCGAGGTGAAATCCTTGGCGTCGTCGGGTTGGTCGGCGCCGGCAAAACGGAGCTCAGCCGGCTGATCTTTGGTGCCGACGCCGCGGACGGCGGCGAGGTGTGGCTGGACGGGCGCAAGCTCGCGCTGCGCCAGCCGGAGGATGCCGTGCGTGCAGGCATCGCGCTCGTGCCCGAGGAGCGCCGTAAGCAGGGCGTCCTCGTGGAAGAGACGGTGAAGCGCAATCTGTCGCTGCCGATTTTGCGCAAGCTGAGTACGCTGGGCTTTGTGAAGCGCAGCGAGGAAAGTGCCCACGCCGTGAAAATGGTAGGTCAGCTCGGCGTACAGCCAAGCGATCCCAACCGCACGGTGAAGCACCTGAGCGGCGGGAATCAGCAGAAGGTGGCTGTAGGGAAATGGCTTCCGACAAACGCTGACGTGTACATGTTTGATGAGCCGACCAAAGGGGTCGACGTCGGCGCGAAAAGCGATATTTTCCGCTTAATTGGTCAATTGGCATCGGAAGGCAAAGGGATTATTTATTTATCCTGTGAACTGAATGAAATTATTGGAATTGCCGATCGCATCATCGTGATGAGCTATGGGTCTGTGGTGAAGGAGCTGTCCCGCGCGGAAGCGACGCAGGATCTCATTTTGACGTATGCGAGCGCGGGGGAGGCTGAATAAGTTGAATAGCTTGAAGGAAAAAAGCTTGGATTTTTCATTTAAATATGGTGCCCTGTTCATCATTGCACTTGTTCTTATCGTATTTTCCATCATCAATGAGAACTTTATGACGTATGACAATATCGCGGATATTTTACGTTCCATCTCGATTGTCATGTTTGTTGCGATCGGCGTGACGTTATCTCAAATTGTGGACGGCTTTGATTTGTCCGTTGGTTCGACGGTTTCCTTATCTACGGTTGCTGCGGCAGCCATGATGGTCTGGTATGAACAACCGCTCATTCTCGTTATTCTTGTTCCGCTTGTTATTGGAGCAGTCATCGGTTTCATAAATTCCTTGCTCATTGTTAAAGTCCGTATTCCGGATTTGCTAGCAACGTTGGCAGTTATGTATATTATCGGCGGTGTCCAAAAGACATATACCAAAGGCTTTTCCATCTATAATAATATGAGATTTCAGGACGGAACTGTGGCTCCAGGGAAGTTTTCACCAGAGTTTCTTTGGATCGGTCAAGGCAAACTATTAGGTATTCCTGTTCCTGTTATTCTTATGATTGTGGCCGTTATTGCGGTTCATGTGTTCCTAACTTATACACGTTGGGGACGCCAGTTGTATATTACGGGAGGCAATCGCGAAGCAGCTCGTTTATCTGGAATTTCTGTGAACAAAATCCGCTTAGCGGCTTATGTGCTTTCTGGTATTTTCGCAGCCTTCGGGGGCATCCTGTATGCATCTCGTGTTGGTTCCGGGCAAATTGATGCGGGGGCGCCACTGCTGATGGAAGCTGTTGCTTCGGTATTCGTTGGGTACTCCGTATTGGGTGCGGGGAAACCGAATGTCATTGGTACGTTCTTCGGTGCTGTACTGATCGGCGTATTGCTCAATGGACTCACTATGCTCAATGTTCCTTATTTCGGGTTCGACATTGTAAAAGGCAGCGTGCTCGTATTGGCGCTAGCCATTACTTTCGTTCATTTGAATCGGCGTAAAGCTTAAAATGCTAAATTGTAGGTTGTTTCCTAGCACATTGGCGCTGTATCACACTAAAGTGAGAAATTTTACGAGAAGTGTGGTATGATAGTTTCATTGTTTTTATAACAGAAATGAATTCTAGGAGGAATAAAGAATGGCACATCCAAAACAGCGCAGTGACATGATCAAAAAAGGTTTCGACCGCGCTCCTCACCGTAGCTTGCTACGTGCAGCCGGCGTTAAAGAGGAAGATTTCGGCAAGCCGTTTATTGCGGTTTGTAACTCTTATATAGACATTATTCCTGGACATGTTCACTTGCAAGAATTCGGTAAGCTTGTAAAAGAAGCCATTCGTGAAGCAGGCGGGGTTCCCTTCGAGTTCAACACAATCGGGGTTGACGATGGTATTGCGATGGGGCATATCGGGATGCGTTATTCCTTGCCAAGCCGTGAGATTATCGCGGATTCCTTGGAAACGGTTGTTAACGCACACTGGTTTGATGGTATGGTCTGTATTCCTAACTGTGATAAAATTACACCGGGTATGATCATGGGTGCCCTTCGCGTTAACATCCCGACGATGTTAGTAAGCGGTGGACCGATGAAAGCTGGTAAAGATAAAAACGGTAAATCCATTTCCCTTTCTTCCGTATTCGAAGGCGTTGGTGCTTTCCAAGCGGGTAAATTGGATGAAGCGGGTCTGGAAGAGCTAGAACAATACGGTTGTCCGACATGTGGATCATGCTCTGGTATGTTCACAGCGAACTCCATGAACTGTCTTGCTGAAGGTCTGGGACTAGCAATGCCAGGTAACGGTACGATTCTTGCCGTTGCTGAAGAGCGTAAGCAATTCGTTAAAGATTGTGCGAAACAGCTGATGGTTCTTATTGAGAAAGACATTAAACCGCGTGATATCGTGACGATTGATGCGATTGATAACGCATTTGCTTTGGATATGGCGATGGGTGGTTCTACGAACACAGTTCTTCACACATTGGCTATCGCTGCAGAAGCAGGCATCGAGTATCCGATCGCTCGTATTAACGAAGTGGCTGAGCGGGTTCCTCACCTTGCGAAAATCGCTCCAGCTTCCGATTACCACATTGAAGATGTGCATTTGGCAGGCGGTGTGAGTGCGGTAATCAATGAGTTGCTCAAAAAACCAGGTGCTTTCAACGGTGACTGTCTATCCGTTACGGCACAAACACTTCGCGAGAACGTGGCTGGTCGTGAGATTCAGAACACAGACGTTATCCGTCCTTTGACGAACCCGCACAGTGAGCGCGGCGGACTTGCTGTACTATTCGGCAACCTAGCTCCTGAAGGTAGTATCGTTAAAGTCGGTGCAGTCGATAAATCCGTTGGTGGACGTCACGTTGGCCCAGCGATCTGCTTTGACTCCCAAGACGAAGCTTTGTATGGTATCGCCAATGGCAAAGTAAAAGAAGGACACGTTGTTGTCATTCGTTATGAAGGACCTAAGGGTGGACCTGGTATGCCAGAAATGTTGGCACCAACTTCCCAAATCGTAGGTATGGGTCTTGGCGCGAAAGTAGCCTTGATCACCGACGGACGTTTCTCCGGCGCATCCCGCGGGATCTCGCTTGGACATATGTCCCCAGAAGCTGCTGAGGGTGGACCGCTTGCTTTCGTACATGACGGCGACATCATCGACGTAGATATGGACGGACGCAAAATCGAATTGCAAATCAGCGATGAAGAGTTTGCAAAACGCCGTGAGACTTGGGCAGGATTCCAACAGAAAATTACTACTGGTTACTTGGCTCGTTATACCAAAATGGTGACGAACGCAAGTGCTGGCGCTATTTTGAAAATCTAATTTAGATTGAGTAAAGCCCTACCCTTCACAACTGAATTGTTGATGGGGGTGGGGCTTTTTTGCGTGCAGAAATGCCTATAGTCTGTACAATCCTAGGCGCATATGGCTCATTATGATAGAAAGAAATGCATAAACACCAACGAACCTGTCAGAACAGTTATGGCGACGACAATTGATAGCGTTAAAACAAAACGGGCCTTGAAGATCGAAAGCATCATCAGTGTGCTCTTCACGTCGATCATGGGGCCGAAGACGAGAAAGGCGAGTAAGGAGCCAGGTGAGAATGATTTGGCGAAGGAGACTGCTACGAAGGCATCTGTTGTAGAGCACAAGGAGAGCAGGTAGGCGAAGCCCATCATGAACACGTGGGAGATGAAGACACCTTGCCCGATTGAACTCAAGCTGTCCTGCGCTACGAATGTTTGAATCAACGCTGTCAGCAACGCACCTAACATTAAATACTTGCTCATCTCGAACAGCTCGGAAGAGCCGTGGCTGACCATTGTCATGAGGCGACTATCCCCATGAGCATGGTTGTGGCCATGATGATCGTGTCCGTGGTCATGATGGTGCGCGTGATCATCATGTTTGTGATGATCGTGACTGAGTTTGTGTTCGTGCACGTGATCGTGCGTGTGGTGATGTACGGGGCTTGCTGCAGGCTCAATCGGGTGCCGCAAAGGATTACTCTTGAGAAAACGTGTGAGCAGGAAGCCAATGACAAGCGCAACGCCGAAGGTAAGCCCCATTCGTGAATAGGCCATCGCCGGATTGCCGCGGAAAGCCATCCAAGTAGAGGCAAAGACGATTGGATTGAGGATAGGCCCGACTAGGATGAAGATGACGGCGATATAAACGGGCATCCCTTTGCGCATCAGGCGGCGTACGAACGGGATCATGCCGCATTCACAGAGGGGAAACATAATGCCAAGCACACAGGCAAATAAAACCCCACCTAGGGGATGTTTTGGCGTCATGCGCTGGATGACGCCTTCGGGAATGAAGTTTTCTACGATGGTAGACAGCAGAACACCGAGAATCATGAAGGGAAGGGCATCTAAGAAGATGTCCATAAAGGACATGAACACATGCCTGATTGGTTCCGTGATCATCCCCATTGGGGGGAGTTGTCTTGTCGTCACGATAAGAATCAAGAGAAACGCACAAATCACCGTGGAGATGGGAAGGCTCCAACGGTATAGAGTTGAGGACAATGCGTTGACACCCCTTTGCCGTAGGATTGGTATGTATCTATCCTATGTACATGCTGGGCTATCTAGGACAATGTCCTCGATTGACATTAGTCACTAAGGGTGTATAATTATAGAAAATCAATTGCGATGATAGGAACAAGTACGTTTGTCTCGCGTTTCTCAGAGAGCCGGTGGATGGTGCGAACCGGTGAAACAAGCAAACCGAATGGATCCTTGAGCTTGAAGCTGAACACTGTGTAGATTTGCCGGAACCTAGGCCGGATGAAGCTCACACGGTTAATTATGCTAAACGGTAGCTCTCCGTTATCAGAGCCTGAAGGTTTACATGCACATAACTTTAGTTATGTAGGTAGACAAATTAGGGTGGTACCACGGTCTCTCGTCCCTTGCGGAGGGAGGCTTTTTTGTTGTCTTTTTTACCTATACACAGTTTATTTTCTGAAAATTCGAGGAGGTTTTTGAGAATGAAACGAGTACTATCCGGTATGCAATCCAGCGGTCAGCTGACGATTGGTAACTATATTGGCGCGCTTCGCAATTTTGTAAAGCTGCAAGAGCTGCATCGCTGTTATTTCATGGTCGTAGATATGCATGCCATTACAGTGCCGCAAGACCCAGCAGCGTTGAGGGAACAAACGGAGTCCATCGCTTCGCTTTACATTGCATCAGGGCTAGACCCGAATAAGGCATCTGTTTTCCTGCAATCACATGTTCACGCGCATGCAGAGCTAGGCTGGATTATGACGACGCTAACCCACATGGGTGAGCTGGAGCGTATGACGCAGTTTAAGGATAAGTCGGAGGGAAAGGATTCCGTTGGCGCAGGGCTATTCACGTATCCGTCTTTGATGGCTGCTGATATTTTGCTATATAACGCAGATCTAATTCCTGTGGGCGACGATCAGAAACAGCATCTGGAATTGACGCGTGATTTGGCGAATCGCTTTAACAATCGTTTTGGAGAGATGTTTGTCATGCCACAACCGTATATGCCAGAAGTTGGCGCTAGAATTATGTCGTTAGACGACGCTTCTAAGAAAATGAGCAAAAGCAGTCCAAATGCTGGAAGTTATATTGCGATGCTTGATGCGCCAGATGTGATTCGTAAGAAGCTTAGTCGTGCGGTTACGGATTCTGGTCGCGAAGTGAAATATGATCCTCAGAACAAACCTGAGGTAAGTAATTTGATGTCGATTTACTCGCACTTTGCCGAGATGAGTCTCGTTGAGATTGAAGCGAAATACGAAGGACAGGGGTATGGTCCTTTCAAAAAGGATTTAGCTGAACACATTGTAGCTGTTTTGGAGCCCATTCAGCAACGTTATAGTGAAATTCGTAGTTCAGGAGAAATCTTTGATATATTGAAAAAAGGAGCTCAGGAAGCTGCCGAAGTGGCAGATCAAACGCTGCTTGAAGTGAAGAAACGGATGGGCTTTATCGTTCGATAAGCCGATCAATTGTAAAAAAGCTCAAATTCCGATACAGAGGGAATTTGAGCTTTTTTGCAATTAGTTCATTCGGAAGGCGTATTTTTTCGACGCATCTTAGCTTTCACTGCGAAGCCATACCCGATAAATCCTAATGAAATGATGGAGCAAGCAAGCACCATCCAAGGCTCACGAAGGGCAATAAATAAGGAGATACAAGCGAGCAGCAGCGTACCAACGACTGCGAATAGGAGTGCGAGTGGTTTACTCATGGGTGTGACCTACTTTCTAGAAGTGTATGGCTTATCTTCTTATTTTAAACTTTTTTGAGCGCTGTGCATATAAATTCATTTCCTCCACATACTATCTTTGCAAGCTTGCAAATACATCAAAGATTATAGCTGACTGAAAGGAGTACGATCCTGATGGCACAATCTCGCAGCAGTAACACACTTGTAGTTCCGCAAGCCAATCAAGCTTTAGATCAATTGAAATATGAGGTAGCTCAAGAACTGGGCATTCAAATTCCTCAAGATGGTTACTATGGCAACATGGCAACCCGTGACACTGGATCAATTGGTGGCGCCATTACTCGCCGGTTGGTACAAATCGCCGAGCAAACGCTCGCGGGGCAATCTGGATCTAATTTCCGTTAATTAGATCATTTGTCTCCGTACTAGCATACCCAAACTTTGTAATAATAAAGCCCAGGAGCCTAAATAGCTTCTGGGCTTTTGGTGCGCGCGGAAACGCTTCGACTAAGGAGTGTAAGACTCTAGCACCCCGTGGGGTGACGGAACTGCATATCCAATAGGTAGTGTCCAGTTCACGAGGATGCCACACCAGCGATAACGCTGGAAGATCAGCACGCGATACGCAAATGCAAATGAAAGAGCCCATGCAATCTCGCATGGGCCTAATCGATTCTATTTGAGCTTGAGAACGCAATAGATGGAGTTTTTAATACAGGTCAACTCGCAGCTTCTTGCCGAGCTTCGTATCATTTACCCACCCGACGTAAGAATCGAGGGTTTGGAAATTGTGATCCATCAGGATAACGCCGACGAAGGGATACTGCTTACGATGGCGGTAGCGTACATCCGCCCATCGGACTTCATAGCCCCACCGGTGCTCTTTCACTTCAGCACAGGTGAAGGAGGAGAAATAGAGCAGCGCTTGAATGTCCTCATGATGTTTGGAAATCTCAATGGCTGGATGGTCGGTACAGGTAATGGTGTCTAGCCATTTCAGCTTGCCATTTTTGAGCTCACCTAACTGATAAGTCCCATCTGTTCGCTCTTTCACAATATTCCAGACATAGAGGTTGAATGTTACAATAAGGGTATATTTATCGCCAGGAAGAAAGGTTGCATCTTTCCGATACAGACCTTTTTCAATAATGGCATGGTCTAGTGTTCGCCAAATGTAATAAAGCGCGAGTAAGCCGTATAAGGTTGGGAAAATCAGTTGTGGCCTCGCTAGATGGAAGGACCACATAAAGATCGCGGCTATATGACTTGTGAATATAAAAGGATCGAAGATGTGGATGATGTTCCACGAGATCCATTTTTCTGAAAAAGGGCGAATAGCTTGGGTACCATAGGTGTTGAAACAGTCGGTGAACACATGAACGCAAACGGCAATGCCGATCCACATGGCAAGATGCATGAAGGAGATACCATGGAAAAATGGCGCAAGTGCCCCTGTAATTAGCAACGTCCATAAGGGGATGGCTGGCAAGGAATGTGAGCGTCCGCGGTGATTGCGAATATAGATAGCATTTCCTTTGAAACGAAGGAGTCCATCAATATCGGGAATCTGTGAACCTACGACAGTTCCAATAAAAACAGCAGTGGTTGCTGCCGTATCTGCGGAAATGCTCGGATCAATTTGCGAAAGCCCCGCTAAACCTAAGCCAATGACGAGATGAGTACCTGTATCCAACTGGTTTTCCTCCTAAGTGTTTCTGTACAGAGTTGTTGTTCTGTATCTGCGGTGAATGGTCTTAAGACATCTTGCTCTTAGTTTACCATTTTAGAGCAAAAAATAAATCAGAAGGAGATCTAAAAATGTCTAAAGTTTTTGTAGAGTATGCCATAAAACCTGAATATCGAGCTTCTTTTCTCATCTATATGCAGGGAATTCTGCGGCGGGAAGGGCGTTTGGAGCTGTTGGAGGGGTCGGATCAGGAGGGACTTTATGTAGAAATTTGGCATGAGGTTACGTACGAGGACTACCTAACCATGAAGCAGGAACGCTTACATTTAGATAAGAGGGGGGGAGACGGGCGGCAGGGCGATTGGGAGCATTGGATTCAAGGCGGCATCCAGAAACTGCATATGTGGCACTTCTCACCAGTGATCTTTACCTAGCACAAAAAACCGCTGCTCTATAATCAGAGCAACGGTTTCTCGCATGTCATTCAGCTATTATCTAGAGCCAACTCCACCACGGAAAGGGTACGTGTAATTGAGCTCTTCATCGAAGGTAATGTAATCCAAATTCACCATAAGTAATAAGAAACGCATGCCAGTAACAGGATCGCTGATAATGATATGATCACGACCTGCCGCTTCCAATCTTCCTTTGAAAATTTTGGCGTTCCATTCGGAGTTGTTTTCATATGTCATGTAGATGGTTGCCATTTTACCCAGGTTCAAACGAAGAATATTTTCGATATACGATTCTTCGGCCGGAAGTCCAGGTACGTTCACACCTGTTTGTAAGCCGCTACCAGGTGGCGTGAGTACCGAGCCGCTTGGTGTAGGGGGGACAACCTTATTCGTAAAGTTAGTTGGAACCGGGTAAGCAGGATATGGATTGCCATATTGCATTTGTGGCATTGCTTGATTACCTATTTTGTAAGGGTTATTCAACATGATGATAATTTCCTCCTCGAGCTTTCACTGCGAAAGCTTTCTTCGTAAATGTAGTTTCAAACAAATGGTTGGTCAGGCTCTCGATTAACCTTAACCAAAGGTTCCGAACGCTGAAGGACAATCCTTCACTGTTGGTGCGAAGAAGCAGTGCTTTTTGTAACGACCCGTTTGCTTCTGGTTATACCAAGAGCTAGGGCATGTGCCTTCAGGTCTGAAATACCAAAGTGAGTTCGTTGCAGGTTGATACCGCTCTCCGTCTATGACTCTTTGTGCTAAACGAACTTCAGAATCTCGGGCTTTCTGATAAAAATAGCCTTTCTGGGTGGCTTCAAAGCCACCAGGGCTTTGGAAAACCATGTCGTTGATATTTCGGATGTTTTTAAAATCGAGACAGTTTGCTCGAATCCGATTCACGCCAACATTTCCGACAAGCAGCATCCCCATTTCTCCTTCACTTTCAGCTTCGGCTCGGAGTAATCGTGCCAATAATCTGCGATCATTCGAATTTGATTTTATTACTGCCATCTGGATGGTCACTCCTTTCCGTTGACTGAGTTCGTGAAGGTCATTTTCCATAATCATCATATTGTGCGGTTGCCTATTTGGTGACGAATTTCCAGTCTTTTTCGCAAACAAAAAAAGCTCCCAAGGGAGCTTTACTTTAGTAAAAATTTATACCCGACTCCCCACACCGTCTTAATGTGCTTCGGTTCTTTGGGGTCATCTTCTATTTTTTTGCGAAGGTTTGCAATATGGACGTCGATCGCACGCTCGGTCACATGAGAATCAAATCCACGAACGCGATTCAACAGCTCTTCTCGATTGTAAACCCTGCCTTGATTTTGCCAGAAAAGCTTCATGATTTCGAACTCTGAGAAGGTTGTTTCAATGCTTTTGCCCCCAACATATAGACAGCGCTTCTCCAAGTCTAAGTGGATCCCAGGTTGATTGGGGGTGTCTGACCCTAAGAGAGCCTGAGGAGGAAAAGCGTTGGAACGCCGAAGTAAGGCTTGAATTCTTGCCGACAGCTCTCTCATGGAAAAGGGTTTGCATAAATAGTCATCTGCCCCCGTCTGGAGACCCTTCACACGATCCGAAACTTCGTTCTTGGCGGATACCATCAAGATCGGAATGTTCGAGGTGTTACGAATCGTTGTACACAGCTGAATCCCATCCATATCAGGCAGCATCAGATCAAGAATGATCATATCAGGCTGGAATTCTCGGAATAAGACCTCACCTTGACCGCCGTTCTCTGCGCGCTTCACTTCGTAGCCATCTTCGTACAAGTAAATAGACATCAATTCACCGATACTGAGGTCGTCTTCGATGATTAATATTTTTGACATACAGGTTCCCCTCCTTTTCCTTTAAAAGGCTAGGTGCTCGATATGCCGTACGCAATAATCGATCCTATCTATAATGACATGTTATCCTATCCATTTTGTGACGTCCAGTTTAAGTTATTTTCTTAGAAAAAAAGAAGTCTATCGCTACTTGAAGCCTAATTCCTTAGGCCAAGTTGGACAGCTTCCTTTTGGTAGGTAAGTATAAGTGAATTGAATCATACCGTTAAGTGCTTTCGAACGAGATCTTCGCTTAAATGCTCCGTATTCCCTTGGGCGGCAATCGTGCCGCGGTCAAGTACATAATAGTAATCAGCAATACTTGTCGCAAATTCTAAGCTTTGTTCGACGAGAAGCACCGCAATTTCTCGATTGCGCTTAATCGTTTCGATGATCGCCTCGATCTCCATGACGATAGATGGCTGTATCCCCTCCATAGGTTCATCCAGAAGCAGGAGCTGAGGTCCAGGAGCTAATGCCCGCGCAATCGCTAATTGCTGCTGCTGACCGCCGCTGAGGTCTCCTCCTTTGCGGTGCAGCATTTGGCGTAGCACGGGAAATGTATCGAAGAGGGTATCCGGCAGCTTTTTCCTGCGATCTGATGCGGCCTCAAGGCCTAATAAAAGATTTTCCTCTACAGTGAGTTGAGGAAATATTTCCCGGCCTTGCGGTACATAGCCGATACCTGACTTGGCGCGGCGATCTGGTGAAGAGGAAGTAATGTCCGACTCCATATAGTGGATTGTACCGGATCTTGGTTTGATGAGTCCCATGATACTTTTCATTAATGTTGATTTCCCAACCCCGTTGCGTCCCATAAGGCAAACAATTTGGCCAGGTCTTACCTCGAGGTTCACGTTGCGAACGACCATACTTTCACCATATCCTGCTTCAATATTCTTGAGTTTAAGCACCGCGTTCAACTCTCCTCCCGAGGTAGACTTCCGCTACTTTGTCGTCATTCTGAATGTCTTGCATCGTGCCTTCGCGGAGGACGGTACCTTCGTGAAGAACAGTTACCGTTCTGGCGAACTGACGAACAAATTCCATGTCGTGCTCAACGACGATAATCGTTTGATTGGCTGCAATTTCATGAAGCAGCTCGCCCGTTTTCTCTGTTTCGCTATCCGTCATGCCAGCTGCAGGTTCATCGAGCAGTAAGAGATCAGGCTCCTGCATGAGGAGCATTCCGATTTCTAGCCACTGTTTCTCCCCGTGTGAAAGGGAGCCTGCACGGTCTTTGGCCTTGCTTTGAAGCCCTATCATATCAAGACGCAGGTGGAGTCGATCTCTTTGTTCGCTTGTGGTTTTGGCCCAAAGCGCACTAAGGAGTCCGCGCTGCTGCTTCATAGAAAGCGCTAGGTTCTCAAATACCGTTAACGTGGAGAAAACGGTAGGCGCTTGGAATTTCCGGCCGATCCCGAGCTGGGCAATTTGGTGCTCTTGATGCTTGCTAAGATCAATGGAATCCTTGAAAAAGACGTGGCCTTGAGATGGCTTTACTTTGCCGCAGATCACATCGAGCAGCGTGGTTTTACCGGCACCATTGGGGCCAATAAGGAAGCGTAGTTCGCCGTATTCTAAGGAGAAATCTAGATTTCGTAAAGCTTTGAAACCGTCGAAGTTCACCTCAAGCCCCTTGACGCTCAGGATGGTCTGGTCGGTTGTCGGTTGTTGTTTCGCTAATTGTCCTAGCATTGAAATGCTCCTTTCCGGTTTACATAAGCGTTGTTTAGGTTTCTATAGCTTCTTGCGATGAAGAGAGCGGCTTAGGTAGATCGGCTTTTTTCCAATTCGAGAAATAATGGGTCAGGGTGCCGACGATTCCCTTTGGCAGGAATAGGACGACGATGATGAACATGGCTCCAAGCATAATGGGCCACCAAGCAGGATACGCTTCACTAAAGGTTGTTTTGGCTGCATTCGTCACCAATGCCCCAAGAATAGCGCCTCCGATGGTTGCACGACCGCCAATAGCTACCCATAGGACCATTTCAATGGATGGAACGATACCCATTTGTGCAGGTGAGATGATGCCTTCCTGAAGGACGAAGAGCACGCCTGCAAGCCCGGCTAATCCTGCGGAAGCGCAGTAAATGAATACTTTATACGTGACGGGATTATAACCAATGAAGCGCACGCGATTCTCACCATCTCGAATGGCGGTAAGAATGTTGCCAAGACGGCTGGTTACAAGCAGGGTGCTAAGGATCAGAATTAAGAGCACTACGGCTAAGGTGAGATAGAAAAACAACAGCTTCGTCGATTGTAATTGCAGGTTCAGACCGAGAAAGGTTGTAAAGTTGGTAAGCCCATTCGTTCCGCCTGTATAGCCTTGCTGCCCCACGAATAGTGTTACCGTTATGATGACCAATGCTTGAGATAAAATGGAGAAGAATGCGCCTTTGATCCGATTACGGAATGTGAAATAGCCAAGAATGAAGGCGACTATCATCGGTACAAGAAGCGCTAACAGGAAGGCAGCAGCGGCACTATGGAAGGGAACCCAGAACCATGGCAAGCTTTCGACACCGCTCCATGACATGAAATCAGGCAATTGATTCGGCGTGGAAGCGAGCTTCAAATGCATGGCCATGCAATAAGCGCCGAGTCCAAAGTAAACGCCGTGGCCGAGACTTAAGATGCCTGTATAACCCCAGATTAAGTCAATTCCGATCGCGATAATGGCATAAGCCAGGAATTTGCCGAGTAAGGATAAACGAAAGTCAGACAAGAAGAGGGGGGCGAGTGCAATAAGAATTAAACATATCCCATAGACGGAAAGTTTGATCTTAGATTGTCTGGCAAAAAGCATAGATGAGGTCACATCCTTTCTTCAATCTAAGGATCTTGAACGGATGGTCACAAGTCCCATCGGCTTCCATTGTAAAAAGGCGATAATCAGTGTAAAGACTAGTACTTTACCCAATGTTGCGCTGGTTGTATATTCCAATGCGGTATTGAATACCCCGATTCCCAATGCGCCGGCAACGGTGCCGATTAACTTGCCAATGCCGCCGAGAACGACAACCATAAAGGCATCTACAATGTAATAGGTACCAATCGTGGGCCCGATCGGCCCGAGTAAGGAGAGGGCGCAGCCAGCGATACCCGCCATGGCGGAGCCGAAGGCGAAGGATTGGGCATCTACCCGGCGTGTAGAAATACCTAGACATGCAGCCATTTCACGATTTTGCATAACCGCTCTCATCCGTCTGCCGCCAGCAGAATGATAGAGATACATGTAGATGATGAAGATACATAAGGCGACTAAGCCGATGATAAAAAGTCTTTTGTAAGGAAGAATTAAATCGGCAGTAACATGCCATCCGCCTTCCAACCATTGAGGGGCTTTAACCGCCACATTGGGTGCACCAAAGATCGAGCGTGCGATTTGCTGCAGGGCCAGCGAGACTCCCCATGTTGCTAGAAGACTGTCTAGCGGTCTGCCGTACATGAAGCGGATAAGCACAACCTCTAGCAGCCAGCCGATGGCGAAGGCAACGACAAAGGCAACACCCAGGGAAACTACGAAATACCAACCGAATGCAGAAGCGGGCATATAGGATTGAAACCATTTCTGCACAAGGTAAGCCATATAAGCACCGATCATAATAAACTCGCCATGCGCCATATTCATGACATTCATAAGACCGAATGTAATCGCGAGACCGATTGCGATTAAGAGCAGAATGGAGCTTAAGCTGAGTCCGTTAAATAATTGCAGCAGCAGCAAACTCATGCCAACCTCTCCTTCCTAAAAGTTTTGAGTTGCCCAATGCAAGCGAAGCGGGATCATGAATACTCAAAACTCGCATCGAAAGCATAGGCTCTACAGAAGTAAAATGATGAAATCCAGGACTGCGGCAAGGCAGTCCTGGTCTCTAAATGCCACGCATGGATCATCTTGATTTCCTATTGGCGATAAAACTTACATTTTAAACGCGGTCGGTCTTCCAAGAATTGCTTCGATACAAGTTTTCTCACTTCGTTACTTCTCCGCCCCAAGAGTAAGTCTTGAGGAATGGATCTGGTTTGAGTGCTTTGCCTGAGTTCCAAATTTCTTTAATTTGGCCATCAGCTGTAATTTGACCGATACGTGCAGTTTTGAAGATATGTTGGTTATCACCGTCGATCGTGACTTTACCTTCTGGTGAATTAAATTCAATGCCTTTGGCAGCCGCTTTTACTTTCTCTACATCAAAGGAACCTGCTTTTTTCACGGCTTCAGCCCAAAGATAAACAGCAGTGTAGCCAGCTTCTATCGGATCATCCGTTACGCGATCCTTTCCGTACTTCGCTTTATAAGCGTCGACGAATTTTTTGTTCTCCGGAATATCCGTTGTTTGGTAGTAGTTCCACGCCGTGTAGTGTCCGGCTAGAACAGAAGCGCCAATGCCGCGAACTTCTTCTTCAGCGATACTAACGGACATCGTTGTTAAATCTTTGGAGGTAATGCCTGCGTCTTGCAGCTGCTTGAAGAAGGCAACGTTACTGTCTCCGTTCAATGTGTTGAAGACTACGTCAGGCTTTTCCTTTTTAATTTTACTAATGATTGTATTGTAATCTGTGTGTCCAAGCGGTGTGTATTCTTCAGCGACAAGTGTTCCGCCATCTGCCTTCAATTGCTCTTTAATAATTTTGTTGGCTGTTCTTGGGAAGACGTAATCGGAACCGAGAAGGAAGAATTTCTTGCCTTTGTTTTGCAGGAGCCAAGTGACTGCGGGGATGATTTGTTGGTTCGTTGTTGCGCCAACGTAGAAGATGTTAGGTGAAGATTCTACACCTTCATACTGAACCGGATACCACAGTAAGCCTTTGTTTTGCTCGACAACCGGAAGTACTGCTTTACGGCTAGCAGATGTCCAGCAACCGAAAATCGTTACCACACTGTCTTTTTGCAGGAGCTTCTTTGTCTTCTCTGCAAAAGTTGGCCAATCCGATGCCCCGTCCTCGATCACGGGTTTAATCTTTTTGCCCAAAAGTCCCCCAGCTGCATTAATCTCATCAATCGCCATAAGCTCAGCATCTCGAACAGATACCTCGCTAATGGACATTGTACCTGTTAGTGAGTGAAGTATACCCACTGGTACGGTGTCGCCAGATGATGTTGAAGCCACAGGTGCAGTCGTTGTAGAGGTGGTAGTTTGTGTCTTCGCACAGCCGGCCGCTACTAACATCAAAGCCATACTTAGTGCAACTGTAAGTTTACCTTTGTTTCTTATCTCTCTCATTCACGTCCCACTCCCTTGCCTTACAAGATTTGGATTACATCGCTTATATTAAATTGTGAAACAAGTTTATGTCAACATACATGACACTAATAAATCATTTTTTGTTTTCAGTGCACAAGAAAGTGTGAAAAAACTGTGAAAATCACATGAATACGAAATATGACTTCTACCAATATGATTTTGATGTCATAATAACTAACACAAAAGATTTACAACAGCCCAATACACGAATATAATGAGTGTAAAGGATTTCCATTATTCGGTTTTTGAAGAGGTGAGATTGTGCATTTAACGGAAAGAGAAAAAGAGAAGTTACTCATCACCGTAGCTGCTGACTTAGCGAGACGAAGACTTGCCAGAGGATTAAAGCTGAATTACCCAGAAAGTATAGCACTGTTGACTTCTGAAATTATGGAAGGAGCTAGGGATGGATTGACCGTTGCTCAGCTCATGGCGTTTGGTACAACCATATTGAAGGCAGATCAGGTGATGGAGGGTGTCCCTCAAATGATTCACGAAGTGCAAGTAGAAGCTACATTTCCAGATGGGACCAAATTAGTTACTGTACATGAACCCATTACTTAATTACTCATGAGAGGGGCGAGCACATGGTTCCGGGTGAATATCGAACGGCTAAAGGTTTTATTGAAATGAACGCTGGGCGTCAGACAATTGAGATTATCGTTACCAATACAGGAGATCGACCAGTACAAGTGGGGTCGCATTTTCATTTTTTTGAAGTGAACCGAGGGTTGGATTTTCCAAGAGAGCTTGCCTATGGCATGCGACTAGACATTCCAGCAGGAACGGCGGTCCGTTTTGAGCCTGGGGAGCAGAAGCCGATTCAACTTGTCGAATTAGGCGGAGCGAAGTTGAGCTATGGACTTAATAATTTGAGTCAAGGAAGAGCAGAAAAAGACAAAATGTCGGCCGAAGCGAAAGAAAGATGGCAGGCTTGGGAGGGGATGCTCGGTGAGTCGAATAGATCGTAAAAACTATGCACTGATGTTTGGCCCTACGACAGGAGATGCCATTCGATTGGCAGATACCGAGCTTTGGGCACAAATCGAACATGACTACACCGTATATGGTGATGAATGTAAATTCGGCGGTGGGAAGGTCATCCGTGACGGCATGGGCCAGTCTAGCGGTGCGACCCGAGCGCAGGGTGTTCTGGATACATTGATTACGAATGCGGTCATCATTGATCACTGGGGGATTGTCAAAGGCGATATCGGCATTCGAGATGGTCATATTGTCGGCATTGGGAAAGCGGGAAATCCGGATATTATGGATGGCGTACATCCCAATATGATCGTAGGGGCGAGCACGGAGGTTATTGCTGGCGAGGGTAAAATCGTAACAGCTGGCGGCATCGACGCGCATATTCATTTCATTTGTCCGCAGCAAATTGAAACAGCGCTATCCTCTGGCGTGACAACGATGATTGGCGGCGGAACGGGACCGGCTACGGGAACGAATGCGACTACCTGTACGCCTGGTGCTTGGCACATGCAGCGGATGCTGGAAGCGGCCGAAGCTTTTCCGATGAATCTGGGCTTTACGGGTAAAGGGAATTCTTCCTTCCTGGAACCGCTGACCGAACAAATTGAAGCGGGTGCCATTGGTTTGAAGCTTCATGAGGATTGGGGAACAACACCTGCTGCGATTGACATGTGTTTGGAAGCGGCCGATCGCTATGATGTTCAAGTGGCGATTCACACCGATACATTAAATGAAGCGGGATTTCTTGAGGATACACTGGCTGCGATTAAAGGACGTACAATTCATACCTATCACACAGAAGGAGCAGGGGGCGGTCACGCGCCGGACATTATCCGCGCAGCCGCTGAGCTGAATGTCCTACCCTCTTCGACCAATCCGACACGACCTTACACGATTAATACCATCGAAGAACATTTGGATATGCTGATGGTGTGTCATCACTTGGATAGTCGTATTCCAGAAGATGTCGCCTTCGCGGATTCGCGGATTCGCCCAGAAACGATTGCTGCGGAAGATATTCTTCATGATCTCGGCGTGTTCAGTATGCTGAGTTCAGATTCCCAAGCGATGGGGAGAGTCGGAGAGGTCATTATTCGTACGTGGCAAACAGCGGATAAAATGAAAAAACAGCGCGGACCTCTGGCTCCAGATACGGAGGATAACGATAATTTCCGCATTAAGCGCTATATGGCGAAATATACAATTAATCCTGCGATTACACATGGCATTTCACATCTTGTCGGGTCTATAGAACCAGGCAAATTTGCAGATTTGGTCGTGTGGAGTCCGATGTTTTTCGGCGTGAAGCCGGATCTTGTGCTCAAAGGCGGAAGTATTGCGTATGCCCAAATGGGCGATCCGAATGCGTCGATTCCGACACCGCAGCCTGTCTTCGGACGGCCGATGTTCGCTGCATTTGGGAAAGCGTTGACGCAAAGCTCGATTACGTTCGTCTCACAGGCAGCATACGACGGTGGAATCGCTGAACGCTTCGGGTTACAAAAGCGGATTGAACCCGTGAAGGGCTGCCGCAGTATTTCGAAGAAAGACATGATTCATAACGACGGAACACCTTCTATTGAAGTGAATCCTGAAACCTATGAGGTGAAGGTTGACGGTGAGGCTGTGACCTGTGAGCCGGCAACAGAGCTGCCAATGGCTCAGTTGTATTTCTTATTTTAGGAAGAGCAAGTCCCGATTGAGGTGACGAGAATGTCAGTAGCAGGAACGGCTAAAGAGAAAGATAGGACAGTAGAAGTGAAGGCCGAGATGCCGACTCCCGCGTTTCATTGGTTGGCGTATCAGCAGTTGTTGGATTCGGCGCTCCCAATTGGTGGGTTTTCGCACTCCTTCGGGCTGGAAACACTCGTTCAGCAAGGAAGACTGACAACGATTGCGGAGCTCGAGGCGTATATTCGTTCGATGCTTGCTAACAGCTGGGCATCCTCGGATGCGATGGTCATTAAAGCGGCCTATACGCATATCCCTAGGGGAGAATGGGGGCAACTTTGGGACATTGACCATACGCTTCATGTGCAGCGGGTAGGGAGTGAGACGCGGGTTGGCGTTCAGAAAATGGGACGCAGACTGCTTCAATTATCGCGTTCGCTTTATCCGGAGCTGAATTGGCGGCCACTTGATGATGCTGTGAGTGCTGGGAGATGCAGCTCGAATCATCCTGTTGTTCATGGTTGGGTGAGCTACCATCTAGGCGCCTCGCTGGATCAGGCTGCAGAGGGGTATCTATACACCTGCATAATGACTTGCATCAATAGTGCGCTAAGGCTGATGTCCATTGGACAAACGCAAGGTCAAATGCTGTTAGCGAAGCTGGTTCCTTTGACTGGAAGTGAATGGAAGCGAGTTGCCCACATGGATCCCTTGGAGGCGTACACGAATTCACCTGCGGCGGATCTAGCGATGATGCAGCATGAAACCTTATACTCACGCTTATTTATGTCTTAAAAGGAAACCCAAACATATATCCGAGGAGGAATGACGATGTGTCAAGGTAACGGTCATCATCATCACGAATGGGAGAAACCCGCAGTAGATCGCAATCGCCCTATGCGAATTGGCATCGGCGGTCCCGTAGGCTCAGGTAAAACAGCGCTAGTAGAGCGCTTAGCACGCAAACTGAATAGTCGCTATAGTATTGCAGTTATCACGAATGATATTTATACGAAGGAAGATGCACGTATTCTGATTAGCTCTGAAGCGTTGCCAGAGGAGCGAATCATCGGGGTAGAGACAGGCGGATGCCCGCATACCGCGATCCGTGAGGATGCTTCCATGAATTTTGAAGCGATTGAAGAGCTGGAGAAGCGGTTTGAGAATCTCGATATCATTTTTATTGAGAGTGGTGGCGATAATTTGGCGGCTGCTTTCAGTCCGGAGCTAGTGGATCGCTTCATCTATATTATTGATGTGGCCCAAGGGGAGAAAATCCCTCGTAAAGGCGGACCTGGTATCATGCGTTCGGATATGCTGATCATTAACAAAATCGATCTAGCTCCTTATGTAGGTGCCTCCCTTGAGGTGATGGATTCGGATACGAAAAAGATGCGCGGCGAACGCCCTTATATCTTCTCGAACCTGATGGGGGGTACAGGGCTGGATGATATCGTGAGCTGGGTGGAGACGGAATTCAGCCATGCCTAAGCTGATTGGGGAGATTTCCGCACAATTTGCGGTGCGCAGCGGCCAGACGCGGCTCATACACAAATACCATGCCTCCCCGCTCAAAATCGCCAAAACGTTTCGTTACGAAAACGAAACTTGTATGGAGAATGCCGCGCCCATGGATCAGTTAGGCGTCTATATGATGGATTGCTCACCTGGGCTGATGGCAGGAGATCATTATGAAATTAACGTGCTCCTTGAAGAGGGCGCGCGTGTTTTTCTAACGAACCAGTCGTTCACAAAGGTTCATCCTTCTTCCGCGGATCAAGGAAGCACGCAGCACCAGATTCTTCGTCTAGAAGCTGATGCGCTGCTAGAGTATATCCCCGAGCCGTTGATGCTGTATAAGGACGCCAACTTGCTCGCGGAAACGGAGGCGCATTTATCCAAAGGATCAGCTTTGATCTTCTCTGACGTCCTCTGTCCCGGTCGAACTCAGCGGGGGGAAATATTTCAGTATGCGCGGTATGTGAATCGGATAAAGATTTGGTATGAGGATGAGTTGATTTTTTACCAAAATCAGCGCATCGAGCCAGCGACCATGCACCTCGCATCCCCAGGTTGCTGGGAGGGAGAGACGCATATGGGGAATCTGTTTATTTTCTCAGATCGCCTCCATCAGCGTCATCTGGAGGCAATTGTGGAGAAATTAAGCCATTTGGAAGGTAGTACAGTTCGAGTTGGGGCAAGTCTCACTTACAAATATGGACTCGTCGTGAACGTCATGGGACGGCACGCTTGGGAGCTCCAAGATGTCTTGACGAAGGCTTGGCATCAAATCCGCATCAGTTTATTTGAGTTAACGCCATTGCTGGTGAATAAATAGGAAGAGGAGGCAGGTTTAGAACCTGCCTCCTCTTCCTATTTATTCGACCCGGGCAGGGTCAACCCCACCTGTAACGCCTAAAATAGGCGTTACAGATCCACTCCGAGCCCGCGAGCTGCGCCGTAAGGCACTTTTCGAGACTAACAGATCCCCCCATCTGCCTCGAAGAGGCACACGACGTTCACATCGCGCACGGATGCGTCCAATTTTTCAAGCATTCCAAAATGGAATCGAATGGTAAGTTCATTTTTCACGCATACTGGAAGGAGAATCGACAATATGATGACAACTGCCCGCGCTTCATTGTCAAATGATGTAGGGGTTGGTATGATGAGAATGTTCATTTAGAAGTAGGATCGGAAATTTCAACATAGAGGAGGTCAATATACATGGAAAATCAAATCACCTACGAAACCGTTTCGACAGACTCGTCACAAGGGTCATCTCGAACTGATTCCATAGATGCTAGCCATGCCAAAGGTGCGGCAGAACCTGTAACCCTGAAAGAATTTTATCGCCTGGTGAAGCCGGGTATTATTTATTCGAATCTCATGACGGCTTTTGCTGGTTATTGGGTAGCGGCGCAGTGGGATGTGGACTGGATTCATCTCATTATGACCATGCTGGGTACAGCTCTGGTGATGGCTGGAGGTACGGTACTGAATAATTATCTGGACCGTGAGATGGATGCGAAGATGGAACGGACGCAGAACAGAGCTCTTCCAAGCGGAAGATTAAGCGCTAATTTCGTGCTCTGGTATGGTATTATTTTAGGCACAATTGGATTGGGAGTTCTCTACTTCGGGGCCCAATCACCGTTAGCTACATGGATCGGTTTACTTGGATTGTTTCTGTACGTTTGGCTCTATACGGCTTGGTTCAAAAGGACTTCTGTCTGGAGCACGTTCGTTGGGGCATTCTCAGGTGCGACACCGCCTGTTATCGGATACTGTGCAGTTAGCGGGACGGTTGATTTAGGAGCGATTTTGATCTTCCTCTTCTTGTTTCTGTGGCAACCGCCGCATTTTTGGGCACTTGGCATTCGCCGTATGGAAGAGTACCGTGCAGCGGGTTTTCCGCTTTTACCGGTAGTCAAAGGGACCTTCGTTACGAAAATTAGTATGGTACGCTATGTCGTTCTATTAGTACCTGTTACCGTTATGCTAACGGCGTATGGCTATGTAGGGTATATCTTCTTATTCGTATCAACGATTCTTGGATTAATGTGGGTATTCATGAGTGTCAAAGGGTTCAAAGCAAATGGGGAAGCGGAAATTGTATGGGCAAAGCGTATGTTCTTGTTCTCCCTTCTATATTTAACGCTGTTATCGATCTTGATGGTCATTGATACAACAGCGAGAATTAGTTAGTTTGGGGGACAAAACGATGGGGACGTTTTTCGAGAAAAACTGGTTTAAGCTAGCACTAGGTGCGATATTAATCGCGATGATTGCATCCTTTGCTTATAAATTATGGGCGAACGGCAGTAAGCCTGATGAAAGGCTTACTGCCATGAAGGCAGCGCCTTCGTTTACTCTTCAGGATTTAGACGGTAAAACCGTTTCTTCCGAGAGTATGAATGGTAAAGTACGACTCGTGTATTTTTTCTATTCCTTTTGTCCGGATGTGTGCTTGCCGACTAGCTTCTTGATTTCACAAGTACAGGATGAGTTGAAGAAAAAGGATTTACTTGGATCCAAAGCAGAAATTCTATCGATCACGGTGGATCCCACTAGGGATACGGCTGAGGTGTTAAAAGCATTTGGAAATCGCTTCGAATCGAAGCCGATTCCAGGCGGATGGACGTTCCTCCGAGGTGAGGAAGCGAAGGTTCATAAGCTTGCAGAGGACTTCGGAATCATGGTCATCAAAGAGAAGGACGGCAATTTCTCGCATTCCAATGCGATATTGCTGGTGGATCCGAAAGGTCAGCTAAGAAATTATTATGATGCGAGCAATCCAGAGTTGGATGCGGATCATATCGTCAAGGATGTTGTAACCCTCTCTAAAGGGAAATAATTCATATGTATTATTCATAAGCAGGGTTGGGCGCAGGGTAGATAATATACGCGTCCAATCCTGCTTTTTCTAATTGCTGAATGATGTACTCTTCAGGGGTTCCTTCTACACCGGCATAGCCTTTTCTCGTATAGATCTGGTCGGCATCAGGAAATGTATCACTTAACAAACTGCGGATTTTTTTGCCTGAAGCGTCATTGTCAGTGAAAATATAAACGGGTAAATCGCCCACTTTTTTGCGCAGCGCATCGAGGGTGATTGAACTGGGAGTTCCGAACGTACAATGGATGATGACTGTATCGTCAACCACACGTTTTAAGCGGCTTTTGTCATTTTTACCTTCAACAATAATAGCAATGGACATGGGATCACCTGCATTCCTTTTTAGAGTAGTATACCCCGTTTGGAGCAGCGATCCAAGTTTCTTGAAGCCAGGTTATTTCCTGGGAAATGACAGATATTTACAGCGAGTGGTAGCAAATAAACACGAAAAACGACCTGATGGGTATCAGGCCGTTTCAATGAATCCAATTATGAAGTTATTACTGGTGATTTGAACGTACGAAGTGGTAGCAGCGATAGAGCCAGCATGAGAACGAAAAATGCGATAAAGTACGACGAAATATGATCGCGCAGCTGGCCAGCCATCATCGGGCCGATAAAGGCGCCAACGGAGTAGGAGATGGAAAGCAGTGAAAAAACCCGCCCATAGCGAGAGCTGCTCGTTATACTGGCAAGTAATGCAGCAAGAGCCGGGTAAATGACACCTTTGGCCATTCCAATGAAGAAAAGGGAGAATGTGAGTGGGATTGGCCATTGCACGGCTAAACCGAAGAAAACGGCTGCTAGCGCAATGCTTCCGCATATCGTCCGGATAAAGGGAGATATTTTGTTCAAAAACCAAAAGGAGATACTAAGCAGCGCGCCTAAGCTAACTAACGTGAAAAAGACGCCAGACGTAAGGATCGACTCTCGGGCTGACTTCATCAGAGGAAGCTCAAAGAATAAAATCCCTTGTGAGCAGGAGAGTGCCATGGGGATAAGGAAAAAGAGCCATGGTATGGAGACCCCGTCGGAAATATCGTTATCATTTTGCGTTAGATTGTGACCATGAGGATCTAAGACAGCGGCTTGGCCTGCTAGTTTCCCTTGTTGAGCTAAGAGTTCCTTCTCCTTGACGCCGAAGATGGCAAGAATTCCTGTGATAATAAGGACCCAGCCTAAGACGGAAAAAGCGGTCGTAAAACCGATTTTGGCCACTAGCACAGCTCCAGCTGCAGGAGAGACTACGGATGCAAGTGTGTGAACGAGGCCATTTCCTGCCATGAGCTTGCTCTGATGAATGCGATCGCGCGCAATGCGTGCGAGCAAAGTTAAACAAGCCGGCGATAGGAAGGCAAGTACGAATCCGCTGATCGAGCGAATGTAAAGCAGATGCCAGGGATCTTTGACGTTCGATTGAAAAAGTAGGATGATCCCTGCTACAATCAAACTAAAGACGATGAACATTTTGCTGCCGTATTTGTCCACACCGTAGCCTGCGATGAGATTGCCAGGCAGATGTGTAAGCGAGTATACGCCCATGATGAGCCCTATGAAAGAGGGAGCAGCTCCCAGTGATAAGGCGAAAGGGGATAAAATCGGGTACTGCGCGTGTAAATCAAAGAAAGCAACAAACATAAATAAGTACAACCATATAGCTGTTCGCATGGTCTCACCACCTCGATCATTTAGTCTTGAAATATAAGTAAGGTTAGGTTTCACCCTATGCAATGCTTATATTTTTGGATAACTCACTCGTCCTTGTAGGACGGCGTAGCCGTTTATTGTATCTCTTCTTAAGTTTTACGCCGCTCGTCCCACGGATATGACCTTTCCTCACAAATGACACAATTTCGTACGTAGGAGGGATTATGGACCCTATTGTTTTTATATTATTAGCCGCAGTCTGTATTTTTCTAGTTTTTCGGTTAAGGCAGTCCTATCGCAGAACAGGAAAAAGCGTCGATAAAACCAAAGAAATTGAGCAGAAGCTAGCCCAATTAAGGAAAAAAAGAGATGAAGAGTAAGGAGTCCCTGTAGTATGATAGGAAAGGACTTTTGGATAATGAGGAGGGGTTAAGATGGATCAGTGGATTTCGTTTGCACAAGATCGTTGGTATTTAATTGTAGGGGCTATTATCGTTCTTTTTATTGTGATTGGGATTGTTAAAACCGTGGTAAAATGGATACTTGTCCTTGCCATCGTTGGAGCACTTCTCGTTTATGGAGCCAACTATAAGGATAAAATAAAGGATATTGGGGCAAGTGTTATATCCCAAGTTAGCGATGATATCAAGGATAAAGCCGTGAGCGCTTTGACGTCCGAGGCCAAAGAAGCGAAATTTAAGGCTAACCCAGACGGTTCCTTTTTGATTACGACGAAAAGCTTGAAGGTGGAAGGAAAGACAGGATCGGACGAAGTTCAAGTCACCTTTCTCGGAAAATCATTTAAAATGAATGCCAATGCTGCTGTGAATGCGTTCATTGAACAAGCGAAGAAAAATGCCTAGCCATAAGCTGGATTAGCCTATCAAAGGAAGGTGAGTGCACATGACGGATATATCCTGGCTTCCAACCACTTCAATCAATCTCATATCCATCTTGATCGTCCTCACTATTGCGGCTTCGGTGCTGCAAGGCTTTTTCCGTGGAGGCTCAGGCTCAGCTAGACACTTCGTTGCGATGCTGGTGGAAGCTGTGATTGCGATCTTGTCCATGTTCTTCGCATGGAAAGGGGTTCAATTGATTTCGCCATGGATACAAACGTGGTTAAAGGAACAGAATTTGCAGATTCCAGCGGTGGAAATAAGTGCGCTCAAACAAGCGTACTATACAGTCATCACAAGTCTGCGTGATTTTCCTCTACTCCGTTTCGGGGTTTTATTTATCCTTGGCTATGTTGTGATCAAACAAATCTTGAACAACCTAGTTGATTTATTGCTGGGGCGTTGGCTGGCAGAACGATATGCCGATCCGAATCGGAGCAAATCCTTGCTGAGTTCCGTTTCAGGCGGAGCAATTGGTTCCATAGCCGGATTTGTCAGAGCACTTATGCTAATCGCCATTTTGTTCATTTATGTTTCACTCTTCCCGCACTCGATGTTTACCCCTTATATTGAGTCCTCTCATATGTATCAAAAAGGAGCTCAAGAAGTGATTTCTCCATTCACTGGAGATTTTATTGCGGAGAAGGCGCCAGTTTTCACGCGTGCGGTTGAGCAGGAATTCACGAATATTTTACAGCGGAAATATGAAGTTCTCGATGCGAAAATTCCAGGTAACATTTCAGATGCAGCTAAGGAAATTACCGCTAAAGGGAAGACAGATGAAGAGAAGGCGAAACTGCTGTATACCTGGGTAGGCAGCCGAGTCAAGTATGATTGGGATAAGGTTAAGATGTATGAAGAGCAACGGATTTGGAAGGAGCAAACACCGGAGGATACGTTCAATACCCGTGAGGGGGTATGCATTGATTACTCCAGGCTGTATGCGCAGATGGCCAGATCTGTCGGGCTTGATGTGAAGGTTGTGACGGGACTAGGGTACGATGGACAAGGTGGATATGGTCCCCACGCTTGGAATGAAGTATATCTCAAAGAGACCAACAGTTGGGTGCCTCTGGATTCAACGTGGGTTGCAAGCGGAGCGAATTGGTTTAATCCGCCGAATTTTGATCAAACGCACGTGAGAGACGTGTAGATTCAACAAATTTCAAACCTGGGAGACGAGATGCGAAAAGAATTAAAGTCTTATAAGATGATTTACCTGGATGCAGGTGACACCTTAGTTACAATTCCCGCAGCACAAACGATTCTAAAGCAATACTTGCAATTGCGTTCTGTTGACCGTGACGAAGCTCATATTCATGAACTTTTTACAGAGGCTTTTCGTCTATTTTATTATGTGGAGAAAAAAGATAACTTCGTGGTGTGCAGTCCTGAGTCAGATCGCGAATTCTGGGTAAACCTATATCACTATGTACTCCATAAGCTCGGTGTTCATGAAGATTGGACAGCGGAAGAGATTTTCAATTGCTGTCACGAGCTATATGAAATTTTCACTGCACCTGAGTATTATGATTTATTCGATGATGTGAAGCCATTTCTGGAAGAGCTCCGGAACCAAGGATTCCGTATCGGTATCATCTCTAATTTTGCTCCCACATTGAAAGCCATTTTGGCGGACAAAGGGGTTTTACATTATTTTGACCCCGTACTCGTATCAACAGAAGTTGGCTTGGAGAAGCCCGACCCTGCTATATTTAAGCTAGCTTTACAAATGGCGGGTGTTCAGGCAGAAGATGTTCTGTATATTGGGGATCATGAGACCAACGATATTTGGGCCCCTAATCAAGTAGGTATCGATGCTGTTCGTATAATCCGTTATCCGTATCACAAGGGTGAGGGGATTCGTTCCCTGCTTGAGCTGTTTCAGCTGCCTGCCGGAGATGTACGACCTAAGTGAGAAAGGATATGAACCCGCATGAAGTCATCCATTATGGATGATCCGAAGAAAAAAGAAATCACAAAAAAACGGCACTTTTCGTTTCGGATCAATATATTTTTCTTCGTTACATTTATACTGTTTTCTGTGTTAATTGTGAGGTTGGCGATTCTGCAATTTGTTCAAGCCAAGGATCTGAAGGCGGCAGAGAATACCAATACGAATCAAACGAACAAGATCGCACCAATTCGCGGTAACATCTATGACTCAACAAAGTCCCCGCTGGCGTATACGATTCCCGTGCAGTCCTTGTTTTTCCGTATTGAGCCAGGTCAGCAGGATAAGGATGCCATTATTGAATTGGCTAAAAGGTTAAAGACCGATGTATTTGATAAATTCGCCAAACCGAATACGGTTAGTCCTACCCCTGAAGAGATCGTACTTGCGATGGATTTGGGTTACGACATTAATAAGAATAAAGTGAAAGACCCGAGCTATTACTATGTACCTCGTCGGATTAAAGCGGATTTATCCAATGGTGAAATTGCTTATTTGCTCGAACACCGAGATGAATTCAAGTGGCTGGAAGTGACGGAGGAAAGTATCCGTACCTACGAAATGGACGATGACAACAAGACGACAATTGCGACGCAATTAGTCGGTTATACGAATGCATTTTCAACTCAAACAGCGAAAGATATCTATAAGGATAATCCGAATAGTGAAGAATATTTAAGCAACGAGAATGTCGGGTTCGATGGGATCGAGCGGATGTATCAGGATGAGCTGCGCGGAAAGAATGGCAGTAAGAAATATCCGGTGAATGCCGCGATGAAAATCATTGGAAGAGCAGAAGTCACTGCCCCGATTAAGGGGAATAATCTGTACCTATCGATCAACAAGGACATTCAGAAGACGACGGAGAAAATGCTGCAGGATCATATCCAATATCTCCGCGATCCTTCTCATGCGAATGATTTGTATATGAAAACGGGAATGAAAGCTTCTTCCGCCTTCGCAGTTGCCATGGAAGTAGATACAGGCCGCATCGTCACGATGGCCAATTATCCGGATTATGATGCGAATGTGTGGACCGGCGGTATTTCGCCAAGTATTTATAAAGACATTAGTACCTTTATTTCGAATGGTACGATTATGACGGCTAAATCGAAGTTTCCGGATGAGAAAGAGAATGCCAAGCATCCTTCTTCCATTGTTTTCATGGGATCGACGATTAAACCACTGTCGGTGTTGATTGGTCTGAAAGAGAAACTCTTTACAGCCGGTCAGACCTATTACGATTCAGGAACATTCACCTTCGGTAAGGATGGTAACAGTGCCATTTCTAACTCGGGTAAAGCCTCCTATGGCTCTATAAATGCAGCGCAAGCGATTGAACACTCTTCAAATACCTATATGTCAGCGATGGTAGGGATACCCTTCTGGTCCAAATACGGGAGAGAAAGTTCGAAAGTAACGGCTAAATGGGCAGAGTATCTCGCGAAGTTCGGCATGGGTGTGAAAACGGGAAGCGGGTTGCCTGGCGAATTCGCAGGATCGAATGACTTTATCAAAAATGCGGAGAAAGACAGTTATCAATCAGCAATGGTATATGCATCATGGGGACAGAATGAGAAGACGACAACGCTTCAGTTAGCACAATATACAGCTACATTAGCTAGTCGTGGTAAACGAATGAAGCCTTTGTTTGTCGATGAAATTAGAGATTATCAGGGCGAATTAGTGAAAAAGATTGAACCTGAGGTCCTTGAAGATTCATCAGCTGAATTCTCACAAGCGGATTGGAATACGATTATCCATGGGATGAAAAGTGGCGCTGAAGGTATCGAAGAATTACCATTCAATGTTGCACGTAAGACAGGTACATCCACACAGGTAGTGGCCGGTGGATCCGTAGAGAATGCGGTACTTATCGCCTTCGCTCCAGTTGAGAATCCGAAACTGGCTGTTGCGGTCGTTGTACCGGAGGGGGGATTCGGACGTTACGGGGCATCCCCGATTGCGGCGAAAATCTTCCAGGCGTATGACGCGGCGAATGATGGTATTTTAACGAAGCTAGGCGGCGGGAAGAAGCCTTGGTAATGAAGGAGAAGGGAGCTTGCTGCGGCAAGCTCTTTTTTTTGACTCGCCAGAAATTAGTCTGGGTAAGATGAGTATCCTCCTTTACCACTTAGGAACGTATAAAGAGGGGAATGAATGGCGCAGAGTGGAGTGGAGTTCGCTACCCCAGCACCCCAGCCTAAGAAACGAAAGAGAACTCGATTGTTTCTCTGTGTTTTTTGGCTTCATGCACCAGTTACGTCATAGCTGCATACCATATCTCAAGGGTAGGTACTTGCTTTACCCTAAATGTTGCCTTGGGTCAACTTTTGTGTGCGAAGGAAAGGTGGTCGAACCTCATGAAAAAAAGCCGGTTATCTGCTTCTTTAAAACGACTTCTCATTTCCATCATTTTTCTATAGGATTCAGCCATTCTCGTACGCTCATGGTATTTCCAGAATGACGGGCTGATATGGTATACTAATATATCGGTTGTCCAAGAGAAAGAATGATGAGAGTACGGAGGAGTGAGTCTCACCATGTGTGGTATTACGGGTGTTATGTATTTTGAAGATAGAGAGCCAACTGAGGCTAGCTTGCAGCAAATGACGGATGTGATTGTGCATCGGGGGCCTAATGATGTCGGCTTCTGGACAGAGAATCGCATTGGATTAGGATTTAGACGATTATCAGTTATCGATATCAAAGAAGGCCATCAGCCGTTAACGAATGAAGATGAAACCGTGTGGATTATTTTCAACGGTGAAATTTATAATTACAAAGAGCTGCGCACGATGTTGAAGGAACGCGGTCATATTTTCCGCACGCAGAGTGATACAGAGGTCATCGTCCATCTTTATGAGGAATTCGGCGAGGATTGTGTGAAGCACATGCGTGGTATGTTTGGCTTTGTGATCTGGGACCGTAAGAAGAAGCAGCTGTTCGGAGCGAGAGATCACTTCGGCATTAAGCCGTTTTATTATCATGTCAGTGACCGTCAATTCTTGTTCGGCTCGGAAATCAAGAGCTTGCTTGCGGCGGATGGCATGAATCGGTTGATCCATACGGACAGCTTGCTTAATTATTTGACCTTTCAATATGTACCAGAGCCGAATACCATGTTCCAAGGCATCTTTAAGCTGCCGCCGGCTCATTCGGTTAAAATCACCTTTGACGGTGAGATGACGATACATAAGTATTGGGATCCGATGTTTGAACCGGAAGAGAAACCATTTGACTATTATGTGGAGCAAATCCGTGAAGGTTTAAAAGATTCAGTCAAGCTCCACATGGTCAGTGATGTGGAACGCGGTTGTTTCTTGTCGAGCGGGATCGACTCCACGGCCATTGCTACGCATATGCGGAATATCGAACCGATCCGCACGTTCTCCGTTGGCTTCGAAGGCGCCAACAACGAGACGCCGATCGCGGCTCAGACCGCTGCGACGCTCGGGACAGAGCACTACGACAAAATCATCACGCAGGATGATTTCTTCGCGACCATGCCGAAGGCGATCTGGCACCAGGACGAGCCTGTCGCCGATCCTTCGGCCATTGCACTCTACCACGTGGCGCAGCTTGCGCGTGAGCACGTGACGGTGGTGCTGTCCGGCGAAGGCGCGGACGAGCTGTTCGGCGGCTATCGCATTTACCGTGAGCCGCAATCGCTCAAGCCGCTGGATCAGCTGCCGACTGCGGTGAAGCGCATGCTGAACCGCTTCGCACGCATCCTGCCAAGCGGAGTGAAGGGCCGCAATTATGTGTTGCGGGGGACGACTCCGCTGGAAGAACGCTTCCTCGGAAACGCCAAAATCTTCTCCGAGGATATGAAAGCCGAAGTGCTGCGTCTCGATAGCGAGATGCTGCGCGCATACAAAAATCCCGTGCAAATCGCAGGCGATTACTATAACAAAACGAAACATCTGGATCCAGTTAGCCGGATGCAATACATCGACATGAATTTGTGGATGCCTGGCGATATTTTGATGAAAGCTGACAAAATGACGATGGCACATTCCCTGGAACTGCGCGTTCCTTTCCTGGATAAAGAGCTGTTCGAAGTGGCTCGCCGCATTCCAGCGAAATATCGCATTGCGAATGGGACAACGAAATACATTTTCCGTAAAGCGATGGAAGGGATCATTCCAGATCCGATTCTTAACCGTCCGAAGCTTGGCTTCCCAGTGCCCCTGCGCGATTGGATGAAAGGCGCCATGGGAGACATGGTCATGGAGCAAATCAAATCCAGCGGAATCGAAGATTACATTGACATCCCAGCGGCCCAGAAAATGCTGAATAAGCATAGGAATGGTCATGGGGACTATGCACGACGCTTATGGACCCTCTATATCTTCGCGCTTTGGCACAAAACCTTCATGGAAGAGCTGCCTAAGAAAGTGCTAACAGCTTACTAGGTCAAGAGGCCGGATGACAGCATAGAGACTGGAGTTGACGAAAGTGGGAACCTTTAAATTAATCGCCCTCGATATGGATGGCACGTTATTGAACGAAGATAAGAAAATATCCGATGAGAATCAGGCTGCGATACGGGAAGCAACTTCACAGGGAAAAGTAGTGATCATGTCCACAGGGCGCGGGGCAGTAAGTGCTATGCCTTACATCAAGGAACTAGGGCTCTCAACTCCGCTCGTTGTGGTAAACGGCAGTGAGGTTTGGGCTTCGCCAGAAACGTTACTGAAAAGAACACTAGTACCGATTGAAACGATTCGCGATTTGCATAAGCTTGCTGTGGAGAATGACTGTTGGTGGTGGGCGTATTCGGTGGAAGGTGTGTTCAATCGGGAAAGTGAAGCATTGGATATCAACCAGCATGAATGGCTTAAATTCGGCTATTTCACAGAAAATGCGGAAAAATTACAGAGAATTCGCGATGTGGTGACGAGTTGGGGGACGCTTGAAATCACCAACTCTCATCCATCGAACCTGGAGATGAATCCGCTCGGCATCTCTAAAGCTAGCGGTGTGGAAGCTGTGTGTGAGCTTCTGGGTATTTCCATGTCCGAGGTTATCGCTATGGGTGATAGTGAGAATGATATTGCGATGATTCGTGAAGCAGGACTTGGCGTAGCCATGGGGAACGCACAGGATGAAGTGAAGCGAATCGCCGATGTAACGACAGTTACTAACAATGAGCATGCTGTCGCACAAGTCATTCGCACCTACATGCTTGCCTAAGTGAGAGCAAAGCATCACATTCTCATATGAATGGAGGACGTAACTGAGCATGATTACCTTAGGTTGGATTGTCGTTATTCTTTTATTTGTTGTCGGAATGGTTGGTGCTGTGTACCCCATACTGCCAGGTGTCCTGGCGATTTATGGTGCTTTTTTCATCTATGGCTGGCTGATTAGTTGGGAGCCATTTGGCTTCTGGTTCTGGTCGATCCAAACCTTGATCGTCATCATAATTATCGTGGCGGACTATGCCGTTAGTGCGTTAGGGGTCAAAAAATTCGGAGGATCCAGAGCTGCAATTATCGGTAGTACGATTGGTCTAATTATAGGTCCCTTCGTGATTCCAGCTTTCGGGATCATCCTAGGTCCGTTCATTGGAGCTGTATTGGGTGAATTAATTATTGGAACCTCATGGCAAGATGCAGTACGTGCAGGAATTGGTTCTGTGCTCGGTTTTTTTGCTAGTTCTGTTGTGAAAATTGCTTTGCAGCTGGCCATGATTATCATCTTCTTCCTCTGGGTCTTTTGAGGCACAGAAGGACGTTTGTAAACTGTAAGAGAGAGAAGGAACGGACTTGACGAAGGTAACCAAAGATTCCCTTGTAAAAGGGACGCTCATTCTCACCGTGGCCGCGCTTGTAGCGCGGTTTCTCGGCGTTTTCCAGCGTATACCGCTGGTGCATTTGCTTCATGAGAAAGGAATGGGCAGTTATTCCATCGCTTTTAACCTATATTCCATCCTGCTTGTGATCGCAACAGCGGGTATTCCGAGTGCATTAAGTAAAATGGTTGCCGAGAAAAACGCGATCGGTCGACCTCATGAAGCGCAAAGAATCTATCGGGCTGCGATTTGGTTCGCTGTCGTTGCTGGGGCACTAATGACGTTGCTCTTGTATGTTTTCGCACCTATTTATGCGGAAAATATTTCACACGGTGGACCGGATGCTACGCTAGCTACAAGAGCGATCGCACCAGCAATGCTATTCTTCCCGCTTATTGCGATCATGCGGGGGTATTTCCAAGGCCGACAACATATGATGCCGAACGGTATTTCGCAGGTCGTGGAACAAATATTCCGATTGATCACATCCATTGCACTTGCGTATTTCTTGCTCAATATCTCCCTTGGTTGGGGTGTGGCGGGCGCTTCCTTTGGAGGTGTTGTCGGGGGGATTGCTGCACTTGCCGTGATGCTGTATTACGCCAGGAAGCTTAAACGAAATGATGCACAAACGCGCCAATCAGTTACAGCCGCATCGCAAGCCGCGGCAGAGCAGATCGGAGCCACAACGACTGGAGATCTGCCTGCTGAAATGTTCAGGTATCGGGATATTTACCGAAGCT
The DNA here is from genome assembly GCF_059691975.1 of Paenibacillus sp. J22FR5. Lineage (NCBI taxonomy): Bacteria > Bacillati > Bacillota > Bacilli > Caryophanales > Paenibacillaceae > Paenibacillus > Paenibacillus sp. J22FR5. The sequence goes on along the minus strand of NZ_JCAUAN010000007.1, from coordinate 84,431 downwards.
TATTGAAGCTTTCAATCCCAATTGTCGTGTTCTCGGTCACGGTAACGCTCGTGTATGCCATCGATACTTCTATGATTATTCCACTTCTGGAAGATTCAATCGGAGCAAAGGAAGCCCTAGGCTTAGTAGGGATCATCGGCGGACGCGCACAATCGCTCGCGGGGATTCCCATCATTTTGGCCATCGCCTTGAGTCAATCGGTTGTGCCTATTATTTCTGCTGCATACTCACGCAAAGATCTGAAAGCAGTAGGATTGCAGACAACACGTGTGCTCCAACTCGCTATTCTCTCAGGCCTCCCTGCGGTGCTGATGATCAGTATTGCGGCTAGGCCGCTCGACTTCTTCCTGTTCGGCTATGAGGATTCGGCCTATGGTATTGCTCATGGACCGGCGATGATATCCTTGCTGACGGCAGGGGCCATGTTTCAGATTGTCATGCAGACCTCAGGGGCTGTTCTCATGGGCATGGGGCGGATGAAGCCATTGATGGTACATGTAGCTGTCGGAATCGCAATCAAGCTGCTAGGGAGCTTCTTGCTGGGCCAATGGTTCGGCATCTATGGCATTATTATCTCTACAGGGCTATGCTTCATTGCGATGTCATGGCTGAACCTTCGCTCGCTTCGTAAGGAAGTTACGTTCACGATTCTCGGGCGCCGTTTGGGTGGGCTTATTTTTACGATCATCGTCATCGGTGTTCTTGGCTTCGCAGCCGAGTGGTTGACGCACACCTATGTGCTCCCATCGCCGTGGTTCCGTTTGAATCAAGGCATTCAAGCCACGCTGATTTGCGGAATTACGGTGGCTTTGTACCCGATCATGCTCATGCTAACGCGTGTGGTGACGAAGGATGATGTGAAAAGCTTTCCGTCACCGGTTCAGAAGCTTATTGGTAAAGTGAGCCGTGTAATGAAACGTTCTTAGGAAATAATGTCCTTCAGGGAATGAATTTCTTGATCGTTTGCGCGCCAATAACAGCTAATTCAATTTTGCTCAGCCCCAGGCACATATCTTGTGTCAAATCGAAAGCAACCGGCACAGGAATGGATCGCAGATGCTTTAGCGGTTCCTCCACACTGGTAAACCAATCTCCTCGTTCTACCGGCGCTAGCGGCCTGTCAGGCCACGCCGAGCGAAGAGGAGGACTATAGAACGGCGCTGCTCCTTTTTTAAGGCTGTAGCCATCAAGCCTCTCCTGATACTTGCGATCAGGAGGGGTTTTTCGTATGGGGGCGTACAGATGAGGCCAATAATCGGAACGCGATCCTGTATGGGGAGTGGAGGAAGCAAATGCAAGGACTCCTTGAAGCACGCCAGGAACCCTAAACAGGATCGCGTACAAGCCCTTGCCGAATTCGACGCGTTCATCGAGATTCGTGAAGCTTTCTAGAATAAGGCCAGCGAGATGCGGTTGAGGCGGTGACGCCTCAGGTGAGCCGGATCGAAACGGGAATCCGACTTGATTGAGCTGCAGCCAGGCTTGCGTTTTGAACTGTGGTGTCTCTAAAACAGTTTGTTGGTAGGTCGGATTTTGAACGATGCGCTCCTCGATGTAATGCTGTTCATTGACAATCAATCCGATCGTAAGGAGAGCGGCATCCTGATAGAGCCAGAAATCCTGCCAGATCGGGAGCATCCAAGCGGAAATATGCAAATGCGGAAGAAGATGAAATAAACTCTGCTTCCTCCGTTTGCTTTCGGCATATAACAGCAATTGGGGGTAAACATCCTGGAAAATAAGAGCATTTGCACGCTCAAGAAAGGCGAATACATGGCCCGTAGCCTCGTTATTTAACAAATGTGGCAGCAATTCCCCGCGTAGATCGGTCATACACCAGCCTCCGTTACGAGAGACCATGTGGGCTAATAAAGCCCAATGCAGCTCTGGAAAGTCGCGATAACACGACCAGTAAGCCTGTGTGCGAGTCACATTATTACGGTTGTCTAACTGAGTCTGGGCGACAATCCGCCCCAGAATTTGTTGTTCCACAGCAGTGGGAGGAGGAAAAGTAACGCCTCCTTGCTGTAAAGCTAGCTGCTGCTGTACAGCCTTTTCTATTCTTGCTATCGCATGGGGGGGAATATCTAATTTTGCAGGCGTATACTCCTGATGAACTAGCTCGGAGGCAGTAATGAACTTAGCGGCTTGCTGTTTGACAAGCTGAACAATCGCGCCAGGCAGTCCTCTCATCTTGCTATAAAATCCGTTATTATTCTCGTGTTCCATTGGAAGTTTTACTTTCATCATGGCCTCCTTACTTGCGCCAAATCCATCCTTCTATTATTTGCGCGAGAGCTTACGGGTATGTCTAAGGTTTGGAATAAATGTGTAGTGATCGTCCGGTTCAATTTAATCTTGACATAGAAAGTGTATGAGTAGTATAGTACACACAGAGTGTATGAACCACATAGTACATACACTAATTATATCCAGTTTTACCTAGAAAGGGATATAGGAGATGGGTAGATGAACATAACGTTTAATAATCGCGATCCCGTTTATCTGCAGGTTGTCCGGTACTTCAAGGAGGAAATGGCCACAGGACGGATCCAAGGTGGGCAAGAAATCCCATCAAGACGAGAGCTTGCTGGGCTGCTCCAGATTAATCCGAACACTGCGCAAAAGGCTTATAAAGAGATGGAGGAGCAGAAGTTGATCACAACTGCAGGTAATTCCCCGAGTCGGATAACGACGGATAAGCACATTTTAAATGCCATTCGTGAAGAACTCATTCAGGAAGCAGTTGGTGTATTCGTTCAATCCATTAGCAAGATTGGACTACCAACCGATGAACTGTTGCGTTTTGTTAAGGAGAAGTATGAGGCAGAACGTGGGAAGGAGGTTTCGGAATGATCGAAGTGGATGGACTCGTTAAGCGTTACGGCCGAAAAAATGTGTTGGATAAGGTTAGCTTTACCGCGGAGAAAGGGCAAATCACTTGCTTGATCGGGATTAACGGTGTGGGTAAATCAACAATTATGAAAGCCATTATGGGGCTGACCCCCATTCATGGTGGTGAGATTCGTATGGATGGTCTCCCCCTCACTACCAAAACTTATGAGAAGGTTGTATTCATTCCAGACACCTTGACGATGCCCTCTCATATGAAAATAAGGGAAGCCATGCAGTTTATGAAGGATTTCTATGGCAACTGGAACGAAGCTAGGGCAGAAGAGTTATTGACCTTTTTCAAATTGAATGCGGAGGACCGACTATCCAGCTTGTCGAAAGGAAACTCGGCGAAAGCGAATCTGTTGATTGGACTTTCCTTGGATGCTGACTATTTGCTAATGGACGAGCCCTTCTCAGGTATCGACATGTTCAGTCGCGAACAAATTACAGGTGTATTTACAAGTCATTTGATGGAGGACCGCGGTGTTCTGATTACGACCCACGAAATTCAAGATATTGAGCATTTAATTGATAAGGTTGTTTTGCTGGATCAAGGTCAGGTTAGGAAGCAGTTTTATCCGGAGGAAATGCGTTCCAAAGAAGGTAAGTCCGTCGTGGATGTCATGAGAGAGGTGTATGTGACATGAAATACTATGGCAAGCTGTTGAACTGGGAAGTCGTGCGGTTTAGTAAGTTCTATGGTGCCTTGGCACTGCTATTATTGGTATCCCAATTTGCCGGTATATGGCTCACATCGATTTCATTTCTTAGTGATGTTCATGACTGGATGGACAGAAACGGTGGGACGGAGGCACAATATGCGGAAAGATTTCCGAAAGCAAGTCTTTCTAATATGTACAACTCGGTTTGGTTCGAAGGCGTCATTAGTTTATGTGCGATTGTACTCGTCCTCTACATTTTTATGATCTGGTATAAGGAATGGTTCGGTCGTAATACCTTTGCCTACCGACTTCTTATGCTGCCAACATCGCGTATGAACGTCTATTTGGCTAAATTAAGTGCGATCGTGCTGTTTGTTTTTGGCTTTGTCGCCTTGCAGCTAGTGATTATTCCACTTCAACTGACGAGCTTTCTAGCCATGATTCCAGCCGAGCTTCGACAAGCGGTATCTTTAGGCGAGCTAATCCGGAATGATTCCTTGCTGAATTTATTTCTCCCAACCTACTTTATGGAGTTTATTTTGTATTACGGCGTAGGTATTATGGGCGTTACTGTGGTGTTTACAGGGATACTTCTGGAACGAAGCTATCGATGGAGAGGCATTGTTGCAGGTGTTCTTTATAGTGCAGTCGCTTTATTTCTAATCATCGCGCCACATGGCATCAATGAACTATGGATTTCTTTCTCCTTATTTTCGAGTGAAATTTTGTTGTTGCAAATATGTATAGGTATCGTCATTATGGCTATTTCATTAGGCCTCAGTGCATATTTACTGCGCAAAAAAATAACGGTGTAAGTTAGGATAGTGATTGTGATAGCTTTCTGAAGACAATGCTATGGAGGTGATCTTGTGCACATCAAACGATACTGGCTGCTTATCGTGCTGATACCTTTTTGTGTGATAGCCATGGGTACGTACTATGTGTCAGGAGCTGGCGACCAGAAGCCGGATTATGTTTTGAAAACGATCAAAGGACAGGACAGCGATGGAGCAGGTTTGCAGGTTCAAGGTCAAATAAATGGTAAAACGATCAGAATTTCTACGCAGGGAAGCGAGTCGGAATCCGATCAACTATCGTATTTCGAGAGACTCGATGCGCAATTTTATTATCAGGATGAATTGAACAAGCTCTTCAAGGAGAATCGCTCTTTTATGCGAGGGAAGAGCGATGTGAACGCCTTTTACGAGGATGACAAGATGCTTGCTTATGTAGCTGCGGATCATCCGAATGTTTCTTCTAAGGTACAATCGGATCTCCTCACGATTTCGGTGAAGGGGAAAGCAGGGAAAGCAAACTCAAGCTTCGAGATTCGTGCAGATAAGAAAACGGATGAAGTGATACGGATTTATGATGTTCAGGTCAAAGATCCCATCATGAAGGTGCTTGTGAACCGTCAGCAGAGAGAAGATGGGTTACATCCACAGTATAAGGATGCAGGATATGATATCTATACCATAGACTTAGCGAACCAGAAGCTGTTGAAACGTGAAGAAATCATGCCATCTGCCACACAAGGGAATACCAATCGAACAAGCACAACGTATGTGTGGGCAAGTGATATTCTTGGGCCAAATGGGTATGCCATCTTCGATCGGTCTGAAAATCGTATTACAGATAAAAAAGAGAGTGAAACCGAAAAGAGAGATGAAGGGTTAGTAAATCGGGAGCTGCTTGTTTATGATCTATGGAAGGAACAATTGAAAACCATTCAGAATGAACCTTTGCATAACTTTTTGATGGAAGATCACCAGATGGGGGTTTCGATCCGGTATACAAATTCAGAGTTATCATTGATTTCGATCTCTGAAACAGCAGAATCACGCGTAATGAGTATAAACGTGGCCGAAAATAAAGTGATAAGTGATGTGAAGCTTGCGCTCCAGTCTATCCAAAAGGAATGGGGCAGAGCGAATTGGACTCTGCTAGATAAGAATCGATTACATGTATTAATGTTCGACGGTCGACACAACCCATCGATAGCAACTGTTGAGCTGCAGACGGGGAACATCATCTATCAGGCTGAGGTTCAACGGAAAGATCATGATGGCATCAGCAATGTGAGTGTGTACGGCATAAATTTAAAGAAATAACACAGATGAATAACCCCTAAATCCCCCTGATCACAATGATCAGGGGTTGTTTGTATGCCATAAATGGGGGGAAGTACCGAGAGTAATATCCAATTTTAGGTAAAGTTTTACGCATACTATATCTTATTGCAAGAGTGGTTAGTGGGGTGATTCATATCCGAGTGCGAAATTCGCCTGAAACATCCGTCTGTAAACCAAAGAAGAGAAAAGGACGGTTACGCAAAGCCAATTATGTGTCAAAAACATACTTCTACTACGCCATCTCCGATGGAGACAAGCGTTGCTATACAGAAGCAGATCGTACCAAGGGGTACGGAGTGCAATCCATTCCTTGCCCTAAAACGGTTACCTTCTCACAAGTTTTTGTCAATGGCGTTCTTCAGCCCAGCACACTTTATCAGATAAGTAAAGGTTCTTTGACATTGACTTCAGCGGATATTCCCGAAAATGGTGTCCCTATCATCCTACAATGTGTGCGTATCTATAAAAGATGATAGGGAAGGGGGTGAAATAAATGGCAGCTTCACTTATTAAACTTTTTGTGACAGCTTCATCATCCGCTCCAACAGCATCTGGAGGAACCGTAACAACATCAGTTGATCCAAATGTCACGAGATACGTTGCAGTGCTTACCGGAGGCATGATAACAACGGATACGACCATTCCGGCAGCTAGCTTTTCTGATGATAATGGAGATCCCATTGGAGCACTTCCTACTGTACCGACAAATGGTTATATCAATGTGTTTGTCAATGGTGTTTTGCAAGAAGCGGGTCTTTCTACATTAACAACGGCATCATTAGTGTTAGATACGACTTCTGCAGTAGCAGGCACTCCTGTTGTTCTCGAAGTTGTTGATTTCTCAACGACAAGCTCCACGATTACCGTAGAACCAACCATTTCTGCTCCCACGATTACAATTACAGTATAAAACAAAGAAAAACATCTTACAGGGCTAATGCCTTGTAAGATGTTTTTTGTCATTTCTCCGAGTCTTCATTCGTTTGTTGAGCGGCACTTGCCTTTGGAAGTCGTCCCGAACGGATGAGCGCTTCGCGGAGTAGATATTCAATATGTCCGTTAACACTTCGGAACTCATCCTCTGCCCACTGCTCCAAAGCTTGGTACAGCTTCGGATCTAATCGAAGCGGAAAATTTTTCTTGGCAGCCATAACCGGCTCCGTTAATACAACGTGCCGGTATTGATGACCGGACTCGCTGATCGATCAGATACAATCGCAACAAGGAGATTGTTGATCATGGCCGCTTTGCGCTCCTCATCAAGCTGCAATCCCTTGGCTTCCAACTGCTCGACAGCCAGTTGAACCATGCCAACAGCACCTTCAACAATAATTTGGCGTGCTGATAAAATGGCAGAAGCTTGCTGACGCTGCAGCATGGCACTGGCAATTTCCGTAGAGTAGGCAAGATGAGTCAGTCGAGACTCAATCACCTCAACACCGGCAACGGAAAGACGATGCTGAAGCTCTGTACTAAGCTCTGCCGCTACTTCATCGGCATTCCCTCTTAATGAATAGCCTTCCGTTTCGAAGCGGTCATACGGATACTTGCTTGCTACATGACGAAGCGCAGTCTCACTTTGGATTTCAACGAATTTCTCATAACTGTCTACATCGAACAGCGCTTTATACGTATCAACAACTTTAAAAACGATAACAGCAGCAATTTCAATCGGGTTACCCTCGATATCATTCACTTTTAATTTCACACTGTTAAAATTACGAACCCGCAACGAAATTTTCTTACGTGTAGAAAAGGGAACAACGAGCCAGAGACCACTCTTGCGAATCGTGCCCAGATAGCTTCCGAAAAAAGTAATCACCGATGCCTCATTCGGTTGAACGACGGTGATCGTCGATACGGAGATAATACCCACAACAATCAAAATGAAACCAATTACAAAGTTCTCTTGGGTTAAGCCGTAAATCCCTAACCCGAAAGCGGCGAGAAATAAGAGTAATCCGATAAATCCATTCAATGACCAAGCTTTTGTTTCTTTCATACATGTAAAACCTCCCCATATAAATATTATTTTGATATTTATATGATATCACTTTTTACTTTAATTGTAAATTGTCGATACGGAAATAATAGGGCCAAACAGCACAACGCTTGACACCCTTTTTCCCGCATGCTATAAGAGAGTAAATTCCTGAAGTGATGAGGTGTCCCTATATGCGTAAAGTTTCAACAGAACAACAATTCCAGGAACAAATTTCGCAATCAGGTGTGACGATTGCTATTTTTAAGACAACATGGTGTAAGGATTGCCATTATATTGATCCTTTTATGCCTTCGGTGGAGCAAGCCTACGAAGGTCGTCTCACATTCATTGAATTGGATCGCGATGAATTCCCTGATCTTTGCGAGCAATTAAACATCTTAGGTATTCCAAGCTTTATTGCTTTCCGAGGCGGCCAAGAGCTTGTTCGTTTCGTCAGTAAGCTGCGTAAAACACGGGAAGAAATTGAGCAATTTCTAAATCGTGCCCTTGAAGTATCGAATGCATTAGCGCCTTAGTATGGTAAGCGCTTATGTACACCGTCGTCGGATCACATCCGATGTCGGTGTTTTTTATTTGATGCGAAGCATCGTTAATACGGGTAATAGGCTCGGAAACCGAGCCTAAGCACTTATCCCGATTTACTTACCGAATAAATACCTCTCCGCTGCACAAACTATACTGTTGGAGAGCTCCAGAAGATGGCCGATTCGCTGTGGTTTCGGAGCTTTGTAACATTTGCGAATGGAAATGCCTTCATATTACAGCTATAATTGAAATCGGAACAACTGCATTCGACAAGATCCTCAGTAGATATGACATAAAGTAGGTGCAATCATGCAAAAATGGATACAAAGATTAGCTAATTTATCCGCCATCGGTATGTTTCTTATTCTTGCTATGGGTGCCTTAGTGACCAAGGCTGATGCAGGTCGAGGCTGTGGAGATGAATGGCCGTTGTGCCATGGTAAATTCATTCCGGCGCATACCATTTCTTCTTTTATCGAGTATAGTCATCGCTTAGTTGTTGGAATTGTGACACTCATTCTTGTGGCAACCTTTGTCTTAGTTTTTCGCTATGTTAAACGAAGAGATGCTAAATTCTTTATCACAGCAACTGTGGTCATGACACTGATTCAAGCAGCCATGGGCGCTTTGGCCGTCGTTTGGCCGCAATCCTCTCTTGTTTTGGCACTCCATTTCGGATTATCCTTACTCGCATTCGCATTTTCCCTGCTGCTTGCTCTTGTGTTTACACCATGGGGACAATATGAGCGGAATACGCAGATTCACAAAAGCTTTAAAGTAATCGTTTGGTTTACCGCCATTTACAGCTATGTGGTTGTCTATCTAGGGGCATTCGTTCGACATACCGTTTCCTCAGGTGGCTGCTCGGGCTGGCCTTTATGCAATGGCGAAGTGATTCCAGAGCTCAGCGGCGCAACGGGCATTGTGTTTACCCATCGAATTGCTGCCTTGCTGCTGTTTATCTGTATTTTATTTCTGTATCTCCAAGCACGACGCCATTATCAGAGTACAGACAAGCTGTGGTTTGGCAGCAAATGGGCACTCATCCTCGTATCGCTGCAAGTCATTAGCGGAGCAGTAGTAACCTGGTCAATGGGAAATGAAGTGGCGTATTTATTTACAGGCATGATTCATGCCATTATTGTGGCTTGTATGTTTGGGTTCCTATGTTATTTATGTGTGCTTACCCTATATGACCGCAAAGCTTAGCAGCTGACTGCGGCACAAGAAGGCCTTCTGACGGAAGGCCATTTCCTTTTTCATCCTCATACAGTTAAAGGTGGAAATTCCTATGGTACCAACGAATTTACGAGCGTTTCTTGAGATTTTGCGCCGCGAAAATGAAGTAATTGAAATATCAGCTCCGGTTGACCCGAATCTCGAGCTTGCGGAAATACATCGCCGTGTGATCGATGAGCAAGGACCTGCTTTGCTTTTCACGAATGTAAAAGGGAGCAGCTTCCCAGTTGTAACGAACCTGTTTGGGACAACAAGACGTGTTGATCTAGCTTTCGGTCCGAAACCGGAGCAATTCATGAAAGCGGTTATCAACGCAACAAGCACGTTGTTGCCGCCGACGCCCAAAGCGCTGTGGGGCGAAAGAGGCCTCATCCTCGACCTGATGAAGGTGGGGACGAAGAAGATCCAACCGAATCAAGCGCCGATTCTCGGCGGCTTGAAGCAGGACAATCCGCTCGCAGGACTGCCTGTCCTGACGAGCTGGCAAGAAGATGGCGGCCCGTTCGTCACGCTGCCGCTCGTATACACCGAGCATCCCGATGGCGGTCATCATAACCTAGGCATGTATCGCATGCAGGTGTATGATGACCTCACGACCGGGATGCACTGGCAAATACATAAAGGCGGCGGCTTCCATTATCACGAAGCCGAGAAGCGCAACCAGGCGCTGCCCGTCACCGTATTCCTTGGCGGCCCGCCAGCGCTCATCGCCTCGGCGATTGCGCCGGTGCCCGAGCACTTGCCCGAGCTGATGCTCGCTTCGCTCATCCTCGGGCAGAAGCTGCCCATGGTGGAGAACCCCCATGGGGGGCACCGCCTCGTGGCCGAGGCGGAGTTCGCGATATGCGGCTCCGTACCGCCGCATTTGAGACGCCCGGAAGGGCCGTTCGGCGACCACTTCGGGTATTACTCACTCACCCATGATTTCCCCGTTTTGGGCGTGAACCATGTGTGGCACCGCAAAGACGCGATCTATCCGGCGACGATCGTCGGCAAGCCCCGCCAGGAGGATTACTTCCTTGGCGAATTCCTGCAAAGACTGCTGGAACCTGCGTTCCCAATGGCGATGCCAGGGGTGAAAGACCTGTGGACGTATGCCGAGACCGGGTTCCACCCGCTCGCAGCCGCCGTCGTCCGCGAAAGCTACAGCCGTGAGGCGCTCGGCACGGCGTTCCGTATTCTCGGTGAGGGACAGCTATCCCTCACGAAGTTCCTGATCGTGACGGATCAGCCTACGACCTTAGCCAACTTCTCTAAGCTACTAGAGAATGTATTGGAACGATTCGATCCTGCTCGGGATCTGTTTATATTTAATAAAACGTCGCATGATACGCTGGATTATACCGGTGGTCAGCTCAACCATGGCTCGAAAGCGGTACTGCTTGGCACGGGTGGCCCTGTACGCGAGCTACCGAGGGCGTACACCGAAGGCGAGCTGCCAGAGATCCATGATATCGCTGTGTACTGCGGCGGCTGTCTGCTCGTCTCTGGCGCATCCTATGCGGCTGAGCCTGAACTGCCGCAGCGATTGCTTGCCAATGCGGCTAGCCGCTTGAAGCAATGGCCGATGGTCATACTTGTCGATGATGCCAGCGGCATTGCCAATGATCAAACGAAATTCTTATGGACGGTGTTCACACGCTTTAACCCTGCAAGTGATATGTATGCGCAGTCTAGCGTGAACCGTCATCATATCGCTTACGAAGTTCCGATTGTGATTGACGCTCGAATGAAACCTGGTTATCCGGATGAGTTATTCCCACGGGAAGATATTGTCGAACTGGTTGATCGCAGATGGAAGGAATATTTCGCGTGATGAATCGAGGGCGTATGCGAGCGATTTACCCGCATCTCGGATTCGTGCTTGTTTACCTGCTTTGGGGGATTAACTTAGCCTCTCTCAAAATCGGGGGCAGAGAATGGGACAGTCTGGTCTTTAATGGCCTGCGCTTTGCGAGTATGATTCCGATTCTGTGGGTCTATACTTACTTCTATTATCGTTCACGATCGCTTCGCTTCCAGATTGCCGGTCGAGATCTGCTGCTTATCTGTGGATTAGGGATACTCAATGCAGTAGGGATGGAAGCCCTGCTGCAGTACGCTTTGCAGTTCTCCAACGCGGCTAATGGCGCTGTGCTTGGTCGCGGCTTTATGCCAGTCATTACAGTGCTTATCGCCGTCATTGCCGGTCAGGTGAAGGTTACTTGGCGTATCCTGATCGGTATTCCTTTGGCGCTGGCTAGTGTCATTCTCATTGTCTCTGGGGGAGCCGAGGGCTTTCACTTAGGCAGTGACACATTTCGAGGCGATATTCTGCTGTTGATGCGAAGCTTCATGGGGGCCATTTATCTCATTGGCATGAATCGACTCGTCGTGAAATATCCGCTTCCGATCTTAATCTCGCTTGAAATGACAGCAGGAGCCATTTCTTTATTACCGTTTGTTCTCATACGCGCGGATGGTGCCTATCTCGCAGCCATCTCCCAGACAGGCTGGATTAGCTTAATCTATACCTCATTGCTGGCCACAGCGGTTGGTTTTTCCCTGCATAATTGGAGTTTGGCGAAGCTAGGACCTTTCAAATCATCGGCCTATGGCTACTTGCTCCCAGTTACAGCTGCGATAGGAGGCTTCTTTCTCCTCGATGAGTCGATCTCATGGAGTCAGTGTCTAGGAGGCGTCGGCGTATTGGCCGCTATGTATTTCTTACAGCGTGATCGGACATCTGCGTCGAAGATCGCACCCATGCCTACGACGACGGCCCAAATATTAACGAAGTAACAGATTATCAGATCAAGATGGAAAAGATGAGGTGATCCTATGCTTCGCGTGTTATTTAATGAGCCGAAACGTATCGACAGCGGACTCCTGCTGGAAGCGGTCAGCGCGGTAAGAGCCTATATGAAACACATCGAAACTGAGCAGAGTCACCTCTCCACGGCATATTCGGTTTTCCATCGGCAAGCCATTTGGAGTAAGGGTTTTATCGATGCGCTGGATGAGCTTGAACAGAGCAAATATTGTTGTGAGCGATATGGTGAGCATATTCGTAAAGCGTATTTGGAGGAAATGAACCCCCAAGAGTCTGAGTCCTATCAACGATTCGTTTATTTTTACAAAAATGCGTTCATTCGTTTGTTTTCCATTTTAGATAAACTAGGTACCTTTATGAATGACCTGTTCGGGCTGAAAACAGAGAAGTTGAAATCTCGTTTCTCATACTTCACCGTCCTTCGTCATATGCATGAAAAACATATCCATGGCTCTCTAGAGCTGCAGCTCTATACACTCAAAATGACGTATAAAGCACCTCTTGATCGACTGCGTAATTTGCGAAATATGGAAATTCACTACATTAATGCGGAGATGCTGGATGACCTCCTTCAGAAAGAGCCAATGCTTGGAGAACGTATTCATATCGAGAATGTGAAAATGAATTTGTCTGATTTACAGCAGGGATTTGATATGGTGTGCCGAACCTTAACAATAGCATTTTCTTATTTTACGGCATATGTGACAAAGGGGTAGTGGGCCATGCCATTAAAAGGTCGAACAGTTCTTGTTACAGGCAGTGCCAAGGGTTTGGGTAAAATGACCGCATTGACCCTAGCCAAGAAGGGCTGCCAGGTCGCTGTCAATTATGTAACAAGTGAGAAGGAAGCTACGGAGCTCGTTCATCACTTGAATGAAATGGGCGTTCGCAGCATCGCTGTACAGGGTGATGTAGCCAAACGCGAAGACATTATTCGCATGGTGGAAGAAACGGTCTCGAAGCTTGGACCCATTGATATACTTGTAAATAATGCAGGGCCTTTTGTTCGTGAACGTCGTTTTTTCGCTGACTATAACATGGATGAAATTGAATATCTGATGCGGGGAAATCTTATTGGTGTGATGGAACTAGATCATCTCGTACTTCCGATGATGAGAGCGAATCGATGGGGGCGCATTATCCATTTCGGCTTCGGTAAAGCGGCTGAAGCAAGGGGCTGGACGCACAGGGCTGCTTATGCGGCTGCGAAGGTAGGATTAGTCTCCTTTACCAAAACATTAGCTGAAGAAGAAGCCGCGCATGGTATCACGGTTAATATGATATGTCCTGGCGATATTCGCGGGAAGAATAAAGAACGTACGATGGAAGAAGCGCGCTTAGAAGTGGATGGGGAAACGCCAGTGGGACGACCTGGGACGGGTGAGGATGTGGCGCGAGTCATTGATTTCCTCTGCTCGCCAAACTCTGATTTCATCACAGGTAATATTATGGACATCTCAGGTGCGTTGGATCCGATTCAGCCTTTGCCTGTGCTCAAACAACGGAAGTCCGAATAGAACACTATACAGCAAAAAGAGCTTACCCTAGAGGTAAGCTCTTTCTTAAAATAAAGAATGTATATGTTTCACTCGATAAGTCGGCTATATTTCTAGATAAACGCATCCGTCCATAAGGACGATGTAGCCGTTTATTGTGTGATATAGTCGTAATTAGAATACCTGTACGACTTCTGTTATGCCCTCTACCTCTTCAACCAATGCGCGCTCAATACCAGCCTTTAATGTGATTGTTGAGCTCGGGCAGCTACCGCAGGCACCCATAAGTTTCAGTTTTACGATTCCGTCTTCCACATCAACTAGATCAACGTCACCGCCATCGCGTTGTAGGAAAGGACGAAGTTTATCTAAAACCTCAAGAACTTCATCGTAAATCGCTTCTTTGGTTTTTTCTGTCATTTGATTCATCTCCTTTCTTTATCTATTATAGTACAATACGCTTTAAATGAAAATGGTTTGGGGCTTGAAACTATCAGCATGGGGTGGAATTTTTAAATGAGACCAATTATTGAATTTTGTGCCAGCAATATGCACACAGGAACAGATAAAGTGATGAAAGACCTCGAACAAAATCCGGATTTCGATGTCATGGAATACGGCTGTCTGGGCAATTGTGGCCAGTGCTACATGGAACCTTACGCTCTAGTCAACGGTGAAATCATTGCCGCGGAAAGTGCGGAGAGTCTCCATGCTCGTATTTTAGAAAAAATCAAAGAGATCGAGGCCATGTACGACTTACTCAGTGAGTAACTGCTGTCATTCTAACCGAAGTGGCGTTTGGACTTCCAGAGCACGCCGCTTTTGAGCATACGCGCAATTTTTCCTGTCATTAATGTACGTTTTCCCATAATGCCGAAGCCGCTCTTTTTACCAAGGGAACCTAGTGTGCCTCTCAGCTTGATTTTGCCAAGTCGCGGTGTCTCTGCCTTCCAAATCGCTTGAATCACTTCTGCAATTTGCTTGCCTTGCGCTTGAGCGGCTTGAGCGCTTGGTGAGAAAGGTAGTGACGCACAATCACCAACTACGAAAACTTCTTCAAAATCAGGAATTTGGTGGTATTCATTTAACAGAATTCGTCCTTGACGATCCTTTGGTACATTCAAAGCTTCGACTATTGGCGTTGGCTGTATACCGGCCGTCCAAATCGTCGCATCTGTACGAATAATCTCATCTTGATTGTACAAATCTCCGCCATCTAGTCGAACCAAAGATACTTGTGTGCGGAGTTCGATATGATGCTCGATCATCCATTCACGCACGTACTGCTGTAGATTCGTTGGAAAAGCGGAGAGTAGACTTGGACCGCGATCAATTAATCGGATATTCAGGTCAGGGCGGCTTTCGCGAAGCTCTGAAGCCATTTCAACCCCGCTAAGTCCTCCGCCAATGATGGACACTTGCCCATAAGGGGAGATATTGTTAATTTTCTGGTAGGTTGCACGCGTTTGAGCCAGTGTTTGGATACTGGAGGAAAACTCTTGAGCGCCGACAATGCCATGATAACTGTCTACACAACCAAGTCCAATGACTAGCCAATCATAAGAGATTGGTTCTTTGTCGTGGAAGTTGACTTGTTTCGCTCCTAGATCAACCCCGGAAACCTCTCCATACACCAGCTGTAGTCGAGAATCATCGGGATAGGCCACACGGATATGCGTTTCAGCAATCGTACCGGAAGCGAGCGCATAATATTCGGTTTTCAGGCCTTGAAATGGACTACGATCAATCATAATAAGTTCTGTATCGTCTGGTAGATCTTTTTCCAGCAAATTTAAAGCTATGGTCAGACCGCCATAGCCACCTCCGAGAATAACAAACTTTTTCATAGCCAACCAATATCCCTTCTGAACGATGATCTATTCTCTATTATCTCTCATACACTTTGATTTCATTATAAAAGGTGTCACGTTCAACCGCGACGCGGCCAGCACCTTGAATGAGCCATACAAGCTCATCACGTGTAAGACCTTCAGGCGAAAGTGCGCCCGCGGCGTGGGAGATTTTCTCTTTCACGATCGTACCGTGTGCATCTGATGCACCGAAGGTAAAGGATAGCTGCGTAAGTTTCGTTCCGATATTGATGAAATAAGCTTTAATATGCGGGAAATTATCCAGCATTAAGCGGCTGATCGCGATGGTTTTGAGCTCGTCCCAAGCAGGTACACGTCGTTTAAGACCTGCATTTTTACTAGCTGGCTGTACAGAGTTCGGAATGAACACAAGGAAACCGCCTGTTTCGTCCTGCAGCTCGCGCAGCAGCATCATATGGCGAATGCGTTCTTCCTTTGTTTCAATGGAACCATACAGCATCGTTGCATGTGTCTTCATCCCAAGAAGATGAGCTTGGCGATGAACATCCAACCATTCTTCTGTGGATGCTTTTTCGACCTTCATTTTAGCGCGGTAGCGCTCCGTTAGAATTTCTGCACCGCCGCCAGGTAGCGTGGAAAGTCCAGCATCCATCAACGTTTTGAGCACATCACGGTAGCTTAAACCGCTAATCCGAGAGAAAAATTCAATTTCTGCTGCCGTATGAGCTTTAATCGTAACATCTGGATAAGCTTGCTTCAGTTGGCGAATGCAATCGACATAATAATCGAAAGGTAGGTGAGGGTTATGCCCTTGAGAAATATGGAACTCTTTAATTTCAGGGTTAAAATTTTCAGCAATATAATCTAACATCTGACTAGGTGTCAGCGTGTAAGAACCTTCTTCACCTTCGTCGCGGCGGAAATGGCAAAAAGAACAATGCTCCTCACATACATTCGTGAAGTACAAGCTCATATTTTGAACAAAATACACCTTGTTTCCGTTTAAACGTGTATTCACCTTATTTGCTAATTGACCAATGGTTAAGAGATCGTCGGATTCATATAAGAATAGTCCATCTTCCATGGTCAGACGTTCGCCATTCTCAACTTTATCAGCAATTTCAGCCATCCGTTTGAGCGGGTCCGTAGTCACAATACTCATGCTCCATGCCTCCTATGAAAATATATAATAAAACCCATACTGAAACGACGCAGCTAGAACCTAGAACCAGGTGCGTTAAGTGGTGTGAGTTGCTCGCGTACCTGTCAACCAGTTCGGTTAAGGAATTCACACCTAGTTTTATAACGATACAAACTATCCATCTCTCTTATTATAAACCTCCTACTTGGGAGGGGCAACATCCGAACGTTGAAGATAAATCGACAATGTTATCCATGTCAGGTATTTTTTCGATGAATTTGGTGAAATGTTATTCCCAATATTAACAAATTCCTGTATACTATTGCAATGTGATTACGTAAGGGCTAAAGGTGATAATAATCGTGCTACCATTATTCGTGACCGAACCGCAGGAACGACTTCATATCAAAATTGAACAGCTTCGAGGCCAAATGGTTAGTTTGGGGACCTCTTATGGTTTCCTTCATCCTGACGTGCAGAAATGCAGTCGAGATCTGGACCAGCTGCTATTGCAGTATTATGCAACAAGACGCCCTAAACAATGAACAGCTGCCCTTGAGCATCGGATGGATTAGGAGTATACTTGAAGTAAGCACTTCGTATACCAATGCCAGTTTTCCTTTAAGCAGGGAAACACCAGGGAGGGATTTCCATTATGATTAACATAAGTGAATCAGCTAGTGATAAAATTAAAGAGCTTTTGGCTTCTGAAGAATCAACTAAGCTATTCTTACGTCTTGGCGTGAAAGCAGGCGGTTGTAGCGGCTTTTCGTATGGAATGGGCTTCGATGATGATCAAAAGTCTGACGATAAAGAATTTACCATTCACGGTCTGAAGGTAGTTGTGGATGAAGACAGCGCTAAGTATTTATACGGCGTCCAAATCGACTTTGAAGACAAAGGCATGGGTGGCGGTTTCACCATCAATAACCCGAATGCAGTAGCATCGTGTGGTTGTGGATCATCCTTCAAACCAGCGGATTATGAAGGAACACCAGAGCCGTGTGATGATAAGGTAGAAGCTTAAAAACGGATAACGGACCTTCCAAGCTTGTGTAGATGTTAATACACAGAATTGGGAGGTTTTTTTGAGAAAATGGTGATCAGCAATCTACTCAAGATAGCAGTAGTAGATAGTCAGAAACAAAGAAGCAAAGCGCGTATACAGCGCTTTGTTCTATTGTCATCCAACAATATGGCCTCAAATTAAGACAAATTGTTTAATTTTTTCAAAAAAGTTAAAGATTCATAATATGGTTAATTAAAAAACATTTCTAAGTTTAGCGGCATGTGCTATTCTAAATAATAAAAATCTTCTGGGGTGAAGAGAAATGCAAGTTACTGATGTCGAAAAAGTACCATCCTTGTTTTCCAGAACCAATCCGTTTCAAGCGAAAGTGTTGAGAAATTTTAATTTAAACGGAGAAGGCTCCAGCAAAGAAACACGCCATATTGAGCTTTCACTCGAAGGCTCTGGCCTGTCCTATGTGCCCGGCGATTGCTTAGGCGTAGTACCTGACAACGATCCTGAGTTGGTCGCTTCTATCCTTGAGGTTATGAAGTGGGATGCGGACACGGCGGTTGTCATTAATAAACAGAACGAAACGCTCCCGTTGAAAGAAGCGCTATTGAAGCATTTCGAGCTTACGCTGTTATCCAGGAAAATTGTTCAGCAAGCAGCTGAATTTTCCGAAAATGAAGCGTTGAAGCAGCTTGTGGCGGATGCGGAGCAGCTGAAGGCTTATATAGACGGCCGCGATGTGCTTGACTTACTGAGTGAATTTGGACCTTGGAAAGCTTCCGCGCACGAAATTGTCGCTTTATTAAGAAAAATGCCGCCACGGTTATATTCCATTGCAAGCAGCTTTGCAGCCAATCCGGGGGAAGTTCACCTCACGATCGGTGCGGTTCGCTACATGGCGCATGGTCGCGAGCGCAAAGGCGTATGTTCCGTGATGTGCGCAGAGCGCCTGAACGAAGGAGAAACTGTTCCGGTCTTTGTTCAAGTAAACAAACATTTTAACCTGCCGGAGTCCTCGGAGCAGGATATCATCATGGTAGGTCCTGGTACAGGTATTGCGCCATTCCGTTCCTTTATTCAAGAACGTGCGGTGAGCAAAGCGACAGGCAATGCATGGTTGTTCTTTGGCGACCAGCGCTCCGCGACAGATTTCCTGTATCAGGAGGAGCTTGAGCAATATCAACAGGCTGGCGCACTGACCAAAATCGACGTAGCCTTCTCCCGCGATACGGCACAGAAAGTGTACGTGCAGAATAAAATGCAGGAGAATAGCCAGGAGCTATTCGAATGGTTAGAGCGCGGAGCTTACTTCTACGTGTGCGGCGATAAACAAAACATGGCGAAGGATGTTCACAACACCCTGATTGACATTATTGAAAAAGAAGGCAAGTTGAGTCGCGAAGATGCTGAAGCGTATTTGAATGGCTTGCAAGAGCAAGGACGTTACCAACGCGACGTTTATTAATTGAAATTAGATGAGGGTGTCCCAAAAGTCATGAAGATGACTGAGGTACACCCTTTTCCATTTTTGTAAAAGCGCCGGCAATTTCGTATGAATATCCACCTCGAGCCCCTCTACTAGCCGTCCCTTTATACCATTTTATGAATAATATATTGTATTAAGCTAGCAAGTGCAGTTGCTAGAAGGGAGGGCGTTAAATGGCTTCTAGGAAGGATTTCATTGAACTCATTGCACCGATTGCTGTGAAGCTTCGATTGGAAGGCTCACCGATATTCCCATCGGTCCGAATTGCCCAAGCGTTGCTGGAGACTGGTGATCAAATGAATGCGTGGAACAATGTAGTGGGTTATAAAGTAGGGAGTGGCGTCCTAACGCCGTACTGGCAGGGAGATCGTGTGTCAGCAAGAACATGGGAATTCATCAAGGGGGAGCAAGTAACTAATGTCATGGGGGATTTTCGTGCCTACGCTTCTATTGAGGATGGATTTCGTGATCAAGATCTGCTATTTCAAATAGCACGTTATACAGCAATACGGTCAGCGAGTAGTCCACAGGCTCAGACAACAGCTTTACAGAACAGTGGATACGCAACTGACCCTGCCTATGCAAGTAAACTGAATGCGATTATAGCAACAGAAGGGTTAACTTTCTTTGATGGGGAGGTCATACGGATGTTAGAGAAACTACAGGCACAAATCGCAGAGTTAACGAATAGAGTGCATTCACTCGAGGAGCAGTCGGCACTTACCGTTATACCGGCTTGGGCCAAACCAGGCATTGATGCAGCGGTGAAGGCGGGACTCATCGACACACCTGAAAAAGGGAGCTATGATTTCTATCGATTATTAACCGTATTACATCGGAAAGGGATTATTTAGATGTGGAAAAAAAGAGTGGGGCCGAGGGTGAAATGGCTATTCTAGTACACCATTCGGCCTTTAATTCGTACGTTTTCACCATATTTGGCTTGCATCAGCTTCGTTTGCTCTTGCATAAAAGCATAAATTTCTTTCAAACGGTTTTTACGCGGTTTAATCGTTTCTTTGATTTCTCCATTTAAAACGATATCGTATACGATCATACTCGTTCAACTCCTTTTGGATTGTCTTCTTAGTATTATTGTAGACGATGATTATTAAGGGACGATTAAAATTTCTTTTCAATTTTGTGAATAAGATGAAGGTTATGTTAAGAGAACGTGAAAAATGCCTAAAATAGCGATCAATTTTTTTTATCAGCATTTGGAAAGTTTTGGGTGTGTATAAGTTTATACACATTATCCCCCTATAGTTCGCCTGCGTTCATGGTACATATTAACAATTTACCCACAGGATATGCACAGTTAACTGTGGATAACGGAACGCTTGTTCTATTAAAAACCCCATGATACTATAAGTCTAAATTATAGAATATGGGTGATTTCAGTGAGACAAATTAGCGATGAGACATTGATCGACTCTTATTACAAGGCACTAGATTTAAGATTAGAATCCGATTTTCTTGAACTTTTGCTTGCGGAAATTCAGAGACGCAAATTACAGTTAGCCGTGTTGGTTAAGGATGAAACGCCACTCAATTAAACTTCACTCAGCAGGTATTTGCAGGGTATAGCTGGAATGACAGTCGGGACAATTCAAGAGATGAAGGCATTGGTGATCGCCGCCGCCATCCTCGTTTGCCAAGGAAATGTCGTTCATCTCGTAAGGCGAATAAGGACCGAGCAAGTCACTCAGCTTACCATGGTCACACATACGCTGCGAGCACACAGGACAGTTGGTTTGCAATTCTTGCAGGCCATTACAAACTGGACATATAGATGACAAAGGGGTATTCCTCCTAATCCGTAGATTAGGTATAGAATACCCCGTTTTGTTTCTGAAAATTAAAATTTCAAGTTCGAGCTATGTCCTGGTGAAAGCTTGGCACTTGGATCGATATATACTTTCGCGTTATTAATCGCAGTAGGTGCTTCACCGAAGCCAACAGCAATCAATTTCAATTTACCAGGGTATGTCGTAATATCGCCAGCAGCGAAGATTCCTGGAATATTCGTTTCCATCCGGGAATCAACAACGATTGAGCCGCTCTCGATTTCAAGACCCCATTCAGAAATCGGTCCAAGAGAGGATACAAAGCCGAAGTTGATGATAACTGCATCGACATCGTGAATGCTTTCTTCGCCTGATTTAATATTTTTGAGCGTGATTTGTTCGATACGGTCTGTACCGTGAAGTTTCGTAATTTCCGTTGGTGTAACAACGTTAACCTTGGAGTTCATTAGGTTCTCTACACTGTGTTCATGGGCACGGAATTTATCTCTACGGTGGATCAAGGTTACTTTCTCAGCAATCGGCTCAAGCATCAAAGCCCAGTCAACTGCGGAATCACCGCCACCGCTAATAACAACTTTCTGACCAGCGAATGCATTCAAGTCACTTACGAAGTAATGCAAGTTTTTCTTCTCGAATTGAGCAGCTTCTGTTAATTCAAGACGACGCGGCTCGAATGCCCCAACGCCCCCTGTAATAATAACAGCATGACTCAGATGTACGCCCTTGTCTGTCGTAATTTCGAAGAGACGTTCTTCTTTTTTTACAACTTGATGTACTTTTTCTTCCAAACAGATGTTGATAGGGAAGTGTTTCATTTGAGCTGACAAATTATTGACTAGCTCTTGTGCAGTAACTTTCGGGAATCCAGCAACATCATAAATATATTTTTCTGGATATAGTGCTGCGAGTTGGCCACCGAGTTGAGGCATGCTTTCAATAATTTTCACAGAAGCTTGACGCATGCCTGCATAGAAGGACGCGAACATGCCAGCTGGGCCACCGCCGACCACAATAATATCAACGATGTCTTGATTAGCTTCTCTCTCGTTCATGATAGCACCTCCGATTTGATCCGATAAGTGTGCAAGTATTCTGAATAAAGCGATAATCATTATCATTATAAACGTCTCTTCTATTGAAGGAAACAGAAAAGTTCAAATTCTTTATATAATTCACTTATGGATATAATAAGTAATGCTTACATTGGCTGTACAGGCTAGAAAGGCTATAATGCCTGATTTTAAAGCAAAATAGCACTTGATATTTACTTATGAAAATTATATCATATCATGAGAATCGATTTATGCATGTTGTGACGAATTTCAGCCTGTTTCATCATAATTCACTGCGAAAGCGTGCAAACTAGTAGCAGTATACTACTTTTGAAGCCGTTTGTGTAATTTTTCACAAGATAGAGAGACTATGGGACAAAATACGGATATGGAAGTGAGAGAGACATGAGTAGAATACCAAGAATTGTTATATTAGGAGCCGGTTACGGCGGGATCCTTGCTGCAATTCGTTTGCAGAAGGAATTGAACTACAACGAAGCTGATGTTACGCTTGTAAACAAGCATGACTATCACTACATCACAACACATCTTCACATGCCTGCTGCAGGAACGGATAATCCTGAAAATGCACGCGTGAACATTTTGAAGTTGATTGATGAATTTAAAGTTGATTTCGTGAAATCGACTGTTACGCAAATTCGTCCACATGAGAAAAAGGTTATTTTGGAAGACGGAACACTTTCCTACGACTACCTCGTTATCGGACTTGGTGGAGAAGCGGAAACTTTCGGTATTCCAGGTCTTAAAGAAAATGCTTTGAACATCCGCAGTATCAACAGCGTACGATTCATTCGTGAGCATATTGAGTACCAATTCGCGAAGTTCAAGCGTGAACCAGATCGCAAAGATTACCTAACTTTCGTTATCGGTGGCGCTGGATTTACGGGTATTGAATTTATCGGTGAGCTTGCAGATCGTATCCCAATGCTTTGCAAAGAGTTCGATGTGGATCCTTCCCTTGTGAAGATTTATAATATTGAAGCTGCTCCGACAGCATTGCCAGGTTTTGATCCTGAGCTGGTTGAGTATGCGATGAAAGTTCTTACAGATAAAGGTATCACTTTCAAAATTGGTACAGCCATCAAAGAATGTACGCCTGAGGGTGTTCTTATTGCTGGTGATGAGTTTATTAAAGCAGCAACTGTTGTATGGACGGGCGGTATCCGCGGTAACCATATGCTAGATGAAGCTGGCTTCGAGACGATGCGCGGCAGAATCAAAGTAGATGAGCATCTTCATGCACCAGGTTTCGATAACATCTATGTTGTGGGTGACTGTTCCATCGTTATGAACGACGAAGGAAGACCATTCCCTCCAACAGCACAAATTGCTATGCAGCAAGGTGAAGCTGTTGCACACAACTTGATCGCTTCGATCCGTGGATCACAAATGAAAACTTTCAAATACTCGAACAAAGGTACAGTTGCTTCCCTTGGTAAGGGTCAAGCGATCGGTATTGTTGGTTCCCGTAAATTGAAAGGTAATGTTGCTGCAATGATGAAAAAAGTGGTTGATATGAGATACCTTTACATTATTGGCGGAATTCCGTTAGTTATACGTAAAGGACGTTTCTAGTCGAGGATTGTTAACAGGGGGATTGCCATGCGACACTGCAGTGTCCAAGTAAGAGGACTTCTTACCCGGGATGAACTGGATCGTTACAATGCCTTGATCGAGGTCGGTCACTTCTTAGAGACTGAGAAACGTTACGATCATGTCGCTGTTGTGCAAAAGGAAATTGATATCCTCATTCTTCCAGCGATTGAACGTTTGAAGGAAAAGGGTCGTCAACGTGACCGGGATACGGAAGCGTATCTGGCACGGAAAGCGCAGATGGAAGCGGAATTGGAAGCTGCTCTGCGAGACGATGAGGACGATGAATAAATAATCCCAAGAAGCATCGCTCAACAAAGGCGATGCTTCTTTTTTTGGTTTGAATAGATTAGAAAAAAAGAGCAGAGGACCGGAGTCCTGTGCTCTTAAGCTATCTTATATTTGAATGAAAGCTGCGAATTTCTCAGGAAGCATGACATTGCCAACATAGAAATCTCCGAACTCGCCGAAGCGTGCGCTGACTTCATCAAAGCGCATTTCGTACACGAGCTTTTTGAAATGAAGAGGATCGTCCGAGAAGAGTGTAACGCCCCATTCCCAATCATCCAGTCCAACGGATCCTGTAATAATTTGTTTCACTTTACCTGCATAGGTACGACCGATCATCCCGTGGCTGCGCATCATCGTTTTGCGATCTTCCGCAGGGAGCATGTACCAGTTGTCATTGCCATCACGTCGTTTATTCATCGGATAGAAGCAAATATGTTTGGATTTGGGAAGAATAGGTTTCAAGCGAGCTTGTAACTCAGGATCTTGGGCAGGATCAACACCTGGCTTCGCAAGATAGCTGCTCAATTCTACGATCGACACGTAGGAGTAAACTGGGATAGTAAAAGCGGCAAAACTAGATTTATTAAAAGCAGTTTCAAGCTCATTCAGTTCTTCCAGTGTTTCACGCATTTGCATGAAAACGAAATCAGCTTTTTGACCTACGATGCTATAAACGGCAGTACTGCCTAGTTTATCGTTTTCAACTTGCTGCCACTGAGATAAGAATGTTTGCAGCTCGTCCGCTGCATGCTTACGTTCTTGTGGGGTTGCGGCATGCCATGCATTCCAATCCATCAGACGGAAATCATGGAGCGCATACCAGCCTTCCAGCGTTTGTACGGCTTCACTCATTGTTTTTCCTCCATTCAAGGGCTAATATCCCCTACATTGTATCCAATTCATGGAGAAAGGGCAAATGAACAAAGGGTGAAGTTGAATTGTTCAATTTGTGTACACTTTACCTGTACCTTCCTGTCGATTACAATAATAAGAGCTACAGGAGCCAATGAAATGCAGGGCTTCTTACATATTTAAGGGGGAACTATCGTGCTGCAAATGGTTATTGCCACTGTCTTGATGATGGTGTTATTTTTTGGAATTGGATTTATTCTAAATATGCTCATGAAAACAACGTGGTTTCCGCTGTATGCGTTTATTGCCTTGGTGATCGGTATCGTTATCTACGGATATATGGGATCGTCTTCTTTTATGTCCAGTGATGAAAGCTTCACTATCGTAGACATCATTCCTGCTATCGGTGGCTTGATTGGTGCGATATTGAGCGGATCTGCGATTAAAGCATTACGTATTCGCGGCTTCAAAATGTTTTAATATTGACAGGTCATTCGGGTCACGCTAAGAGAGTACCTAAACTTCACTTACGGAGGAGACACGACCAGTGCCTTGGGCTAATGTGAATGGAACAAAGCTGCATTATGAGATAACAGGGCCAGAAAAGGGGACGCCAATTGTCTTTATTCACCCTCCGTTGCTTACACTAGAAGCGTTCTCATACCAGAAAGAACAACTAGGAGACCATTTCCGAGTCATTACCTTTGATATTAGAGGACATGGCGCTAGTGCTTGCTCGGAGCGTTCGATAAGTTATGAACTTATTTCAGAAGACATGGTAAGGCTTCTTGATTACATAGGTATCGAGCAAGCCTTTGTGTGCGGTTATTCAGCAGGAGGAACTGTTGCGCTAGAAGCTTTGCTCTCGCATCCAACACGGTTTGTGGGGGGAATTATCGTTAGCGGGATGTCTGAATTGACGGATATCTACAATAGGCTCAGAGTTTGGCTTGCGGTTCGAATGGCGAATCCGAGTCGAATTATGAAACTTTTGATTGGAGCGATTACGTATGGCAATTCTGATAAATCGACTACCTATCATGAGCTGAACGAACACGCGTTACGAGATACGGCAGGCAATGTGAAGTCGTATTTTGAACAATCGCTACATTACTCTTGCACAAGTCGTCTTCCTAAAATTAAGCAGCCCGTTTTATTGATCTATGGACAAAAGGATAAAGCATTTCATCCATACGCTCATATTCTTCATAAAGGACTGCTGCATAGTTCTCTTTTTTTCATCAGAGATGCTAAGCATCCAGTACCCATTCAAAACGCGCCAAGGATGAATGATCTGATTTATCTTTGGATAGATAGCTTAGAAGAGGAGCAAACGGAACGTAGGAAACAAGATCTAGCTATTGCGCAAAAGTTAAATCCGCAGATGTATGGGAACACAATTGAATATCCCGCAGAGAGTGAAAACATACGTCATACCTATAAATAAAAGTAATTCAACCCAAGATTCCATTGCTAGTGAGAAATTGCGATGGAATCTTTTTCTTGCCTAGAAGGTAAAATTATCTTTTCTCTTGTAGATACCAAGATTGTCGATTTTTGTGGTAGACTAATAGAGAGAGACTGAAGAAGTAAGCAGCTAGATTTGTAGCTGCTTCTCAGTCGAGCTGAGGCAGGATGGTGCTGTAACGGAATGAGAATGACGAATATGCTGCATTTCACCGAGAATCATCGGTTTTGTGTAAACCGTGAGTTTTCCTTGAGCAGTTTGGACTATAAAATGTTAGCGATGATGTATCAGCCGATGATCGGCGGCTTGGCGATAAGCCTCTATCAAGCGCTCTATCAGCAGATGAGTGCTGAGAAAGTCGGCTACTCGCCGATGGAGCAGCAACGTAAGCTATTTCTTCTGCTAGATTTGGAGCATGGCGAGCGCGGCCGGAAATATTTGATTGAACAATCCTCCAAACTGGAAGCGATTGGTCTCCTTCAGACGACTCGCAAGTTTATACCGGAAGAAGAGGATTATGTTTTCGTCTATACGCTATTTGCCCCCCTAGGGCCGAATGAGTTTTTCCGAAATCAGCATTTAACGCTGTTACTGCGCGATAAGGTTGGCAAATTCATGCTGCTGTCGCTCCGAGAAGACTTGCTTTCGCCTGAACCTGAGGAGTGTCGTGAGGCGACCGAGGAGAACTTATCGGTTCCTTTCTATGAACTATTCCGCTTGAATACGCAGGTCGTGGATTATGAGCTGGAACAAGCGCTTTATGAGGCTTCTGCGAGCAAGCAAGGGGACGCTCGGATGGACGTGACGACCAAGGGCTTTAAGTACGCGGATATTATTATGAGATTTCCGCGTGGAGCGAGTAATCGCGTATTTGTTGAAGCACTGAAGCACAAGCCAGAGCATATGGTAGCCATCAATATCGTGGCGAAGAAATACAACCTTTCCCTGCAAGAAACGTGTCGCTTGCTGGATGAGGATGGCGTGTTCACCGAAGAGGGTGAGCTTGTCATGGACCTTATGCAGTATAATGCGAATCTGTTCTACAGACAGAGCAAGAAACGGGATGAGGAGCGGGAACGGACGACAACGAAATCCGAGGATGGCGCCCAAACGACGGAGGAACAGTCCGTTGAGATGGCGTATTACTTAGAAGTTCCTCAGCAGCTGCGCGGCGAATGCACAGATCATCAGTACAATTACATCATGCGAAATGAGCCATACACGGCTGTGCTGAAAATGTTTTTCACACAGGGTTCGATACCTGATGGCGTACTTAATATTTTCGAGAAAATAGATTTAAATTATAAATTGAAAGAGGAAGTCATCAATGTTCTGATTCACTTTCTGCACATTGATCGTCGCTCTTGGGCGAAATCCTCGATTGAGGCTGTAGCCTCAGATATGCTAGGAAAGCAAATTAATACGTATGAACAAGCGGTTGAGTATGTACGTGAGAAGATTAATTATAAACTGAAGGCAGCATCTAAGGTGGAAACAGCGAAGGCAAGCGGGGGCTCGGCAACGCGCGGACGTCAGGGTAAAACGCAGAAGCCTCATATTCCTATTGTATTGCCTGATACGGGAACAACATCGTCAACAAGGCTGTCTGCTGAGGAACTCGAGGCTGCTAGGCGTATGGCACAGAAGTTGGATGAGCGATTTAACCGTAAGAGCTAAAGCTTAGTACTGGGGTCTTCGGATTTGAATATGGAACTGTAAGAACTGTAAGGAGGTGCCAAACGGATGGAATCCTTGTCGCATTTACTCAAATCATTGCCGGATACAGAGTGGAAAAGAAAAGCTGAAGCGAAAATACAAGGGGTTCTCGTGGATCCTTTGATTGTTAAATTTCGTCAAAAGTATACGTTCGTCGATGATTATGCGATTAAAATAAATATGAACAAGCTGTATCAGCATGTAACGGAATTTAAACATTGTTCCAACTGTCCAGGCTTGGACAAATGTCCTAATGATATGACCGGGCATTATACGATGCTCTCGGCCGAATCCGTGGAAGGACAGGCAGCTTTTATCCATGAGGAGAAGGTTGCTTGTAAAAAGTTCATTGCCAAGGGGCAACAGGATGCCATAAGCAGCCGGATTCGCACCTTCCATGTGGATCCGCGGATGATTTCGCGAAGCTTCTCTTTTGGCGATATTCTGGAAACGGATCTTGATCGTGCGAAAGCTGTTATGCAGATCAATGATTACGTGAGCTTGACTATTGAAGAGGGGCTCCAGACACGCGGACTATACTTATCGGGATCATTTGGCACAGGGAAAACGTTCTTAATGGGGTACATGCTGCATCAGCTCGCAAAGGTTGGGATGACGGGTGCAATCGTCTATATGCCAGACTTTGCTGAGGACTTGAAGGGGATGTTCCAAGAGCCCTACAAGCTGAAAGAGACGATAGACCTTCTAAAGGAAACGGATCTGCTTGTTTTTGATGATATTGGGGCAGAGAATTTGAACCCATGGTTGCGAGATCATGTGATCGGTGCGATCGTCAATCATCGGATGAATCGCAAACCCACATTTTTCACTTCGAATTATACGTTGTCTGGCCTGGAGAAGCATTTCAGCTTCACGAACAAAGACGGTGACGAGGAGTATAAAGGACAGCGGATTATGGACCGTATACGTCCATTCGTAGATGTGGTTGAAGTGACGGGGACGAACAAACGGGGGATATGACGAAAGAGCTGTACAAATGGGGGTGTGAATCAGCCCACGTTGGTACAGCTTTTTGTGCTAAGAAGACATATGAAAAACTGCCTTGCACAATGTGCAGGGCAGTTCATGAAACGTTCATGCTTATTTCATCACTTGGATGACGGTAGCAATGGCTGCAATGACGAACAATACGCCAAAGAATGCGCCAAAACCGATGCCTACATCCATGAAATCATTACGCGGTTCTTCGTACACGTGATGCTCAGGGTGTTGATTGCTCATGTGGTTACCCCCTAACGTCCGACATTCGTATTTGTAAGCCTAGTATACCCAAATTCGTCGAAAGTTGTAAAGCTTATCAAAGTGACAATTATGCAAACAATCGCAATAACACACAGAACAGGCAAAATATCACTTGACTCTGACATTAGTGTTATGGTTTACAATAAAGACATCCCCACCACGCAAGTAGGAACAAGAAAGAAGTGAAGTCCATGCGGATTAGTGAGTTATCCAAGCTTACCGGAGCAAGCATTCGGTCCTTGCGCTACTACGAAGCCAAAGGGCTGATCGCAACCCAGCGTGAA
This sequence comes from Paenibacillus sp. J22FR5, assembly GCF_059691975.1. Taxonomy (NCBI): domain Bacteria; kingdom Bacillati; phylum Bacillota; class Bacilli; order Caryophanales; family Paenibacillaceae; genus Paenibacillus; species Paenibacillus sp. J22FR5. The sequence goes on along the minus strand of NZ_JCAUAN010000007.1, from coordinate 54,837 downwards.
GAGAATGGCTATCGGGTTTACAATCAAATGGTTGTTGAGCGTGTGAAGACCATTCAATTTTATTTGAGTCTTGGCTTTACAACAGAGCAAATCGAAAGTTTTCTCAACTGTGTGATGAAGAATCAGGAGTCACAGTGTGATGATTTGCTGCCGCTCTATACCGAGAAGCTGCAAGAAATCGAGAAGCAAATGGAGATGCTGCAGCTGCTCCAAGCGAATCTCAAGGATCGTATTTCCTATATTGAGGAACAGCGACGCCAAGGGCTGCCTGTCGGACTACCCTCGATATAGACCAAAGGATACCCGTTTTACTAACTTATGGCTTGGTTGAAAAGGCACATGAGTGTGGTATACTTTGTATGTTGACGTGATGCGAAGCAAGTTAAGTGACTAACTTAATCTTACTTTTCACCTTATAAATCAAATTCATTCTTAGAAGGAGGAACTATCATGGCAATCGTGAATGTTTCTGACAACAGTTTTAAAGCAGAAGTTGAAGGAGAAGGTACAGTACTTGTAGACTTCTGGGCACCTTGGTGCGGACCTTGTAAAATGATCGCTCCTGTATTGGAAGAGCTGGATAAAGAAGTTGAATCTTTGAAAATCGCAAAAGTAAACGTGGATGACAATCCGGAATCCGCTGCTCGCTTTGGCGTTATGAGTATCCCAACCCTGATCGTTTTCAAAGACGGACAACCGGTTGATAAAGTGGTTGGCTTCCAATCTAAAGATGCGTTGAAAAACGTCGTTTCCCGTCATCAATAATTGGTACCTGTTACAAACTAGAAACAATTGTTCGTGAGAAAAAGCTCTTTTTCTGCTATGCTGAGAAAGAGCTTTTTTTCATGCAACGATTTTTTCTGAAAGGAGATTGGAGTTATGACTGACTTTGAGCAAGAGGACGCTGACGTCCGCGAACAAAGCCTGGAAACGATCAGGCACAAGCTATCTTTACTACCGGATAAGCCGGGCTGTTATATTATGAAAAACCATCAAGGCACGATTATTTATGTGGGTAAGGCCAAGGTATTGAAAAATCGTGTGCGCTCCTATTTCACAGGGAGTCACAGCGCAAAAACGCAAAAGCTAGTCAGCGAAATTCGCGACTTTGAATATATCATTACCTCCTCGAATATGGAGGCTTTAATTCTCGAGTGTAACCTGATTAAGCAGCATCATCCTCGTTATAACGTGCTTCTGAAGGATGATAAGACGTTTCCGTACATCAAGATTACACATGAAGAGCAGCCGCGTCTGGAAGTCACGCGGCGCGTGTACAAGGATAAGGGAAAGTACTTCGGCCCTTATCCCAATGCCTTTGCGGCCCAGCAGACGAAGAAGCTGCTGGACCGGTTGTATCCGCTGCGCAAGTGCAAGACCATGCCCGATAAAGTATGCCTATACTATCATATGGGGCAATGTCTTGCGCCCTGCGCATTAGAGGTATCCGCGGAGACGAACGAGCGGATGGTGCAAGAGATCAGTCGTTTCCTGAACGGGGGACACGACATCATTAAGGAAGAGCTGACGACCAAGATGTTGGCGGCAGCGGAAGAACTGAACTTCGAGCGCGCGAAGGAGCTGCGCGATCATATCATGAGCATCGATGCGCTCATGGAGAAGCAGAAGATTACGACGGCCGACGCGCTTGACCGCGATGTATTCGGCTATGCCGTGGACAAAGGCTGGATGGCTGTGCATATCCAGTATATGCGTCAGGGCAAGCTGATCGAGCGGCACGTTTCCCTATTCCCTTACTACGGGGATGAGTACAATGATTTCATGACATATGTCACGCAGGTATACAGCGATAATCCCGCATTGCCAAAGGAGATTTTCTTGCCAACGATGCCGGAGCCCGAAGCTCAGCAAGAGGCTTCAGAAGATGTGTTAAGGCGTACGGAGGGTGACGAGAAGGAGATTCGCGAAGCCTTGGAAGGTTGGCTCAAGGTGAAGGTACACATGCCTCAACGTGGGCTGAAGAAGCAAATGGTCGATATGGCCAGGGACAACGCAGTGAACGCATTGGATGAGAAGTTCCGTTTGGTCGAGCGCGATGAGCGTCGTACAACGAAAGCGGTCGAGAACCTCGGTGAATGGCTTGGGATTGGTACAATACGCCGAATTGAGGCGTTTGATAACTCCAATATTCAAGGAACGAATCCGGTATCGGCGATGGTTGTTTTCGTAGATGGTAAGCCGGATCGCAAGGAATACCGGAAATATAAGGTGAAGACCGTTGTCGGACCCGATGATTATGAAACGATGAGGGAAGTTATCAGACGACGCTATGAGCGTGTCCTGAAGGACAATCTGACGATGCCTGATTTGATCGTTGTCGATGGCGGGAAAGGGCAGATTTCTGCCGCGATCGACGTTCTTGAGAATGAATTAGGTTTGTATATTCCGATTTGCGGTCTTGTGAAGGATGCTAAGCATAAAACAGCTCAGCTCATGATCGGCGATCCTGCCGAAATTGTTCCGTTACCGCGGGATAGCCAGGAGTTTTATTTGCTGCAGCGCATTCAAGACGAAGTCCATCGCTTCGCGATCACGTTTCATCGGGAAACGCGGGCCAAATCGATGGTCGTCTCGCAGCTTGATGCGATTCCAGGCGTTGGTGAGAAGCGACGTAAGGCGTTGTTGAAACATTTTGGCTCCGTGCGAAAAATAAAAGAGGCTGAAGTCGCGGACTTCAAGCCTCTGGGTATTGGTGAGAAATTGGCAAACGACATTATCAAAGCACTTCAAGGCGAGGCGGCGGCTCCCCAGGAATAAGGGGCCTTCGCCTTTTTCCGTGTAACCAAGCTAATCCCCATCCAACCAGACCGGGTAGAACGAGATACAGAATACCGGCGAGTATATTGCCAACATGCCCCAAGGAGAAGAGTGACAATCCCATCAGGATGCTATCCATACACGCGTGAGCGAATACGGCCGTAATGAAACCAAACTTAAGGAATACATAGCCAAGTATAATGCCGATAATGGTGACCTCTATGAGACGAGTGTAGACAGGATAGATCGGATATTGCGTATGACTGGCCGCCCAGATCACACTAGGGAGCAGGATAGCAATAAAGTTGTTGCGGAACAGCTTTTTGAAAAGGATGATACCCAGCAGTCTGAAGGTTGCCTCCTCGGAAATGGCAGCAACCCACGCCATGAGGGGGAAGAAGCGCGGCTCTAGCATATTAAGAACCGAATCCGTCGGATCATTGACGGACCACACATCAAATTTCACTTCACCTGCGTAAAATAACACCTGCTGGATGCCGAGGATGAAGAGTGCAAGTAAATATCCCCGTCCCATCCCATAGTAGACCTCATGACCGAAAGTGTCATCTTTCCAAGTTGGCCATTTTCTTTGGCCGATGGCTCTCCAAAGTCCAGCGCCAGCGACCAAAGAAAGGTAGAGTGAGATCCCTAGCAGGACAGTTACTACGCTCATGAAAATAATGGTGAACCTTACGGTCAAGTCACTGTTCGTATCACCGCTCATGGCACGGAAAGCTGGATACATATTTACATTATTTACAATATAAATGATGAGGAAGATTGTTGTTAAAAGCAAACCTCTACTGAATTTCATATGTTTCCTATATATAATGGCAAAAACAATCGCAGCAAGCGTCATCAGGGCTGTGAAGCCCATGGAAATCCAAGTCATGAGTGAGGCGGAGTCGTCCTGCTCCGTAAGCCATTCTAAGTGAGACGCAGGGAGCTGAAAGCTGACATAAAAACCGGTGAGATTTACTTGATCGAAATCCGTGTGAACTTGAAGCTTGGCTTCACCAATTGGATTTGAGAGCTTTTCATATTGAAGCGTCGTTTGTCCTTCGGAATTTTCATTATCGGTATGCTCTACAAGGGTAAAGTCCTGAGGATCAAACCCCATCTGACGAAGTTCCAGCTTCGCTAGCGTATCTGCCTTTGTCTGACTCATCGGCGATACCTGCCTCGTTTTGGAGATCGCTAGATTTTCATGCCAACCCATGATCTTCGCATTTGTGTAATTGACATCCACTTCAAACTGCCGTTTGGTAAGGGGGTCTTTTACACTGACTTGATAATAGTCGATTGGAAACCGTTCCCCATACTGCGTCGTATAAGCTTTTAGTAAATGCTCTTTTTGAAGATAACCATTTCGTTCTTTTTTGGATTGATAGACTACGTAGGTTTGCGGGTTGTGCAGCTCGTAGCGTTGACGGATGAAATCGGCTGCACTGTCTGCTGCTTGCTGTTTCGTGATAGATGGATGGTCCGCTGTTGGCGGTTCTTCTGCTCGCAGTCCATAAAGGAGTGAAATACCGATATATAGGGACATACCGATGCAAGCCAAGAGGAGGAGAAAACGATTTAACTTCAGCCTTAGCATAGTGAGTTCCCTTCTGAATTCTTGATTCTCAAATCACTTCTTAACGTTATCATAGATTAAAAAGAAAGCCAATTTACTGGTAAAGATTCAGAAACAATTATATAATACCTATCAATTACTTATTAGCCGAATTTCTACATGTTAACGGGGGAACTCTATCGTTACAGCTTGGAGTCCGATAATTTTCTTACATACGCGGGAGGCACGATGAATAAAAAATTGAATATATGGCAACTAACCCCCCCTCAAATACTGGTTCTAGGCTTCGCTGTCATTATTTTCATGGGAGCAGGGCTCTTGATGCTGCCATTTGCATCGACGACAGGACTTTCGATGTCCTTCATTGATGCTCTTTTTACAGCGGTGTCGGCAACCTGTGTAACAGGGCTTGTTGTCGTAGATACAGGCAGTGCGTACACGATTTTTGGACAAATTGTTATTGTCGCTTTGATTCAAGTTGGTGGGCTTGGTTTTATGACCATGGCCACGTTAGTCGCTTTTGTTTTTCGTAAAAAAATCACCTTAAAAGAGAGGCTTGTCTTGCAAGAGGCCTTTAATCAAGGCAGTATGGAAGGTATCGTCCGTTTAATCCGCAAAGTTATCATTTATTCGTTGACCATTGAAGCTATTGCTGCTGCCATTTTTACGATTCGTTTTTCGTTTGATTTTGGCTTTACGAAGGCCCTTTATTTCGGTATTTGGCATTCGGTATCCATGTTTAATAATGCAGGCTTTGATTTATTCGGTACTGTAGATTCGCCATTCGTTTCTCTGACCGGATATGTTGGTGATTTTGTCGTGAATTTTGTAGCGATGATGCTGATTATCCTTGGAGGAATTGGTTTCATTGTCATCTCCGATCTGATGGAATTTCGTAATAAGAAGAAGCTTTCCCTTCATTCAAAGGTCGTTTTAAGCATGAGTGGACTGCTTCTCCTTGTAGGAGCACTTGGTATTTTTATATTCGAATTTACAAATATCAGAACCCTAGGTTCCTTGGATTTTGGTGCGAAAATATTATCTTCCTTTTTTCAATCTGTAACGGCACGGACAGCTGGTGCCAATACGGTCGATATTGGTGCGCTTCGTCAAGCCTCCCAATTTCTCATTATCATTCTTATGTTTATCGGTGCTTCTCCAGGTTCTACGGGTGGGGGGATTAAGACAACTACCTTTACGATTCTGATTAGTGCGATTATCACGATGATACGAGGGAAAGAAGATATCGTCATCTATCGTTACCGCTTAGCAAAGGATCGTATTCTTAAAGCGATTACGTTATCCATGATGGCTTTATTCTTAGTTATTATTGTTACGATGATTTTATCCACGACACAGGATTCGTCATTTATCAAAATCTTGTTTGAAGTCACGTCCGCCTTCGGAACCGTGGGGTTATCCATGGGTTTGACGCCGGAATTAACAACCTTCGGGAAAGTGCTTATTTGTATAACGATGTTTGCTGGACGATTAGGAACAATTACGCTTGCCTATGCCTTGCAGCCTAAACAGGAAAAAGAGTTATTTAGATACCCTGAGGGGAAAATTACGATTGGATAGGGGTCAAGCAAGATGAAAAAGAATCAGTATGTAGTAGTTGGACTCGGGCGATTTGGGTCAAGTCTTTCTAAGGAGCTTATGAAACTCGGTCATGAAGTATTAGGCATTGATCTTGATGAGGAAGTCGTTAACGAAATGAGCGATCAGCTGACACATGCTGTTGTCGCGGATGCAACGGATGAGGACGTGCTGAAATCATTAGGCATTCGAAACTTTGATTGTGCGGTTATTGCGATTGGGGATGATATTCAATCCAGTATTTTGACTGCGATCGTGATGAAAGATTTAGGGGTCAATCAAGTGGTGGCCAAAGCCTTATCTGAACTTCATGGAAAGGTTCTGACAAAGTTAGGCGTTGACCGCGTTGTCTATCCAGAGCGAGACATGGGCATTCGCGTTGCACATCAATTGGTAACCCCTAATTTGTTGGATTATATTGAAATATCCAAGGATTACACGATTGTGGAGCTCTCTGTACCCAAACGTTTATGTGGCTATACCATTCAACAATTGGATCCGCGCGCTAGGTACGGGTGCAGTGTTGTGGCGATTAATAAGCAGACGGGCATTATCATTGCGCCTACGGCAGGAGACATCGTGAATGAGAATGACGTTATGGTGATTATTGGAACCAATAATCAAATAGATGAATTTGAAAGTCAAGTTATCGGGTAATCCGAACAAGTCCATGTCCTGCAGCAAGAGAATTCCAAATGAAGGTGGACACCGCATGTTTAAGGTACTCATGATCGAAGATGATGCGATGATCGGTGATATGGTCACCATGTATTTAAAAGAAGAAGGATTTCAGGTCATCCGTGAAGGGAATGGGAAAGGGGGGATTGCGGCGATACCGCAATTTCAACCGGATCTTATTCTATTGGATTGGGTGCTGCCAGATATGGACGGACTAGCGATTTGTCGTCAAGTTCGAGAAACCTCCAGTGTACCGATCATGATTATTTCAATGAAAAATAAAATCGTTGAACGTGTCACTGCCTTAGGAGCGGGTGCAGACGATTTCATGTGTAAGCCTTTTAGTATGCATGAATTGATAGCTAGAGCCCATGCACTTATTCGCCGAGCACAGATGTATCAAAGGATACATCATTCGTCTACTCCAGAGTTGATACACCAGGAAGAGGAAATGGAACCGCTGAATGAACCCAAATCGGCTTTGATTGCAGCTGTTATGGATAAGCAAGAGAAAATTACGCTGAATCAGCATACACGATCTATGTGCGTCTATGGCGAAATTGTGGAGACGACCTATTCCGAATTTGAAATCATGAAATGTTTCATCAACAACCCTGGACGTGTGTACAGCCGCGAAGATTTATTGCAAACGGTCCGCGGTTTCGATTCTTTTGTTACGGATCGAGCTATCGATGTACATATCGCGAATCTCCGTAAGAAAATTGAAGACAACCCCAAAGAGCCGAAGTGGATTCGGACCGTTTGGGGTGTTGGGTATAAATTCGTGCGCATGTAATGTGAAAAATCTTAGCGGTGTTTGGCAAAATATTTGATCGCCTGTCCGACGAACTTCATGGATTCTGCATTATCAGCAGAGTGATCAGAGTAGATGAGCGAGGTCGTTCGTTTCGTCTGTTCCAATTCTTGAAGCTGCCGTAATATTAATTCATTATTCTGAATTAAATCTTCTCGTAAATAGGATTTGGGCAATAAGGTGGCTGTTTTGCAGGTGGAAACGAGCCGAATAATGGCTTCGAAGGAATCGATCTCCATTTGAACATTGGGAAATATGGTGAAGCGGTTGAATAACTCATCCATCATAATGCGGTACCAAGTCCCCTTGGAGAAGAGAATCATCGGTAGTTCATTCAAATCCTGCATCGTAATCACCGTACGATCTACTAAGGGATGTCCTGACGGTAGTACCAGGCAGAGATGATCATCGAACAAAGGCTCGCAGTGGAGGCTTGTCGCATTAATTTGCGAGGCTACGATACCAATATCTACTTTGTTGTCTTTGACCATGGACACGATCTCATGTGTTTTACCGGTAAGAAGCTTAATATCAGTCAGCGGATAATCCTGCAAGTAATCCGTAATGAGATCAGGCAGCGTCGCTTGAAGCGTTGTTAGTGAGGCGCCAATTGTAAGTGTCGAATGACTGCCTGCAGCTTTATACATATGAATTGCTTGCTTGAATTTGCGCTCCAGATGGCGCTTCTCTAAGGCATGGTCATAGCAAATTTGCCCCGCTTTGGTCAACTCCAGTCTTTTTCCCTTCCGGATAAAAAGCTCCACACCCAGCTCATCTTCCAGCTTCATAATTTTACGCGAAAGCGCAGGTTGCGAAATGTTTAACAATTGCGAAGCTTTATTGAGGCTGACTTGTTCGACAACGATAGCGAAAACATCTAAGAGCTCCATGCGTTTATTCTCACCTCTTATGTGAAATAGTTATAAGTAGATATAAAAAAACGGCACTTCCATTATAAGCGTGAAAGAGGTACGATGTACATGTCACAAATTATCTATATTTCGTGAACCTTCGCGTATAATCATTGACCGAATTGGCAAAATAGGCGTGGATGATTATGGGTTGACGCTCGTTTGCGGCGAGAGTACAATGATATGTGGCTTGTTTTGTCTAAACTTGTCGGATGTTATTTGGATTGAATTTTGTTGAGGGGGGAATTGGTTACATTATGAGTAATTCGTATTACTTTCGAAAGATCCACTCGTTACTAGGTGTCATTCCGGTGGGCTTCTTCCTTATTGAGCATTTGCTCACTAACTATGAGGCAACCAAAGGACCTGAAGCTTTCGTGGATCAAATTAACTGGTTGAACGGTTTGCCGTTAGTATTGCTCATGGAAATCGTGGGGGTCTGGCTTCCGCTTCTTTATCATGCCGTTTATGGACTCTATGTAGCGTATCAATCACGTAACAACGTTTCAAGCTACGGGTACTTCCGTAATACGATGTTTATGTTGCAACGTGTGACAGGTGTGCTTACGTTCTTGTTCGTTGCTTGGCATTTGTTCGAGACTCGTATTCAAGTTGCCTTAGGTAACGTGGCACATGAGGATCTCGGTATGACGATGCATGATATTGCAACGAATCCTGTCTTGTTTACGGTTTATCTTGTTGGGATTATTTCTGCAACGTTCCATTTCACAAATGGCCTTTGGTCATTCCTAGTGAGCTGGGGCATTACTGTTGGACCGCGTGCGCAACGCATTTCATCTATTATTTGGATGACAGCTTTCGTGGTGATGTCCGTGATGTTTATTATGTCGTTGACTGCATTTACAGATACGCAATTTCAGGTTCCAGTAGAAGTGCATACGGGGCATTAAGGGAGGGTGAACAGAAGTGGCTAATTCAAAAATCATCGTCGTCGGCGGAGGCCTTGCGGGACTCATGGCGACAATTAAAGCAGCAGAGGCCGGAGTTCATGTGCAATTGTTCTCCTTGGTTCCTGTGAAACGTTCCCACTCCGTATGTGCGCAAGGCGGCATCAACGGTGCGGTGAATACGAAGGGTGAAGGTGACTCCACATGGGAGCACTTTGACGATACAGTTTATGGTGGAGATTTCTTAGCGAATCAACCGCCTGTTAAAGCATTATGTGACGCGGCTCCAGGGATCATTCACTTGATGGATCGCATGGGCGTTATGTTTAACCGTACACCAGAAGGTTTGCTTGATTTCCGTCGTTTCGGTGGTACCAAATATCACCGTACAGCATTTGCAGGCGCAACTACGGGTCAACAACTCTTGTACGCGCTCGATGAGCAAGTACGTCGTTGGGAAACAGCAGGTCTCGTAACGAAATTCGAACATTGGGAATTCCTTGGTTCGGTTCTGGATGACGAAGGCGTGTGCCGTGGTATCGCAGCACAAGATTTGCGCAGCATGGAAATTCAAACATTCCCTTCTGATGCCGTGATCTTGGCAACAGGCGGTCCTGGTATCATTTTCGGGAAAACAACGAACTCCGTTATTAACACAGGTACAGCAGCAAGCGCGGTTTACCAACAAGGTGTTAAATATGCGAATGGTGAGATGATTCAAATTCACCCTACGGCGATTCCGGGAGACGACAAGCTGCGCTTGATGTCCGAATCTGCACGTGGTGAGGGCGGACGTATTTGGACATACAAAGACGGTAAGCCTTGGTACTTCCTAGAAGAGAAATACCCAGCCTACGGTAACCTGGTGCCTCGTGATATTGCAACACGTGAGATCTTCTCCGTGTGTATTGATCAGAAGCTAGGTATTAACGGCGAGAACATGGTTTACTTGGATCTTTCACATAAAGACCCGAAAGAGCTTGATATTAAGCTTGGCGGAATTATGGAAATTTACGAGAAATTCATGGGCGACGATCCACGTAAGATTCCAATGAAGATTTTCCCTGCAGTTCACTATTCCATGGGCGGCATGTGGGTTGACTATAACATGATGACGAACATCCCTGGCCTATTCGCAGCAGGTGAGTGTGAGTATCAGCATCACGGTGCAAACCGTTTGGGAGCGAATTCCCTCGTTTCCGCGATCTATGACGGTATGGTTTCCGGTCCTAAAGCGGTTGAGTATATTCGCGGCTTAGAGAAGCATGCGGACGATACATCCTCAATCATCTATGATCGTGAGAAGAAGCGTCACACGGATCGTTATGAGAGCTTGCTCAAAATGAACAACGGTACGGAGAATGCGTACGTACTTCATAAAGAGCTTGGCGACATGATGAATGCGAACATGACGGTTGTACGTTACAACGATCGTTTAACAGAAACAATTGGTAAAATCAAAGACTTGAAAGAGCGTTACAACAACATCAACATCACAGATACAGCGCGTTGGAACAACCAAGGTGTTGCGTTCACACGCCAGCTTTGGAACATGTTCGAGCTTGCTGAAGCGATGACGGTTGGTGCCTTGATGCGTGATGAAAGTCGTGGCGCGCACTACAAGCCTGATTTCCCAGAGCGTGATGATGACAACTTCATGAAAACGACAATCGCGGATTGGACGCCAGATGGTCCTAAGATTTCGTATGATGAAATCGATGTTTCGTTGATTAAACCGCGGAAACGTGACTACTCCACGGAGAAGAAAAAGGAGGGATCCTGATCATGGCGGAGACACTAAGCGCACAAAAAACCGTGAAGTTTATCGTGACTCGTCAAGAGAGTCCTGATTCTAAACCGTACACGGAGGAGTTTGAAATTCCTTACCGCGCGAACATGAACGTGATCAGCGGTTTGATGGAGGTTCAGCGTAATCCTAAGAATGCTAAAGGCGACAAAACAACACCTGTATGTTGGGAATCCAACTGTCTGGAAGAAGTGTGTGGCGCTTGTTCCATGGTCATTAACGGAAAGCCGCGTCAAGCTTGTTCTGCACTTGTAGATAAGCTGGAGCAGCCAATTCGTGTAGCACCTATGAGCACGTTCCCGGTTATGCGTGACCTTGTTATCGACCGTGGACGTATGTTCAACGCGTTGAAAAAGGTTAAAGCATGGGTTCCAATCGACGGAACGTACGACCTTGGTCCTGGACCGCGTATGGCCGAGTCGAAGCGTCAATGGGCTTACGAGTTGTCCAAATGTATGACATGCGGCGTGTGTTTGGAAGCTTGTCCGAACGTGAACGACAAGAACTCGTTTATCGGGCCTTCTGCGCTTTCCCAAGTTCGTCTATTCAATGCTCACCCAACAGGTGAAATGAACAAAGACGAGCGTTTGGATACGTTGATGACAGATGGCGGTATCGAAGGCTGCGGTAACTCGCAGAACTGCGTACGCTCCTGTCCAAAGGGCATTCCGCTTACGACATCAATCGCAGCGTTGAATGCAGATACGACGAAGCACCTGTTCAAGAAATGGTTAGGCGTGTAAGAACCGCTGAAATGAAGTCCGGCCTCCCAGTAATGGGAGCGTCGGGCTTTTTGTTTTTCGTATGTATGCGCGGAGGTATCCGAACAAAAAGACCTGAGTCAGAGTCTCAGGTCATCTTCATCATGTGTAGAGGTTAGTGAGCTGCGGGGGCATGGAGTGGGTTCATATTCGTGCTTATTTATAGGGGAAATCAATTGAGGATGCTGGAAAGTATGGCTCGGCGTAGTGAGATCGGCATATCGTGGTGAAGATCCCTCAGCTGGTTTCATGGCCGGGGCGGGTTGAATGTGCTTTTTATCTAACATGTGAATGTGGAAATGAATCGAATACATCGCGACACCTCCGTTTGGAATCTTTAGATGTTATATAATATTACGTATGATCGCATTTTGACAACCTATTATTTATTTGTGTTATATATATTGACATCATTGATCAATCTAAGTATGATATAGACAAAAGTAAGACAACGAAGAAACAACCGCATAGCAAACTTGTTTTCTAGGGTTCCGCGACAGTAGTGTTGGCTGTTGGTCAGGTCCAAGAGAAGACACACGATGAGCTTCATCGTGCACACGGAGGGATAAAAGCCCGGGAGGATATCAGAATATGATATCATTCCGGGCTTTTCCTTTTATCATTTTATAAAGAGAGGGAGTTCGGGGCATGAGACAAAAAACAATAGTTCTGATGTTAGCGGTATTATTAACTTTTACAGTCATTATTAGCGGGTGTGGAAGCAAAGAAGCGAGTACGAAAGCGGGAGGCAGCAATGAGCCAATCAAATTGGCGCTAAGCCCATGGCCGGGCTGGTTCGTCTGGTACCTCGTGAAGGAAAAGGGCTTTTTCGAGAAAAATGGCGTGAATGTGGACTTAGTTTGGTTCCCAGTTTACAGTGACTCCTTATCCGCACTTGCTTCAGGTAAAGTAGATGCAAATAGTCAGACGTTAAGTGATACACTGGCACCGGCAAGTAAAGGCATTAAGCTTAAAGCCGTTCTAGTAAATGATAATTCCAATGGCGGCGATGGCGTTGTTGTGAAGCCTAGCATCAATTCCTTGAATGACTTGAAAGGCAAAAAAGTAGCAACAGAGCTTGGAACCGTCGATCATCTTCTTATGCTGACAGCACTTGAGAAAGCTGGGTTAGCAGAGAAAGATGTCTCCTATACGAATATGACAGTCAACGATGCAGGACCGGCTTTCATCTCAGGTAACCTGGATGCTGCCGTACTATGGGAGCCCTTCTTAAGCAAAGCGATTCAAGAGGGGAAAGGGAAGCTGCTCTTCTCATCCAAGGATACACCGGGATTAATTCCAGATCTGCTCGTCTTTAAAGAAGAAATTACGAAGAATCGCCCAGACGATGTTAAGAAAATTATCAATGCTTGGTTTGATGCTTTAGATTACTGGAAAGCCAATCCAGAAGAGTCCTTGAAAATTATGGCCAAAGCGGCAGAGACTCCAGTCGATGAGTACAAAGCGGGCATAGACAGCGTGAAGATTTTCCAACTGGAGGATAATATCAAAGCTTTTGCAAAAGCAGATTCATTAGAATCACTTGCCTTTACTTCTGGGAAAACAGCCGAATTCCTTAAAGGTTTGGATATGCTCTCGACAATACCGAAACCAGAAACCTTCTTGGATGGCCATTTTGTGGAAGAAGTCATGAAGGAGCGCAAGTAAAATAAACGGCTACGCCGTCCTACTAGGACGAGTGCGTTTATCCAAAAATATAGCCAATTTATCTAGTGAAACATATATATTCTGATATTTAAATAAAGGCGGAACAGGAGGACTGCAGATGGAAACGCAGATAAAAAAAAGACGCAAGTCCACGTTGTTTGCCATAAGGGGCGAGATTAGTCGTAAATCCTATATGTCTGGCGTCGTGCTTATCGTTGCGGTTGTGTTATTGTTCTGGAGCGTGATGAGCTACGGCGAACTCGTCAATCGTACCTTCCTCCCGACACCGGATCAAGTACTCCGGCAGTTTGGGATTCAACTACAGAACCCTGTGTTCTGGCATAATGTTTGGATTAGTATTTTCCGAGTTGGCGGTGGATTCTTGCTCGCTTGCTTAATCGGGATTCCACTTGGGATCTTGGCAGGTACGTTTCGTTTTGCAGAAGCGCTGATCGTGCCGGGGGCGGAATTTATTCGGTATATGCCTGCGACAGCGTTCATTCCTTTAATCATGGTATGGGCGGGGATTGGTGAATGGGCGAAAGTACTCGTTATCTTCTTGGGATGCTTCTTCCAGCTGATGCTGATGGTTGCAGATAATACCCGATCGGTATCCAATGATCTACTGCAAACCTCGTATACACTCGGGGCGAAACGTTGGCAAGTGATCGAAAAAGTGCTGATTCCTGCACTGCTCCCTGATTTGATGAATACCCTGCGCCTAATCATTGGCTGGGCTTGGACGTATTTAGTCGTAGCTGAACTTGTTGCGGCAAGCAGTGGACTTGGATTCTCTATAATGAAGGCACAGCGGTTCCTGAACACGGATCAAATTTTTGTAGGCATCATTGCGATTGGTTTGCTAGGCTTGCTGACGGATCGCACATTTGCATATTGTCATAAGCGATTTTTCCCATGGCTGGAAGGAGGGCGTTAGATATGGAAGCATTGAATTTGGATTACAACAGCGTGCCCTCCAGCGAAAAAAGTGTGAGTGTACGGAAAATCGATGCTGTCGATGTTACGAAGGTATACAGCACGAAGAAGTCCCAATTCGTAGCATTGGATCGCGTATCCTTTCACGTGGATGCACATGAATTTGTCAGCTTTGTCGGTCCTTCGGGCTGTGGAAAGTCATCCTTATTGCGTATTATTGCAGGATTAGAGCCTTTGACGATGGGGGATTTGAGTATCTCCGGTCAAGAAATTGACGGTCCTGGGGCTGACAGAGGTATGGTGTTCCAGAGCTATACGTTATTCCCATGGCTAACGGTAAGGGAGAATATCGAGTTCGGTTTAACACTGAAGGGCGTTCCTCTTTTCGAAAAGAGAGCGATATCCGATCACTTCATGGAGCTAGTCGGCTTGCATAAATTCGCGAAGTCGCTGCCGAAGGAGCTTTCTGGCGGTATGAAGCAGCGGGTTGCGATTGCGCGTGCCTTAGCGAATAATCCTGAAGTGCTGCTGATGGACGAACCGTTCGGGGCACTTGATCCGCAAACGAAGAATTCGATGCAGGAGCTGCTGCTGCGAATATGGGAAAAGGAGAAGACCACAGTCGTCTTCATTACCCATGATATTGAGGAAGCGATTTTCTTATCGCAAAGGGTATATGTGATGCAGGCGCATCCAGGAACGATCCGCAGTGAGATTGTGATACCTCGCGGGCTGCGGCAGGTGGAAGATGTGAAGGATTCGGAAGCTTTCGTAAAGCTGAAGAAGCAGATCATTTCGTTGATCGGGCATCATGACGAGTAGCGGCTAATTATTAGGTAAGAGGCGGGTCCCGTAAGTAGAAGCATCTACTTAAGGACTCGCTTTTTTGCGCTTTGTATTTTTGCAAAAGAGGCAGGGATTTGACGAGCTATTTGCTTCTAGCTACAATGAGTTTAAGCGTTTTAAGAATGAGGGCATGGGATGAAAAAAAATAAACAAGCTACCATCGTCGATGTTGCCTCGGAAGCAGGTGTTTCCATTGCGACGGTGTCGAATGTAATTAACCGAAGGAAGGTTCCGATGTCACCGGAGACGATCCGCAAAGTGGAAGAGGCGGTTGTGCGACTAGGTTATCGCCGGAACGTCATGGCAACGAATTTAAGTCGGCGTCGCTCGAATGAGTTAGGGCTGATTCTCCCGCATTTTGGCGGGTATTACGGCAGATTTGCTGAGAAGCTGGAACAGAAGTTTCACAGCTATGGTTATCATTTATCGGTATTTTCAGCGGCAGGTATGGATCCTGAAGTTGAGCAAAGGCATTTAGAGCATTTGTTGCAAAGACGCGTGGATGGCCTAGTGAGTCATGGCTTGGCGATCAGCATGCATTCCACGCAGCAGTTGGTTGGCGAGGGAACGCCGCTTGTCATTTTTAATGGCTGGGGATGGCCCAGTGACATTACGAAGTTGGCGGTGAATTTGGATTTCGCGAAGGCATCGAGCCAGGCTGTGCAGTATTTCCTAGAACATGGCTGCCAAGCTGTTTTCTATGCTGGCAGACGTAAAGGTATGGGAGCGAATGAGCAGCGGATCGACGGTTTTCTCGCGGGGCTAGGCGATAAGGCTGAGACAATCGTGCATGCGCTTTTGGATGCCGGAGAGCTGGGCGTAGCTGGCACCTTGGATGAGTCGCTGCGCGTGAGCGGTGAGTTACGGCCAATCGGCATTTATACGTTCAATGATGCGCTAGCGCTTGAGTTCATTTCGGAGTGCCATGATCGAGGGATTCGAGTTCCTGAAGAGGTACAGCTCATTGGGATGGATAATGAGCATTTTGCGAAGGCAAGCTTTCCTTCCATTACGAGCTTCGAGATGCCAGTTGAGCTGCAAACGAGCTTAGTCGCGGCTTTCCTGATGCGGCAGATGGGGGAAGAGCTGGATGAGGAGAGCGCCACGCTGCTTGACTCTTATCTCGCGCAGATGAAGGGGCATGAGCTGCTCATCGATATGGAGATGATTGTGCGTAAATCTACGCATAATAAATAAAAACCGTTGATCACTTTGGGAGAAGTGATTAACGGTTTTTATTTGTCTTATATTGCGGAGGTTACTACTAGTAACCGATAAATGCACTGGCAAAGCGATGAATCAGGCGTCTGTATGACTTTGATGTTTTATTTGCTTTTGCTGCCGCAGAAAGTCTTTCCCATACTCCCCATGTGGATTAATGCCCGCGTGCTCGATCTGAATCGTGGCATGCTCGATCCCATACTTGCTTTTCAACGTCTCATTGATTGCCAAAATCACACAGAACGGTTGGATGTTCGAACTAATGAACACATGCGCAGTCAGTGAGTAGTGATCGGTCGAAACCGCCCAGAGATGCATTTCATGCACATCTTCTACCCCTTCCACTTTCGCAATGACGGCACGAATTTCGTCTAAATTAAACTTTTCGGGGACGGATTCCATCAGGATCATGAAGGATTCTCGGATGATTTTGCCCCCGCCTGTAAAAATAATACCCCCGATTACCATCGAAATCAGTGGATCGAACCAAAGAAGACCTGAGTAGTAAATGACAATGGATGAAAGGATGACACCTACCGAACTGAGTAAGTCGCCAAAAAAGTGCCAGAGCGCGCTTTGTACATTGAGATTGTCTTCCTCCTTGACGCTGTTATGGAGCACCAACGTAAGCACGAGGTTAACAACGAAACCAATCGAGGCAATACCCAGCATAAGTCCCAACTGTATGGGTTGCGGGTGAATGACACGCTGGATACCTTCAATAAAAATCCCAACTGCGATAATACAAAGCGCTAATCCATTTAGAAATGAAGCAACAATTTCAAACCGCAGGAATCCAAAAGTGAACCGAGCATTAGGCTGACGTGTAGCGAGCTGCAAGGCAACCATGCTGAGTCCCAACGCAATAACATCTGAAATCATATGGGCAGAATCGGATAAAAGAGCAAGGGAATTCGAAAGCACCCCACCGACAATTTCTACAATGGTAAAAAAGGCAGTTAATATGAGGGTGACCCACAGGGTTTTTCTTGACTTACTTTGTTCTTTCACATGGTGGAGATGGTGATAGTCATACTCGACGCTCATAGGGTTCCTCCTTATTTAGAATAATTCTAATTAATATATACCTAGTATATGCTACTTGGGTGAAAGGTGCAACTGGATTTGTGGAAGAAATTTGAAGTAAGGGGACAAGGACAAGGACAAGGACAAGGACAAGGACACAAAAAATAAAGCGTTTTCAATTTTGTAATATAAATGAAATATTCCTGTTATGGTACCATAATGTTTACTTGGTAATATAATAAACAAGACCCCCTTTTTAATATAAACTTTTAGAACCCGGCCCCGTTGGCTGGGTTCCTTTTTTTGTGTGTAGCACCAGAAACACTTTCGAAGATGCCGTTGAACTTCTAATTTCAAGGAATAATCACCTTGGTTACAAAAAAAGTGCTTGTGTGAGTTCACACAAGCACTTTTTCTATGGTTAGTGGATGAAGCGCATGGCTTTCATCCACATGCACGAAGGCGTCATACCGCCGGGCCATCACCGAGGGAACGTAGTTCCCTCGCTCAGAAGTGGGGCGGTACACGACACCAATGGCACGGTGCCCCAGCACCTCGTGCCCCAGTAACGGATCCTCCTGGCGTAGCAGGAGGATCTGATCGTGCGCGCCGGCGCGATGCATAAGCTCCTCCCAGCTGCCTGGCTGGGCAGCTGGCACTTGCATCGTCGCCATCGGCGAGCCCCAAGATTTCGCGGCAATGACGGTGCCGCGGTAAGTGCCGAAGCCGATGGCACATACATCGGCTTCGCCGTGCGCTTCGCGCACAAGCTGGCCGACGTTGACCATGCCGTCGGCCAGCATATCGGTTGCACGCGCATCGCCGATGTGCGTGTTATGCTCCCAGACGATGACCTTGGCGTCTGGGCCATGGTGGTCGACGAGACGGCGCAGCGCTTCGACCATGTGTCGGTCGCGGACGTTCCACGACTCCGCGTCGTGCCTGACCATGGTGCTGTAATAATCCTCCGCGTTTACGGCAACAAGCGCGTTCAATTCCGCACTGAGGGCAGCTTCGCTATCTTCGTCATAACGCACGCGTTTCGCGTGAAGCTCCTTCAACAGCTTCACGACATCGTCCTTGCAGCTTTCGCCGTAGAAAGCCGCGGATACGCCGTAGTTTTGTCCCTCTTTTTCATAAGAATCGAAGCACTCAAAGGCTCTACGGGCTATAGCTAACTGCTCGGGCGTGCCTTTTTCCTGAAAATAGCGTTCGATTTCTTCCAAGGACTCCCATAAACTATAAACGTCTAGTCCATAAAAACCGACACGCTCTTCCATCGGTTTATCTTCATTATGTTTTTTTAGCCAATCCATCAATTCCCCAACCTCTTCATTCGCCCACATCCACGTTGGCCAGCGATTAAATGTTTCCATAACCTCACGGGCGTTTCGCTTCGCATCCTTATAGTGCTTCACATAACGGTTAACCTCATAGCAGGAAGGCCAGTCTCCCTCAACAGCGATAAAAGAAAATCCCTTCGTCTCAATTAATTTACGACTTAACGCCATGCGCAGCTTATAAAATTCGGAAGTGCCATGCGAGGCCTCGCCAAGTAAAACGTACTTCTTATCGCCAATCGCTTCGATTAACACATCCAAATCGTTTGAGCTGTTCAAAGGTACAGCCTGCTTCTTGATTTGTTCCACAATGAGTTCGTCCATGTTCACTTGTATGTACTCCTTTTCTATAATTTTCATATGTAGTATGCACAAAAAACCGCATAAAAAAAGTCGCTTGGAATCATGAGAGTATGGGACTTGTGACGGTGATTACAGTGGCAGACGGGTTTAACGAGTATGTCTCCTTTAATGTGCCAGTTAACGAGCATGGGAGTAGAGGTGGAGCAACGGTTGTTCTACAGCCGTTCAACCCCGAGGCGCGAAACGAACCGTCTTTTGATGTCCGGCTACATCAGTTTACTGTTTTTGCATTGCTGAATGATTATGCGAATAAGCTTGGGCTGGTCAAACAGAAACAGATGAAAGGTTTGGATGGGTTCGGGGAACTGGAAATGCCGATCTAGAGGTAATAATCTTCCCAACTAACCAAATTGAACTTCCTGATCTAAAATTATTTCTTTCGGCGGAGCTTCCATCGGACTTGCGTAAGGAATTAATGCGAAATGCACGTCATCTATGTTTTCAGGTAAGCGCGGTGTGATGAGGTAAGTGATTTGCGTTCGTCCACCGCCGCCGTGAGAGCCATATCTGCGGACATTAAAGGGCTGATTACCAATGACATCTAAAAGGAGTTGAGGTCGGACGTGACCGATGTGCATGTCATGTTCGATGGGTTTGATTTCAACGTAAACAATACTACTGTGTTGATGCTGCATCGAATGTGTCAACGCATATTCAAAGCCCTCAACGACGGATTTCTTCATAATAGACAAAACATGCACCAAATCGCCTAGCTCAGTCGGCATGACAGGGTAGCTGGTTTCATTCAGACTGTTGAGTAACCAGTTGATTTGTGGAATCTCAATACCGAATCGGGTTGACCATTCTTGGAGGACTTCCTTTTGTGGGTAAAATCGTCTGCCTTTAGCTAAGAATTTACGCTCTGTTAACAGATGAAGAAGGGATTCATCAATCTTTTTCATCTCATCATTGTATTCATTGGGGATCAATTGTAGTTCTGACCAAGCCATAGTCATGCATCTCCACCTTCCAAATGTATCCATTTAGTATAGCGGTTAATGAGGGGATGGGAAAGGAAATTCACAGTGAACGGGATAGGCAGCCAGAAAATGATTCGTATAATCATCAATGGCAATGCTAATCGGTTGCTCTCTCGTTGTTGCATCCATCTGTAGCTCTTGTAATTCCTTCATATGACGAAGTTCCCTTTCTTCCGAAAAAGCGTGTTATGCTCCTTTATTAGGATGCACCCGTTATTTTATTGAAGCGAATTTTAAAACTGCTTATTTGAACCAGCCCTTCTTCCGGAACCAAGCGAACATACCGAAGCCGATGGCAAGCATAATGAGGAGCACCGCGAAATATCCCCATCGCCATTCAAGCTCAGGCATATAGGCGAAATTCATACCATAGATGCCTGCGATAAACGTTAATGGCATGAAAATCGTCGTAATAACCGTCAACGTTTTCATAATCGTATTCATGCGATTGGAGCTGAGCGAGATGTAGCTGTCTCGGATATCCGCCGTGATCTCACGATTAGAGTCAATCATTTCAGATAGCTTGAGCAAGTGGTCATGAATATCCGTGAAAAAGACGAGATGCTCACGCACCTGTTCGATCCGGTCTGTACTGATAATTCTATACAGAAGGTCACGCATCGGGACGATTGTACGTCGTAATTTCAACAGTTGGGAACGGATTTCAAAAACTTGGTTCATCAACGCATCAATGGCTGCGGCGTTCATATTATTTTCGATGTCTTCGAGTTGGTCTTCGATTTGATAGACGCTTGGGAAATATTGATCGACGAGATTATCTAAAATTAAATAGGCCGCATAGCTTTCGCCTTGATTTCGCACACTCTCTTGCTCCGAAACGCGGACCCAGGCATCTTCTATTTCTCTGGATTCATGCAAATGAAAGGTGACGATATAGTTGCTGCCTAGGAACATATCCACTTCTTCCGCATCCAGCGTCTTAGCATTCATTGCATGCATGACAAAGAAATGAACATTGGGATAATGATCGATTTTCGGTCGTTGCATGAAATGAAAGCAGTCCTCAATAGCAAGTGGATGAAAGTGGAAATGGTCCTTCAATTTCGAGGCTTCCGCTTCATTCGGATTATAGAAATCAACCCAGAACCAATGGATGGATGGCGAAGAAAGCTCCTCAAGCGGGAGATCATGAATCACAGCAAAGTCGGTAGTGATGGCTAGCGTTCGTATCATATAAGAGCTCCTAGCGTGATATTTTCTGTAGGCATTTGCTTCATTTTACCATACAATGAGATAAGATTAGAATGGAAAGAAGGGTTAGGATGAAGCTATCCGTTTGTGTGGATGCGCTGTATCAAGGGCGAGATTTTAGAGAAAGTGTTCATGAGCTGAAGGAGATTGGTTACGATACGATTGAGTTCTGGTCTTGGTGGCAAAAGGATATTGATGCCGTAATGGCTGCCGTGACAGAAGCAGGTGTCTCGATTGCGACATTTTGTACGAAATTCGTAAGCTTGGTAGATCCAACTCAACGCAGTGCTTATGTGGAAGGGCTCACCGAATCGATTGCCGTTGCGAAGCGTTTGAACTGCACGAAGTTGATTTCCCAAGTAGGACAAGCACTTGAAGGTGTGTCGAGAGAGGCACAGACACAATCACTGATTGATGGGCTAAGGGCATGTGTACCTCTTTTGGAAAAAGAGGGTGTGACGCTGTTAGTTGAGCCGCTGAATACACGTGTTAACCATCAAGGTTATTTCTTAGCATCATCGGAAGAAGCTTTCCACATTGTGAAGCAAGTTGAGAGCCCTTTCGTGAAAGTGTTGTTCGATGTGTATCATCAACAGATTACAGAAGGCAATCTCCTATCCAATATTCGCGAGAATATGGCGTGGATCGGTCATTTCCATGCGGCAGGATGTCCCGGTAGACATGAGCTGGATAACGGTGAATTGAACTATGAGCAGATCTTCCGTGCCATCGATGAGATTGGCTACACAGGTCATATGGGGCTGGAGTATTTTCCGCTTGAAAAGCCGAAGGTCGGACTTCGTAATCTGATGAAACGTCACAATCACTAAAAATTTGTAACACAATTGGAACATTCCCGTTACAGTCCTCTAACATAGAAAGGGTACTATAATAAACAAGACCCCCTTTTTTAATATAAACTTTGGACCTGGCCCCGTTGGCTAGGTCCCTTTTTTATTTATAACAAATATCCGCTCACACTTGTCGTTCTTTTCTGGAACACGATTTTGAAATCATCTAACAGCCGTTTAAGGCGGTAATAACCCATAAATCAAAGATAATTTCATTGAAAAATGGGTAATATATCCGAATAGTTCTTACGAGGAGGATACATATGGAAACAGAAGCAACACTATACGACAAGCTCGGCGGAGAAGGGGCCATTACGGCTGTGGTGGACTACTTTTATCAGCTGGTTTTGGCGGATGATACGGTCAATCACTTTTTTGAACATACAGATATGGAAAAGCAGCGTAAGCATCAAGCGAAATTTTTTAGCTTTGCGTTAGGCGGGCCGAATCAGTATACGGGGACATCTATGGCTAAAGCGCATGCAGGCATGAATTTGCAGCCAGAACATTTTCAAGCGATTGCCACGCATCTTCATGATGCGCTAGCCCATTTTCAAGTGGGTGAAGGGGAGATCAATCAAGTGTTGGCGAAGGTTTCGACGTTGAAGGACGATATCTTATATAAATGAGTGTTCGTTAAAAAGGGACCCAGCCCGCATAGGCTGAGTCCCTTTGTCTCATCGTTCCGATCGATAAATCTCCTTCACTAAGCGATAAGCCAATTTCGGTTTGCGATACTCGCTGAGCAAGCCTTTGTTATTAAAGCTCCGCGCGCGATCGCGGAAGTAAGGGCGGTCACTCCGCACATCGACGCGAATGTCAGCGAAGTGCCAGATGAGCGTGCCGACGATGCGAGGGTCGTCGCGGAATATTTTCAAAGCACGCGTGACGACATCGGCCTGATAATCTTCGCTGAATAAGCGCAGCTCCCAGCCGGCATCGCCAAAAATCCCCGCCGCGCCGAACTCGCTCATGATAACAGGCTTGCCGCCAGCGCCTTGCTTCTCCGCATTGAGATAGTAGTTCTGCAGCATAGTACTAAATCCATCTACGCTGCCTTCATACCAGCCGTAATATTTATTAATGCCGATAACGTCGAAATAGGAAAGCACAATATCCTGCTCCGGATGCATAGTCGCGTAAGTGACGAGCCTGCTGGAGTCCATGCTGCGGATTTTGCCTACGAAAGCTTTCGTCAGCTCGTGAGCTTCTTCCGTCCGTGTATCAATTTCGTTGTGGGCGCCCCAGAAAATGATGGATGGGTGATGGTAGTCGCGGGTGATCATCTCATCCAACATATGGACGCCGCGGTCTCTAAATATTGGGCTTGCCAGTGTTTCAACACTCATAAAGCAGCCCCACATCGGAATTTCGCTCCATAGCAGCATACCGTGCTCGTCGAGTAAATCGATCCAGAACTGGCTTTGTGGATAATGAGATCCACGTACGATATTGCAACCCATATCGGACAAAATGTCTAGATCCTTCAGCATCAGCTTCGGCGGGAAAGCAAATCCCCACTCTGGATGCTCCTCGTGCCGATTTACGCCTTGTAGGTACAGCTTTTTGCCATTAAGTAGAATGTCGCTGCCCTGAACCTCAACCGTACGGAAACCTGTCCGGTCGATGAGATCGTCTTTGCCTGCCGTAACGGTAAATGTATAAAGAAAAGGTTGGCCGACATCCCATCTCTGAATATCCGCCAGGCTTCCACTTAGTGTGAGATTCGTAGATTGACCCGCAGCGACCAGCACATCAGAAGATGAGAGTGAAAGTCCTTCTGTGGATGCTTTAACCTCTAGGAAGCAATCCTCTTGGCTCAAAGAGATCAACGAAATTTGCAGATGAACCTCTGCCGCGTCTTCCTTCAATGCATAATCAATTTTCATCGAATTAATATAAACATCAGGCAGTTCCTGCAGCTCAACTGAGCGAATGATCCCGCCATAGGAGTGCCAATCAGCAATGTCCGTCGGCAGTGTCTGCCAATCCACCGTATTATCAACACGAATCACGAGTTCATGCTTACCAGCAGCAAGATGGGGCAGAATCATCGCAAACTGTGTGAAGCCGCCAAAATGGTAGCCAATATGCTGACCATCCACGTACACATCTGCATGGTGGAGAATACCTTCAAAGACTAGGCGAATATTCGCATTTTGAAGCGTTTCGAAATGGGTGCGATACCAGGCAGCACCGATATAATCGTAACTGCCTAATTCGTTATTCCAACAGGATGGAACGACGAATTTTCGGGAGCCCGCCGGGAATTGAGTGGCCCAGCCTTCAAAAACACCTTTATTGTCAGGATCCGTAATGAAATCCCATAATCCATCCAAAAGTTGTGTAGGCCGCAGGTTATGCTGTTGAAAAGTACGTATCACGATATACAAGCCCCTTTCATGTATGTTTCGTAAAGCGTATCATAGAAGAAGAGCCAATTTAAATGGATAAACCTCATTTCAATTTGTCAAAATCGCTACAAGGCTGGTGATCTATTCTTTTGAATAACCACCGTATTTATCATCATCGGCTTTCCTATGAGAAGCCTCCCGTTCCAGGCTGGAAAGATATTCGCAACACGACAGATGTACATTCGCTGTATTGGATTATGAGTGGCGAAGGGGAATTTCTCCACGAGATAGGTGAAGAACCACTGCGCGTGCATGCCGGGAATTTGTTGTATTTAAAGCCAGGTTTCACCTTAACAATGACATCTTCCTTGGACAAGCCATTATGTATTAGAATGCTTCTTTTTGATGTATTTGATATTCCCTATGAACAAGAGCATTGGCATAATCCTGTTCGGGTGGACGCGCTGCCGATCCCTTTTTATAAACCGAATTCACCAGAGCAGTCGGATTGGCTAGAAGCTCAGTTTACACGCATCTGGTCAATGAAAGGGACCGATCCTCATGAACGACAGGCGGAATTCCAGTATGTTTTGTCGCGGTTGATTTTTTATATGAAGGATACGAATACGTCCCAGGACCTCTACATGAAAGCCTTTCAGCAAGCGAAGCTGTGGCTGGAAACGTGTTATGATCAGCCCATAAGGCTGGAAGAATTGGCTAAGACCAATCATATCTCCGTATCTCAATTACGCAAAATGTTCATGAAACATGTGGGGATCTCCCCTAAGGAGTATTTAAATAAGGTCCGGAATGAGCAAGCGAAGACGATGCTTTTGCTGACGGATGAGCCGATGAAGGCGATAGCGGATGCTTGTGGATTTGCAGATGAGTTTCATTTTGGTAAAATGTTTCGAGTATGGAACGAGATTTCACCGGCTCGTTTTCGCACAATGAACAAATAGAGAGGGGCTAACCGAATTATGGGTGCCGAAATTGAGAGAAAGTATTTATTGCCTGCGTTCCCTGAGGCTGAACTTGCGAATAAGGAACTAACGTTGGTGTCCAAACAATATATTTATCAAACGTATTTGGCCTTCTCCGATGATCAAGAAATTCGAGTACGCGAGCTCGTAGATCGTTCAGGGGAGTCAAACTATACACATACCTTCAAATCGGGTCATGGGATGGTTCGAGAAGAAGTCGAGTATCGCATTACTGAACCGATTTACAAGCAGCTGTTGGAGCGAACGGGACTAATTCCGTTAGAGAAGATTCGTACAACGCTTGAAGCGGACGGGGTTACATTTGAAATTGATGAATATAAACAAATCGATCTTCTGGTCGTTGAAGTCGAGTTTGCCGATTTGGAGGCAGCACAGCGTTTTGAAGCACCGTCCTGGTTCGGAAGAGAGCTGGGTTCTGAGGAAGAGTTCCGAAATAAGTCGATGTGGGTTGCCTTGCAGAAGCGCTAATTGTTGGCTCATTCATTAGCGAAGTATGAGCAAAAAACATGCTTCGCTAAAATTCTAAGTAGAAGTTTTTTATCGATCGTAGCTGCCTTTGTTTTTGTTTCCATTCAAATTTGGCTACCTTCATTGGCCTGATGGGCGGAGTACTGAAAGCTGAAAGTGCAGTTGGCAAGGGCAGTCGCTTCACGTTTACCTTACCATTCCAAGTTATTGAACAAAGTGATCCCCTTTTGTAGAAAATCCTTACTATAAGCGAATCCCTTCAATAGACTGGGAAAGTGCACTAGCCCGTGTTGAAGGGAAAGAGAGTATTAGGGGTCATCAACGTGAGAGGGATTGGGTCGCTGCTAAAAGAGCTGCACATACGCTCATTGGTGTAGCAGGCAGTCTGTCGGCCGATGCGTTGCACGCGGGAGCAGAGAAGCTTCAATCGACGATTCTCCTTAAGGAAAACTATGAGGAGCAGCTTGCCGAGATCGCAGCAGAAATTGAGCGTAATATCGTTTGTATTCCGGATGAAGTTTAATTCTTAAATGAAAAGCTACTCTCTTTCAGCTGAGGCTGAAGGGGAGTAGCTTTTTAAATGCAATAATCCTGCTAGACGCCCGAATATGCCATAAATCCGCCATCCACAGGGATCGTTGTTCCTGTCACGAAGCGGGACATGTCCGAATCAGCCAGCCATAGCAAGGTGCCTAATAAATCCTCCGGCTTGCCGAATCGGCGCATCGGGGTATGGGCAATGATTTTATGAGAGCGATCGGTTAGTGTTCCGTCTTCCTTCATTAACAATTTGGCATTCTGCTCTGTCAAAAAGAAACCCGGTGCTATGGCATTCACGCGAATGCCGCTTTCTGCCAAATGAACTGCCAACCATTTCGTAAAGTTATCGATAGCTGCTTTCGCTGCGCTGTAGGCAGGCACTTTGGTCATGGGTGAAGGTGCGCTCATGGATGAGATATTGATAACCGTCGCACCTGCTTTGCCGTGCATATGTTTGGTGAAAACTTGGGTTGGAATTAACGTACCCACGAAATTAAGATCAAGCACGTTGCGGAACCCAGGAATACTTAGATCATAGAAGGATTGTATATCTGGATTCGCCATATCCTCCAACTTGAAAATTTCATTCGTCGTATTCGCACTGGCGTTATTGCCTCCCGCGCCATTAATCAGGATATCGCAAGTGCCCAGTTGTTCCGTGACGGAGGCTGCAGCTTGCTCTACACTTTCTGCCACGGTTACATCGCAAGCAACCGCAATCGCTTCGCCACCAGCTGCTTGAATTTCATGAACGACAGCCAGCCCTTTCTCGTGGGTGCGGTTCAGAATGGCAATACGCGCGCCTTGTTTAGCTAACTCCATTGCCATCACACGGCACAGTACACCAGCGCCCCCTGTTATCACAACGACTTTCCCTTTCAGGGATGGAAAATTAGTTAATCCGCTCATAATCAGTGACAGCTCCTTCTTGTAAAGTAACTCCTTGGCGACACATCATGTCCCAAAGTCCCCATAAATACATGATACCTAATGCCCGATCATACAGCCCGTATCCAGGCCGGCAACGCTCATCCCAAATATGTCGGCCATGATCCGGACGGCAGAAGCCTTCGTAATTGTTCTCATGCAGTGCCTTCACAATACCTGAAATATCAACCGTGCCATCCTGAGTTCGATGAGAAGTCTCGATGAAATCGCCATTCTCGAACACGCGGACATTCCGAATATGCGCAAAAGGAATCCGATCCGCGAATTCATGCACGATCGCGACAATATCGTTACTCGGGTTAGCACCGAGTGAGCCGCTGCACATCGTAAGCCCGTTATATGGGCTGTCGTGGAGAGCTAAGAAGCGGCGAATGTTCGCTTGGCTCGTCATTAACCGCGGAAGCCCGAATACGGACCACGGCGGATCATCCGGGTGGATGGCCATTCGAATGCCATATTCGGCGGCAACCGGAATAATCTCATTCAAGAAATACTTGAGGTTCGCCCAGAGATGCTCTTCGGTGACATCCTTATAGGCCTCGAACAGCTCCGTCAAATGAGCAAGCCGCTCAGGCTCCCAGCCCGGCATACTGAAATCAGGGTTGGCATTAATCCGTCCAACATGCTCAGCGAGATCGAGGTTGGCTATTTTACTTTTTTCATAAAATAGTGCCGTTGAGCCATCTTCCAGCTCTTTATGTAAATCCGTACGTACCCAGTCGAACACAGGCATGAAATTGTAGCAAATCACTTTGACACCGACCTGTGCTAAAGTGGCAATCGTTTTCTTATAATTAGCGATGTAGATATCGCGACTTGGAAGCCCTAATTTAATATCCTCATGGATGTTGACACTTTCAACAACCTGCATATGCAGCCCAGCACGATCAGCCTCGGCTTTGATCTTCTGGATTTTGTCCATCGGCCATTCTTCACCGGCAGGAACATCATGCAGTGCCCAGACAATGCCTTCAACACCGGGAATTTGTTTAATTTGCTTAAGAGAGACCGTATCATTGCCCTCTCCAAACCAGCGGAATACCATTTTCATAGATGCACACTCGCCTCCATTTTGACTAACCTATTTGAAATACGTGGGAAACTTCTCTTTCAATAATGCCTGATCGGAAATACCAACTTGAAGATGAGCGCGTATGATTTGCTCTGCTCGATCTGGCTGTTGCTCTTTGATGGCGTCAACAATCTGCCCATGCTGTGCATACAGCTCATCCCAATGATGATCGGTGGCTAGTCGAAGCATGCGGGTACGGTTCAAATGTACATTAATTTGTTGGATGACCGCCCAAGTGTTCATTTTGTTACACCCTTCGAAAATCGTTCGATGAAACTCCTCATCAAGCTCGAACATTCTCTTGTAGTCTTGATCTTCCATACAGACTTTTTGAGAGGCTAAGTTCATCTGAAGCAAGCGCAGTGACTCTTCTGGAAAAGTATTGCAGGCTAAGCGGATAACGGCGCTTTCCAGATGCTCTCGTATGAAGCGCGCTTCATCAACGAGCTCCAAATCAATGAGGGAGACAACTGTGCCGCGTTGCGGATAAATGTCCACCAAACCTTCTTGAGCTAATTGCACGAAGCTTTCCCGAACGGGCGTTCGACTCACGTTGAAGTTTACTGACATTTCTTTCTCCGAGATGGCGGCGCCTGGCAGCAGGGTAAGACTAAGAATTTGAGCCTTCAGCGTGTGATAGACGGCATCTCGTGTCGAACTGATAAGGGGTTTCTTATACAAATCCATAGTTTTCTCCTTTGGTAAATGAAGCATAAATACATACTACCATACTTGTATGGTAGTATGGTAGTGGTAACTCAGGATTGAGAGTTCAGAGCCGATAGTTACTTATAAGTAAACTCGCCGACTTCCTTTTATAGGAAACGAATAGCGTTTAGAGAATTGTATATACCACAGAAAAGTAGAGGAGTACCACATATGGAGAACATGTTAGAGAAATGGATCATCGAAACCGATATCACGAACATGCAGGAAGCGATGGCGGCGGGGAAAGTTACCTCGGTACAGATCGTGCAAACGTATCTAGCTCGTATTGAAAAGTATGATTCCGTTTTACATGCGATTTTGGAACTAAATCCAGATGCACTCTGCATAGCGGAAGCTTTAGATAAAGAAAGAAGTTCACAGGGATCGCGCGGGATGCTGCATGGTATTCCTATTTTATTGAAGGATAATATCGATACGCATGACAGGATGCATACGAGTGCAGGCTCACTCGCCCTCGCGAATTCATTTGCTGCTGAGGACTCTTACGTGGCGACTCAACTTCGAGCAGCTGGGGCAGTTATTCTTGGCAAAACGAATATGACCGAGTGGGCTGGCTTCATGTCTGGAGAGATGTGGGCGGGCTACAGCGCGAGAGGAGGCCTCACTTTAAATCCCTACGGGCCAGGGGAACTCTTCGTTGGCGGTTCAAGCTCAGGCTCTGCCGTAGCGACGGCGGTTCATTTCGCAGCGGCTGCAATTGGCACCGAAACCTCAGGTTCGATTATTAGCCCTGCCAGTCAGAATAGTGTTGTTGGTATTAAGCCAACCTTAGGGCTTGTTAGTCGAACAGGGATTATCCCGATTGCTCATAGTCAAGACACAGCAGGCCCAATGGCAAGAACAGTGCGGGATGCAGCGATCGTACTCGGAGCATTAACTGGACTTGATGTTAGGGATGCAGCCACATTACCAAGTAAAGGGCATGCTGTTCAAGATTACACAACCTTCCTTGATGACAATTACTTGCAGCAGGCTCGTATAGGAATTCCCCGTTTTTATTATGAGCATTTAGATGAAGCAAGACTTGAAATCGTTGAAGCGGCTATTGCCGTGTTGAAGCATAAAGGCGCTACGATTATCGATCCCGTCGTGCTCCCGTGTGAACGAACAGATTGGGATAGTAACGTCATGAGATACGAATTTAAAAAGGATCTGAATGCCTATCTCGCTACGCTATCAGAGAGCGTACATGTTCATTCCTTGGCTGAAGTGATTGCTTTTAATAATGAGCATGCACCAAGGACACTGAAGTATGGCCAAGGAACCTTACTATGGTCAGAGCAAACAAGCGGGACATTAACGGAACAAATATATGCGGATAGTCTGAGGAAAAATAGGGAGAATGCACGCACGCTGGGCATTGATTATGCACTAGAAGAGCATCAGCTGGATGCGCTCTTGTTTCTGGGTAATGAAGGCGGTGCTGATCTAGCCGCAAGAGCCGGCTATCCTTCCATAACGGTACCTGGAGGCTACGCCTCTACGGGCGTTATTGCTCCAGGAGGCTATATAACGAAAGGCATGCAAGGGATTACTTTCGTTGGAACGGCGTATAGTGAACCTACGTTGATCCGAATTGCCTATGGGTTTGAACAAGCAACAAAACACCGCATGCAACCCGCGCTATCCTAACTAGGAATAACACGAGTCACAATGCGGTGTCAGAATGCCATTATCGTGAAACAGCTAGTACTTGAACCTTTTTCCAAGCTTCCAATTGTTTTTCTAGATGTTCCACGAATGTCGAGACGTCTTGTGAGAACTTCTCTTTTTCTTGTTCATTCATCTCATCCTGCTCCATCTGAAGCTCACTTGAAGTGGGAGGAGCTGGGATCGTACTTAGCAATTGCTGCAGTTTAGCTTGAAGTGGCTTTCCAGCAGCTTCGAGAACCTTAACTTGTGGAGCTGAAACCATAGTTGTAGCTGCCGTAACGTTGTTGATTTCATCTTTAACTTTCTCAGCAGCCTCAACGTCGTTAACCCCCACTTTAACCTTCTCCGTCTTGGAAGGAGCTTTGGCCGCTACAGGCTTCGCCCGTTCTGCGCGATTGTTCTGGAAGGTGGACCAGGTCTCCACTAATTCAGGCCCTGATTTATAGAGCAACTGGCCTTTAATCCTTTCAGAAATGTCCTTATCCTTAAACATCTTAGCAATTTTCTTCACATCACTAACGGGCATCTCATCACGTGCCATAATCAGTGCTAAGGGATCGCGATGCTCCATCGGCAGATCCTTCAGAGGCAGTAATTGATCCTCAGTGAGCTTATCTTTGCGAATCTCGGTTCCAGAGGCGATGAGCTTCTTAACGGCGTTCCCAAACTTGAGCAGCTCACACTTGTTTTTGATATAGGATTCGGGCTTGCCAAGTTTACCGGAAAGATATTTAATAGAGGAACTAAACTTCGCGTCATGCATGAGCTTATGAAACGCCTCGGCTTCCTCAATCGGAGAGAAGCCTTCTCTTGTTAAATTTTCTGCAATCTGCTCCAGATAGATTTCCATTTCATCCGTCACAGTGGAAACGATACAAGGCATTGTCGGAAGACCAAGCATTTTACTAGCCTTATACCTGCGATTGCCATAGATGATCTTATACCGATTGTCGGCTGTTGTTCTTACTTTAATCGGGGAGAGTATGCCAATTTCTCCAATGCTTTTCATTAATTCTTGCAGTGCTTCTTCATCGAATTGATAGCGGGGCTGGTCCGTATCCTCATCAATGAGGTGCATAGGAATGTTATGTATGTCCATCTTCTAATCTCCATTCGTTCAGGTTTAACTAGCTTAATTATATATCAAGGTTTGAATCGTGGGAATGCATATCCGTTAGAGGGGAGTTCTTGTAATGGGATCAAGAGGTAAAAATAGTACTTGGTATTATGGCTGGGTTGTTGTTGGCGTTACTTTTCTAACGCTGATTGTGTCCGCAGGAATTCGTTCCATCCCCAGTATTTTCATGCTTCCTTTCGAAAAAGAGTTCGGGTGGGGGCGGGCTGATGTATCTTCGGTGGTCTCTATAAATATTTTGCTATACGGCCTGATGGGGCCTTTCTCCGCGGCACTCATGGAGAAGTTCGGGACACGTCGCGTCATGTTAACCTCGCTCATTTGCATCGGAGCTAGTCTAGCCTTAACGCCAACGATGACAGCCCTATGGCAATTCGATATCCTCTGGGGTGTCATGGTGGGGCTTAGCACGGGCTGCCTAGCTAATGTGTTAGGGGTTACCGTTGCGAATCGCTGGTTCGTGCAGCATAAAGGTGTCGTGGTTGGGATCCTCACCGCAAGTGCGGCGACAGGGCAACTGCTATTTCTACCTCTGCTGGCTAAAATAACCGTGGAGATCGGCTGGCGGTATGCCATTTTCACCGCTATTGCCGTCATTGCTTGTTTGATTCCAATTGTGGCAATTTGGATGCGAAACAATCCTTTTGATGTTGGTGCTGCTGCATATGGCACGGACCAAGTGGTGGCCCCGGCACCATTTAGGGGCAATCTATTTCTTACACCGCTGCGTACACTGCGAGAAGCTAGTAAGCACGGAGCCTTTTGGCTGCTTGCCGGGACTTTCTTTTTCTGCGGTTTCTCTACAAATGGATTAATTGGCACACATCTCATTCCTGCTTGCGGAGACTTCGGAATTCCAGAGGTGACAGCTGCGGGCTTACTAGCTCTCATGGGGATTTTCGATCTTGTCGGCACAACCTTATCAGGGTGGTTGACCGATCGCTTTGACGGTCGCTGGCTGCTGTTTTGGTACTATGGGTTGCGTGGGATCTCGCTCATTTTTCTGCCGCAGGCGCTTGGATTGGGCTATACAGAGCTGCTCATTTTTGCAGTCTTCTATGGCTTGGATTGGATTGCAACAGTTCCACCTACTGTGAAGATTACTTCGGACATTTTTGGTAAGGAAAAATCTGGTATGATTTTTGGCTGGATCATAGTTGCTCATCAATTGGGGGCATCCTTTGCGGCGTTTCAAGCAGGGCTACTACGGGATTGGCTGGGCAGTTATACGCTTCCATTTATGATGGCAGGATTTGTATGTATGATTGCAGCTATTATGGCTATTCGTATTCGCAGACCAGAAGTTAGGCTGTAAATAAATAAATATATTGCCAGTAAGGGAGAGGAGATGAAATAATAGAGAAGGATGTCGAATGATGACACTGCTTCTAGTTGAATTGGGAGGAAAGACCTATGAAAAAAATGCAGTATTCCTTCTTATCCCTCATCTTTGTCCTTCTCTTTTCTTCATCTGAATCGGTTCTTACTACCTATAAAACATCGTTGCTTCATGAACTGCAAAGCACGGAGAATGCTCAATTGTCCGCAAAAGCCGTTGCCTTGCAGTCCGTCATTAATCACAATTTTAATTTAATAGTAAGTCTTGAAGCGTACGTTAGTACCAGTTACTTACAAGACAAAAATGATCAAGAGGTTCAGGCATATATCAAAGCCTTGTACGCTGGTTCACAGGCGTCTGCCTATAATGTCGTTATTGCACCACATGGGGTTATGAAGTTCGTCTATCCCTTGAAAGGGAATGAGAGCATCATCAATTGGAATCTGCTAGAGGACCCGCGTCAGAACATACAAGGTCAAGTTTTGCGCGCTTTACATACGAAGAAATTGACAACAGATGGCCCATTTATACTACTTCAAGGTATTAATGGTTTGGTTGCCCGCAAAGCACTATTTAAGGATGGTGTTTTCTGGGGCTTCGTTTCTGTAGCCATTAACATGGATGAATTACTTATCGAAGCCGGGATTAAAGACAATGCCTCGGAAGGACAGAGAATGGCTATTCGAAGCCCAGGCATGCCGGTATTTTATGGAGAAAATGCGACGTTTGATCAGTCACCTTTGATCACGGTGATCGATCTTCAGGATTCGAAATGGGAGCTTGCAGCGACCCCACCCGCTAATGCTGTAGAAGCGATCAACGAACAAATTTTCATCATTCGATGTGCCATACTCCTCGTTTTGATTCTAGGCATGTTCTTCATCATCTATATCATTCGGCAGCGTGATCGTTTAAGTCAGGCTGTCAACGAACGAACACAAGAGCTGCAGATTGCGAATGAAGATTTGAAGGCTGCGAATGAAGAGCTGATCGCAGGGCAGCAGGAGCTGCGGGAATCTACGAAGCGAATGCAAGAATCCGAGCATATGTTATCATATATGGCCTACCATGATGTACTGACAGGCATACATAATAGAGCCCATTTTCAATTGATTTTGAAAGAGCAAATTGAGCAAAATCAGAAGAAGGGGAAGTCACTAGTCGTATTGTTCTTTGATCTCGATAACTTCAAAATGGTAAACGATTCGCATGGCCATCATATGGGAGATCATATGCTCCAAGAGGTTGTTCATCGCATTAGACAGTCTAATTTGACCTATCATACCTTTGCCCGATTTGGTGGAGATGAATTTGCGATTTTGTTGGAGGATTGCCCCAGTGAGCAGCAAATTCAAGCCTTTTGCGGGCAAATTATAGATGTTTTGAAACCACCTTGTATATTGGCGAATCGCGCTTTCTTTATTAATGCGAGCATAGGCATTGTACAGTTTCCTCATGGCGGCGCTACCTGGGATGCATTGCTGAAGAATGCAGATATCGCGATGTACATGGCTAAGAATGAAAGCGGCAGCTCCTTTTGCTTCTTCAACCAGCAGATGGAGATGCTGTCCATCTCGAAGCTGGAAATGGAGAATCATCTCCGTCAGTCTCTTGACCGGAATGAACTTGAAATCGTGTATCAGCCGCAGATCGATTGCTTGAAAGGAACCCTTATTGGCGTCGAAGCACTCTTGCGTTGGAATCATACGACGAAAGGTTACATCTCACCCTCAGATTTCATTCCTTTGTCGGAAGAGCTTGGTCTAATTTATTCGATTGGTGAATGGGTGCTCCGCGGTGCATGCAGGCAGATGAAGACATGGCATAGCCTTTCAGATGAAGACTTGATGATCTCCGTCAACATTTCTGCCAAACAGTTGAATGACGAACGTTTTGTAGATAAGGTCATTGCGATTCTAGCGGAAACAGGACTGGAAGCGAAATACTTAGAGATGGAAATCACGGAGAATGTAGCTATGCAGGACGCTCAGATAGGCGTGCTACATAGACTTCGCCAACTTGGTATCTCCATTTCGGTTGATGATTTCGGTACGCATTATTCGTCCCTCAGCTATTTGAAAAGGTTCCCGGTTACCAAAATTAAACTTGATCAATCGTTTGTCCGCGGCGTACAAACGGATGGGAAGGATCGAGCGATGATCAAAGCGATCATATCCGTAGCGAATGCTTTTGGGCTGCAAATCATCGCAGAGGGAGTCGAAACCGAAGAGCAAGCGGATTTCTTAGTGGAGAATGGATGTAGTCAAATTCAAGGCTATTATTTTTATAAGCCAATGAAGCCTGAGCAGTTACAAGCCGTATGGCAAGAAGGATTACAAGAGAAGCTCGCTTTCTTAGGCTCTAAGTTCATTGGCAGTTATGAAATATGAATACTTTGAATTAAACAAAAAGAGGTGCCCATTTACTACTTGGGTCACCTCTTTTTGTTTTGGGAAACCCAATGGCCACTAAATTGCGACGATTTGCTTCTGCTTATTTTCGAAATAGACCCAGTGCTGGAATCCAATTTCCTTCAAGGTTTTCCGGACCTCTTCCCAATCGTCAGCAACGCGACTAGGAACATGCGCGTCAGACCCGAAAGTAACTTCGACACCATAATGTAGAGCACGCTCTAGAATTTGGTGTGATGGGTACCAGCCGCCAACGTCTTTCGTTTTGCCCGATGTATTAATTTCGATCGCCACACCGGATTCTCCGATGATTTTCAGCGTCTCATCCACCTTGGGCGTCGAGATATCGGAAAAAGCAGGGTAGAAGCCTTTCATTGCATCGATATGTCCAAGAATTTGGAACATACCTGATCGTGCTGAATCAGCGATTAGACGATAATATTCTTCCTTGTGTTCAACCTGCTCAGCTGCGTTCAATTTCTTCCATCTGTTGCGATTGAAGATACTCACACCACCGGAGAGATGAACTGAGCCTATGATATAGTCGAACGGATATTTCGCATATTCTTGACGATAGATCTCCACATGCTGAGGGAAATAATCAGACTCGACGCCTAAGAGTACATTAATTTTGCCAGCATACTCTTGTTTGAGGCGAAGTACTTCCTCGATATATCGGGGAAATTCGCTTTTGGCCATGGCGATTGCAGGTTGTGCACGATCTTCTGAACTTCCAAAATAAGGTGAGTGATCCGAGATTCCAATTACCTGAAGGCCGCCTGCAATGGCTGCCTCAATATAGTCACGTATGGTATCTTGCGCATGTCCGCACCGATCATGATGCGTATGTAAGTCGAATTTCATTGCAAAGCCTCCTAAAAGTATTGCTTTAGCAATACTAGCATCGTAAGCGTAAACTATTCTGAACCGATAAATTGCGTTTCCGGCATTCCTTTAAGATCGCGAAGAAATTGTTGCATAGCAGAATTCAAGTAACGTCCTGACTTATATACTACGCCTACCGGATGAGTAATATCCAGCTCGTTCACTTTTACCATCTTCAATGTGCCATGCCGCAATTCATCAGCAACAGACATCTTTGATATAATCGCAACACCCAGATTAAGCTCTACCATGCGCTTCACTTCCTCGCTGCTAGACAGCTCCATGACGATATGAGGTGAGACGTCATACGACTTAAAGATTTGATCGACGAAACGTCGACCTGCTGTTTCCGGGGATAGCATGATAAACGGAATGTTCTTGAGCTTTTCGATAGATAAGTGGGTGAAACGACTAAGCGGATGATGCGTGGAGACGATGAGTTCAAAATTATCATAGTAAAGCACGGACGTCTCCAGTGCTGGATTCTTCTCGAATAAGTACGTGATGCCAATATCAATGTGGCCGCTTTCCACAGACGTCATGATCTGAGAGGAGGTCATGGAGTGAATTGTTGTTTTGATCAGCGGAAACTGGTCTTGAAAATACGAAAGTACCCTGGGCAATATCTGCATGGCAATTGAGGTCGTTGTGCCAATATGGATATGACCCTGAGGGGTTTGACTTAGATCGGAAAGACGTTGTTTAAGATCATTTGTGATCCGTAATATTTTCTCTGCATGCTCCAAGAAAAGCTTTCCACTATCCGTTAACGTAACAGGCTGATTGCGATCAATGAGAATCGTGCCGAATTCGTCTTCAAGACTTTTTATTTGCGCGGAAACGGCAGGTTGGGTCAAGTTAAGAATCTCGCCAGCTTTACGAAAGCTCATCGTTTTGGAAATGGTGAGCAGGGTCTCTAACTGGTTCATATTCATGAGATTTACCTCCTGCATGTTAGATTTTTGGGTATAAAGGTACAAATAAAATTTATCGAAATTGTAAAGGGCATAAAAAGCTTTTCTGACTTTATTATATGATAGGAAGAGCTACATAGGCAACATGGCAGGATAATTGCTAGTTTGTGGGTGCATGCTACCGAGGAGAGAGAGACTACTTATAACTGAATATTATCTTTTCAAATTACTCAAATTTGAATAAAATAATTTATGTATTAAAATAACGATTGAGGGGACTCCACTTATGTCTTTGACACGTAAATCAAATCCAACCTGGACAGTTGTGGCCTTGATGCTGGGGCTCTTGCTGGCTTCGCTCGATCAAACG
The DNA here is from genome assembly GCF_059691975.1 of Paenibacillus sp. J22FR5. Lineage (NCBI taxonomy): Bacteria > Bacillati > Bacillota > Bacilli > Caryophanales > Paenibacillaceae > Paenibacillus > Paenibacillus sp. J22FR5. Next base: position 16,737 of record NZ_JCAUAN010000007.1, on the reverse strand, counting down.
ATCGTTTCGACTGCGATGCCAACGATTGTATCGAAGCTGGGCGGCTTCAGCCAATTCGTTTGGGTATTCTCGGCCTATCTGATTGCCAATGTGGCTGCAATGCCGATTTTCGGAAAGTTATCCGATATGTATGGCCGTAAATTATTTTTCATTATTGGGATCGTCGTCTTTATGATTGGATCTGCGTTATGCGGAACTGCGTCGTCGATGACACAGCTCATCATTTACCGTGCAATTCAAGGTATTGGTGGAGGTGCCCTGATGCCGATTACCTTTGCCATTATTTTTGACATTTTCCCTCCAGAGAAACGGGGTAAAATGCAAGGCTTGTTCGGCGCTGTATTCGGTTTATCAAGTGTACTTGGTCCCATCATTGGTGCTTACTTTACGGACCATGTAACGTGGGAATGGATTTTCTATATCAACTTGCCTCTAGGTATTGTTTCCTTGATTATGATTATTTTCTCGTATCACGAGTCCGTGGAACATAGTAAGGCGAAGATTGACTGGGGCGGTACGATTGTTCTGACCGCGGCTATCGTTTCGCTGATGTTCGCATTAGAATTTGGCGGTAAAGAGTACGCATGGGATTCACTGCAGATTATTGGTTTATTTGCTGGATTTGTTGTGTTGTTGGCAGGCTTTATTCTCATAGAGAAAAATGCAGCAGAGCCAATTGTACCACTGGATTTGTTCAAAAATCGTTTGTTTACCTCAAGTATGGGAGTAAGCTTCGCGTATGGTGCGGTGCTTATCTCGGCGGGGACTTACATTCCATTGTTTATCCAAGGTGTATTCGAAGGCTCTGCAACATCGGCTGGTTCGACGTTAACCCCAATGATGCTAGGTGTCGTTGTAAGTAGTGCCCTAGGTGGACGCTTTATCGGTAAATTCTCTTATCGGAATGTGTTACTTGTATCTGTAGCGCTCCTCTTGGTAGCGACATCGCTTCTTGGTGGGATATCCATTGATTCAGAGCGCTGGGTTATAACAACCTACATGATTATACTGGGACTAGGGATTGGCGCTTGCTTTCCGATTACGTCGATGTCTGCACTTCACAAGGTCGATTTCCGCCGTCGGGGTACGGTAACTTCCTTAGTAGCTTTCTTTCGTTCTGTTGGTTCTGCCATCGGCGTTGCGATATTCGGGAGTATTCAAGTGAACGCTTTGAAAGACAATATCACGACTTCACTGAACGACCCAGCTATGGCTGAGAAGTTTCATGACGCACGCATGCTGCTTCAACCAGAGGTGAGAGCGAATATTCCAGCGGACGTATTGCATAAGCTGCTTACAGCGTTGGCCGATTCCATTGCCGTCGTTTTCCAAACAACGATTGTGTTAGCCGTATTAGGCCTTGTGTTCATTTTATTAATGGGAAATGCTAAACTGGAAGTTGGTAAAGCACCTGTTAAAGGAGATGTACCAGTAGGGCACTAGGAGGTTACACAGATGTCGATGAAGCTGGTCATTCTCGGATTATTGATGGAAGCCAATCGGCATACCTATGAGATTCGACAAACGATGAAAGAACGTGGCATGACGAACTATATGAAGCTGCAGGATGGCTCGCTATACTACGCAATGGATCAACTGCATAAGGATGGTCTTGTAGAAGCTTTAGAAGTCGTACGGGATACGAATCGACCCGAGAAGACGATCTATCAAATCACGGATGCGGGTAAAAGGAAGTTTCAAGAGCTGCTATCTCATCAATTACATGAGGAGATTAAGCATTATCATCCGCTCTATGTGGCACTGCCTTTTACCGTTCATGGTGATCAAGCCAAGATTGCTGATATTCTTGAGCATAAAATTTTGGAACAGAAAATGATTATGGATAAAATGAAAAGCTTGTACAACGAGCATTTGACCATTGTTCCACGTGTCGTCTTGCAAATGATGGTCGGCAGCTATAAGCGTGCGTTTACCGAGCTGAAATGGTTAGAAGAGCTGCAACGGGATGCCCGAGAGGGGCGGTTGCAGGAGAAGGATTCGGAGCTCGATGTGGATTGGGATCGGATTGAGTGAGGAAATTGGGAAGTGAAGATTGAAAAGGAAAGATCGAATGAAGAGAAACAGCGCTATCTTGGATGTCAAGGTAGTGCTGTTTTTTTGTATAACCATAATAAACCAGCCGCCTATCCCAAGAATAAGCGTTCTTTGTGTAATACACGCCATAGAAAACGAAAAACCTGCGAATATGCAGGCTTTTCAGAGGTTTCCTCAACGAAATAAGTAATAACTACACATCTTCAGGCTTATTTAGCCAGCTGCGCAATGAAATGCGGCAAATCCGTGCAGACCAAGTCCGGCATCAAGCCCGCCGACGCCAGCTGCTCGTGCACATTGTCTGGGGTGGCGACGCCCGTCAGCACGAGTGCCGTGCGGCATCCCGCCATCGCGCCTCCGCGGATGTCGGTATGCACGTTATCGCCGATGACCCAGACATCGGCGGCAGGCAGTCCGAGCCGCTCAATGGCGTACGCCATAATGATCGGCGAAGGCTTACCGATCACCACCGGCTCCACGCCGGAGGCGGCGGTGATCGCAGCGGCCAGGGAGCCAGCCCCTGGCATAAGCCCGCCATCCGACGGAAGCATCCGGTCGGGATTGGTTAAGACATAGGTCGCGCCATGCTTCAGATGGCGGACCGCTTCCGTCAGCTTCCCGTAGGTGAAGCTGCGGTCAATACCTTGGACGACGTAATCTGGCGTCGTCTCATCTACGGCGAAGCCGGCTGCGTCTAGAGCAATACGCAGACCGTCTTCGCCGATCATATGCACACGCTTACCTGAGCGTTGCTCGGTTAAATACTGCGCAGCCGCTTGTGAGGACGTATAGACGGCTGCCACGGGTACTTCGATGCCGAGCGCTTGCAGATGCTCGGCAACCTGTTCAGGGGTGCGGGACGAATTGTTCGTCACCAATAGGTAGGGCAATTGTTCCTTTTGCAACCATTGCAGGAAAGCTGCGGCACCAGGAATTGGCTCATGCCCCCTGTAAAGTGTACCATCTAAATCAATAAGAAATCCGTTCATCTTGTTGCTACTCCTTTGGGCTGGTAAGTTGTTGTGGGAAGTGTAATCTCAACGACTGTACCTTCCCCTAATGTACTGCGTATTTTCATGAAACCGCCATGCGCTTCAATGATGCGATAACAGACCATAAGACCAAGACCTGTTCCTTTTTCTTTCGTGCTATAGAAGGGCTCTCCAAGCTTGGGAAGACGCTCAGGTGCAATCCCGCAGCCCTGATCCACGAAGCGAACCATAATTTGTTCGCCCGAACCTTTCAGCTCTGCCTGGATTTGCAGGGTTCCACCTTGCGGCATGGCTTCTAGCGCATTTTTCATAATGTTAATAAAAACTTGTTTGATTTGATTCTCATCACATGTAACTGGTGGAAGCCCCGAGTCAATCTCAGCTTCAATATCGATATTACCGAGCAACGCTTGAGGTTGAAGTAACTCAACGGTGCTCATTACGATGGTATACAAGGTGCTGGTTACGAAATGAGTAGCCTGTGGCTTGGACACAAACAAGAACTCATTCACAATAAACTCTATACGCTGTAGTTCTTTTTGCATAATCTCAATGTAGTACTGCTCTTTCATCGAATTGCTTTTTAGCAGCTTGAGGAACCCCTTCAATGCAGTCAATGGATTGCGGATTTCATGTGCAACACCTGCAGCCAACTGTCCAACCGCAGACAGTTTATCTGATTTGATTAGTAATTCCTGTGTCTTCTTCAATTCTGTAATATCGCTGAATGTAATAACGGTACCTAGCAGCTGCCCACTTCCCTCAAGCATAGGACTAGACATGTATTCAACTGGAAAGCTGGTTCCATCCTTTTTCCAAAACACATCTTCATTCATAATCGAGCCTTCACGCTGCAGCATCGTATTTACTGTCGAGTTTTCCTCTGGTATGACAAAAGTACCATCACTATGAACAGGTCGAATGAGATTATGTATACGTCTTCCTAGCATCTCGTCCACTTTCCAACCGGTGATCGCTTCTGCTGCCTTGTTCCAGAATATGGTTCGTCCATTCGTGTCTATCCCATAAATGCCTTCAGAGACAGAGTTCAGAATAAGTTGATTTTGTTTGTAAAGCTTATCAATTTCCTTTTTCTGTTCTCTGAACTCGGTTAAGTCTTTGAGAATGGCATAAACCCCAACGATTTGGTTGCCCACCTTGGTGGGAACGAAAGTTACATGAGAAGGGATGGGAAATCCATTTTGGTGCAAGAATGAAGCTTCGAAATTTTGGGGCATTCCAGCAGAAGCCACTTGGAAATGATGCAGCGTTTTGAGCAGATCAGGCGGATGGATCATGGGAAGAAAGGAGGTTGATCTTGAAGTTTCCTCACCTAAACCAAGTAAACTTTCAAGTCGGTGATTTGCGGAAAGTACTTCGCCGTCCAAGCAAAAAGAAATGATGGAATCGGGATGGTTATCAAAAAGTGATTTATACCGTTCTATGGTTTCCGAAATCGTGTCTTCACGTTGCCAGATTAACCGCATGCCTAAGTAGGTAAGAATCATTAATACGACGAACAAACCACAATCGAGGGCCATACTTGCCAAACGGTTATGTTGAAAATAGGATAAATCATTTAAATAAAATAAATAGATACCAATGAGAATGAAAGTACCTATAAGGTACAAAACAAATTTTCTGGCACGCGTAGGAGGGGGGTTCATCGTCATTGACTCTCATCACTCCTTTTTGAGATTCTCTATTAAGTTTAACAGGATTAGACACTATTTTGTATAATTTTCCATCCATTTTTATTTTCCAAATATGCAATTAAAAATTCGTATTTTTTTCTTCGACAATTTAAGTATGAAGGTAGAATGGGGGGTGTGTATCTGAGTAGTTAGAACTATTTTTGTTAAATTGACAGTATACTTGTCCTAAAATTTTATGTATAATGTTGAAAAAGGTCGTTTTTCTGTGGAACTTATTCACAAATGAGATCGGAGCGGAGCTATGAAGGCTGAGTACATTGATCCTTTTTTGGAGTCGGCTAGAATCGTCATCGAGCAAGTTGCTAACATTCGCCCAACAACAGGGCAGCTCGGCATTAAAGACGTCAAATTTGTGGAAAAGTATATCTGGATCCAAATTGGGATGACTGGGCAAATGGAAGGCGACGTTGTCTTTGGCTTAGCTGAAGATGTTGCTTTGAAAATGGTATCTGCCATGATGGGCGGATTCGTCATCACCGAAATGGATGAAATGGGAAAGAGTGCCATTTCTGAGCTGGGCAATATGATTAGCGGCAATGCGAGCACGATGCTTTTCAATCAAGGAGTACGGGTAGACATCACGCCACCTAAACTTGTCCAATCTGCAACGGCAGCAGGATTTGTGCCGAAGAAAGCGTTAACCATTCCATTAATCATGGATGGCATTGGTGAATTAGACATTCAAGTGTTAATTACGTAATATAGGTTGAACGTGTGGAGTACCTGCTATATGGTAACTCCATTTTTTTTGTGTGAAAGGAGCGGAATAGGTTGAAAATCATGAACAAGGTCGTCTTGATTACAGGTGCTTCAAGTGGCATAGGAGCTGTGATGGCGCAGCAATTTGCCGCAAAGGGAGCTATTCCCGTGCTGACAGCACGAAGCGCGGATAAATTGAAGGAAATTGCTGCAGGCTTGCAAGGACGGCATGGCGTCTATGCGATGGATGTTACGAAGACGGAAGAAGTTAATGAGGTAGTAGCTCAAATTATGGCTGACTTTGGGCGTATTGATATACTGATTAATAATGCTGGGTTTGGGATTTTTGAGGCATTTGCCGAGGCGCCTCTTGCTCATTTTGAAGAGATGATGAATGTGAACTATCTTGGATTAGTGAGATGCACGCAAGCCGTGTTACCTCATATGTTGGCGGCAGGAAGCGGACATATCGTTAATATTGCGTCGATGGCAGGGAAAATTGGCTCAGCCAAATCGACAGGTTACTCTGCAACGAAGCATGCGGTGCTTGGCTTTACAAATAGTTTACGGATGGAACTATTGAGGACGGGCGTTTCAGTTACCGCCATTAACCCAGGTCCAATCGCGACACCATTCTTCGATAAAGCCGATCCGAGCGGCAATTATGTTAAGAACATTGCATGGTTCATGCTCAAGCCAGAAAAAGTCGTTAAAGAGCTTATACATGCGATTGAGAAAAATATTCCGGAGAAAAACCTTCCTTTTGTAGCGGGCGTAGGAATCAAATTGTTTCATATGTTCCCACGGATGTTCGATAAAATAGCATCGGGGATATTAAATAAGAAATAAAGCGGCTTCCAATCGGATGATTGGGCCGCTTTTTTTGGGTTGGAAATCGGCATAGATCGCTCGCTTACGGACATAGGAGACGTTATTTGGCGAAAATGAGAGGAGACGATCCTTGCCTGTGTGAGCTGAAGGTGACTTCAAGGAAGTACGTTTACTCTTGATCAGGCTTCGCTGCTTGCTTGGCTTGATTGAGCGCTTTAATTTCTTCGAAAATGCGGCGCATTTCCGCTTTTCCTTCTGGATGTGATTGGTTCCAGTGGGAGGCAAGAGCAGGAAGGGCTTTATGAACGTGGTTAAAAAACGCCCAAACCTTGATTTTCTCGATCATTTCTGGAGAAGTATCACCCGTAATAAGTTCAGCTGTTTTGGCAACCAGCGTATTAAAATCGTTCTCGAAATCGGTATTCATTGACTTCATCCCTTCGGATGGAAATAGGGTTATTGGAGCACTTTTAAGTTTAATGGATGATAAGGCGACTGTCAAAATTGAAAGTGTGAGGAAAAATTTTCCGATTATTTTCCGTTAACGATTGTTTACTCCCTCTTTTTATCCTAAAATAAGGTAGAAATAGTATAGGTCTTTTTACCTGTAGGCTAGGGGGGAGTACATGAAGTCTCTGAGAGAGATATTTAACAGCGACTTTAACACATTAGATAAAGGCATGCAGGAACAGATTTATAAAGAATTTTATCTGCTTGTTTATCCGATGATTAACTTTATTTTGAGAGATCACGCGACTGTGGAAGACATCATTCAGGAGTCCTTTCTTCGTGCGATTCACAAAGCCCCATTATTAACAGAGATCGATAAATATGAAGGCTGGCTCAAAAGACTTACCCGAAACGTAACACTAAATCATTTGCGCAAGCATAAACGAAATCGTGATGAACTCGAAAGTGAGATCATGTTCTCCTTGAAGGAATCAGCCCCAACTTCGGACTATTCGGCCACCCCAGACATAGAAGTCGAAATAAAGGTCATGCGAGAAGCCGTTATTGCTTATATCAATCAACTGAACCCTTCCTATAGGCAAATTATCGCCATGAAATGGATTCATAATTTATCCTACAAGGATATGGCAAGTGAACTCTGTGTGACAGAGGGCGTTGTGCGACAAAGGTTGTTTCGGGCGCGCGATGCTATTAAGCAGAAGTTTTTGGAGGAGTGGGGATCAGACCGATAGCGGAATAACGTGTATATATTTGTTTGCTGGGTCACTCTAGCATATAATATGGGCATGAGGTTGTATGAGAAAAGGGGTATATAGCATTGAGCACGAGTTTTGAACAGCTGCAGATTGCACAGACATATTTAGATAAATTACAACAATTAGGGATTGGCGAGCCGACTCCGATTCAAGCGGAGGGCATTCCAGTTCTCTTGCAAGGTAAAGATGCGATTATCCAATCCCAGACAGGAACGGGTAAAACATTAGCTTATTTGCTTCCCGCTTTGGAGCGAATCGATCCTGCACAAAAACAATTGCAAGTGTTGGTTGTCGTTCCTACGAGAGAGCTAGGCATGCAGATTATGCAGGAAATTGAGAAGTTGACGAGTGGTGGGCCTATTCGTTCTCAATCGTTGATTGGGGGAGCGGCTGCTGCTAGACAGGTAGAGAAGCTGCGACTTCATCCGCATATTGTTGTTGGTACGCCAGGACGTTTGCTTGAATTGATGAAAATTCGGAAGCTTACGCTGCATCATGTGAAAATCGGCATTGTGGATGAAGTTGACCAAGTCTTTGAACTTGGCTCTATGCAGGATGTTGAAGCGGTCCTTAAGGGTATGCTTCGTTCCAGTCAAATGGTGTTTGTCTCGGCTACAATTCCCCAAAGCACGGAGCAAGCGGCAGGCAGATGGCTGAAGGATCCGGTTATTATCAAAATTAACCCCTCACAGCGCACCGCTGAAACGCTGGAGCATCACTATGTTGTGTGTCAGGAACGGGAAAAAATTGATACACTACGAAGACTTGTACGCATGATTAAGCCAACTTCTGCGATTGTGTTCATTAACGTGACCGACGATATCGCACAAGTCGTCGGCAAGCTGCAATATGTGGGCCTTTCTATTGAAGCTCTTTATGGAGAAGCGAGCAAACAAGATCGCGCCAAAGTCATGGGTAATTTCCGTGAGGGGAAATTTCAATTATTGTTGGCGACAGACGTTGCGGCCAGAGGGCTTGATATAGAAGGCGTAACCCATGTCTTCCATCTGGATGTGGCTACGAATGCGGAGTATTACCTTCACCGTGTAGGTCGAACAGGCAGGATGGGCCGCGAGGGAACGTCGATCTCTATCGTGACCACGAAGGAGCTCTTCATCATCGAGAAATTCGAGAAGCAGCTCGGCATCACGATTGAGCCGAAGGCGATGTACGAAGGCCGGTTAGTCGACCCGGCCCAAGACCGCAGTGCGGCTACGATGCGCAGCCGCCGTGAAGCCGCGCGCCCGAGCGGCTCAACACCTTCGCGCAGCGGCTCCGCCAGCGCGCGTGAAGCTGCTGCGCCAGCGGGCGCGGTGCGCGTAAGTGCCGCGGTGCCAGAAGCGCGCGGCCAGCAGGGCGCTGCTCCGGCGAAGCCGGCAGCGCAAGGGAAACCGGCTGCCACTGGCAAAACCGTCAGCAAAGCGCAACGCGAGCGCGATCGTAAGAGCAAGGGAGCTCCGCGCTGGCTGAAAGAGAAGCAGCAGCAGAATAAAGAAGAGTAGCTTGCTCCTTAAGGAAGGCTACTAATCATCTGCGGGGTGTATAGCATGCTGAAGAAAATAATGATTACACTTGTGACACTGGCTGTCATCTCTGTGGTGATGCTAGTCATCGTCATTCAGTATGTGAAACCAACGGAATCACTTGATATGCAATATACAGAGATTTCAATTAGTAACAAAATTGCAGAAATGATCCTTTCCCGAAAGCTGGACGTTCGGCTCTCGGAAGAAGATGTGAATAATTTGCTCAAGAAGCAACTAGCTTCACACAGCGTGCTGCCGCATGACTTCCGAATGGTAGGTGCTAAGTTGAACCTGCAAGGCTCCATGATCGAAGCGGATGTTAACGTTAAGTGGCACGAACGTATCCCGGTTGGTGTTCACACGATGTTTACATTAGCGTGGGTTCCGCCTAACTTAATCATTCAACATGTGAATACACAGATTAAGAGCTGGCATTTACCAAACGAGTGGCTTCAGCTAGCTCCTGTAGAAATTCCATTGCAATCCTATTTGCCTAAATTAATTGGCATCAAGAATGTGGTGTTTGAAGACAAGGCCATTGTGATTCAACTTAAGGCATTTCAGTAAAAACGAATCCCCCTTCAATTCCACGTAAGTGGATCTGAAGGGGGGTTCGTTTTTCGCTTTTTGCTTTTCTTCTTTCATCTTTCATCTTTCATCTTTCATCTTCATCTTCAACTTGTATCTGCATCTTTCATTGGGAACAATGAATTCTGGATATATAGAGAGAACATCAAGCTTTTGCTCTCAGCACAGGAACCTGCCATCTACGTGTATACATAATAATGCCAAACACAACACACATGCTGATCAGAACAAACCAAATCGAGACACCTACATGGAAGTGATCCATGCCCCAACCGACACCCAGTGGCAGGATGGCTCCGCCTAAACCGCCTGCGGCGATAAGTGCACTCGTTGTTTGTTCCGTACGTCCTGGCAATAGTTGATTTGCATAAATAAGTGCTACCGCGAACATGCCGGACATGAATAAACCGAGCAAGAGAATTACGGCAAAGGAGCTCCATAGATTGGTGCTAAACACCCAAACGAATACGGTGAGCAAGCTTAAGGCAAAGGAGAAGGCTAGATACTTGAAATATGTCATCTTTTCAGCAAGTACGCCAGCAAATAAACGTCCTACAACCATGGTCACCCAATAAGCGGTAACGCCAAGAGAGGAGATGGAGCTTGAAGCATGAAGCTGGTCCTTGAAGATCGACGGCAAGAAATTAACAATCGTATTTTCCATGCCGCAATATAGGAAGAAAACGGTCATCAGCAAGCATAAAAAGATGAAGGAGCTTTTGGTAAGAACAGGAACTCGATCTGCTTTCTGAGTACGGTCCGCTTTATGTGCAAGTAATTCATCATGCTTTCCTAATGAAAGCTTAGACCAAATGATGCCTGTCGCAAGTGCGCTTACCCCTAGCAGCATGAAAGCATATTTCCATAAACCATTTGCAATAAGTAGACTGGATACAAGCGGCATAAATAAGGCGCCGAGTCCAAAGAAGACTTCAAGCTTGCTGAAGGCAACCGCTTGTTGATCTTTGGCAGCCATGAGGATAAAAGTGCTTATGCTGGACTCTACGAGTCCGAAAGAGATGCCCGCAATGAAGGTCAACCCTACAACTATTGGCCAGGGAGGCAGTATGCCGATAGCAAGCATAGCGATAAACAGAAAGCTAAACGCTAGTGTAATCGTACTTCGACGACTAATGCGACGGATGAGAGTCGGCATACTAAGTACCCCAAGCATGAAGCCTCCAAACTGTAGGAAGACGAGCATGCCGCCGCCGCTGTAGCTTCGACCATAATGGGCTAGTAATTCAGGCAATACTGCACCAAAAATAACATGCGTACAGCCTGTTAATAAGTAAGATAAGCAGCCCATGATCAATAATCTTTTCATAATGCGGCGCTTCCTTTAGGTTCAGTCGTAAACTTTTCATTATAAGCAAATACGTGTGCAATCGCTTCGGAAACGGATTCGACTGTATAAGCGGCATGCTTTTTCACATCTTGATGAGCAGTATGCATGGCGAAACTATGCGGAGTAATGCCGAACATAGAGACATCATTAAAAGAATCTCCAAAACAGGCGATCTCCTCAGGCTTCACATTTAAATGAGTAAGCAGTGTAAGCAAGGAACTCCCTTTCGATACTTGGTGAGGCATAATGTCGAGGCAATCTGTATCGGCTAAATAGATGTCCAATTGGTCGCCAAGCTCTTTTTCCAACAAGGCTTTAATTTCAAGTAACTTCTCTAAACTCCCGAATAGTGAAAATTTACATATCGGAAACCCATCCTTTAAGGATTGCTCTATGTCTCGATTCACGATAAATGATTCAAACATCCTTGCTTGTATCTCATCCGAAGCTGGACTTAAGCTTTCGATAAAGTTAGCATCGCCAGAGCATATCAGCTTTACCACATCCGAAGGTTTAATTAGTTCATAAACGCGATTGGCAATGGAGGGCTTGAATAGCTTCGATTGCAAAAGTGTACCGTCCACCAAGTGGATGAAGGCGCCATTTTGAGAAACAGAATGGGCTTGGTGATTGATTTCCTGAAGCACTTGCTGCATTTCCAAATTCATTCTGCCTGAGGCTAGACAAAGCGTAATTCCTGCATCTTTCACTTGGCTTAGGGCATCAAGCTCTCGCTGGGCTACTTTCTTATGATGATCGAGCAATGTGCCATCTAGATCGCTTACGATGAGTTTAATCATGGTGGTTATCTCCTCCTGCTAATACAATTTCAACTTCACTAGCTAAAAGTCGTTCTTTCATTTCTTCGCTTAGTGCTTGATCTGTCACTAGAATATCAATGCTTTCAAATCCAACCACACGATGGAACAAACGCTTGCCGAATTTGGAATGATCGGCGAGAACAATGACTTGATCAGCATGCTGCATCATCGCTCTTACCAAATAACAATCCTCTTCGTTTGGGCAAGAAAGCCCATCGTCGGATATGCCACACGTTCCGATAAATAACTTATCGACGTGATACTCTTTTAACATTTCAATGGCCTTAGCCCCGTAGACACCGTGTTGCTTATTATCTAGCACGCCTCCAAGCATATGAATCGTAATTTCATCTTTGCGGGTGAGGATTGCAGCCGTTTCGATGGAGCTCGTGATGACAATATTGTTCTTAGAGGTTAGGGCAGTCGCTGCATGCAATACTGTCGTTGATGCATCCATCATAAGGTAATCGCCATCTTGAACGAGGCCGGCAGCTGTCTTGCCAATCGAAAGTTTGGAAAAGGACTCTTCCTGAAGACGCTGATCGTAATTACCCACTTCTTTGGAAAGTGTGGGAAGTATCGCCCCGCCTCGTGTGCGAACGATCAAGCCTTGTTCTTCCAACTTCACCATATCCCGTCTAGCGGTATCGCGGGAAACTTCATAAAGCTCACAGATCAGATCGACGGTTATACGCTTATGTGATTTTAAGTATTCGAGTATGGAGAAGAGTCTTTCCTCTTGAAACAAGGATATATGCCCCCTTTCGCTTAAGTGTTTGTAAGTATATATAAGTATATCGCTTATTGTATACGCATATTAGGATACTTTCAATACTTTTAAGAAAGAAAAAACCGTGCCCCTCGCCAAAAGAGCGAGTACACGGTCTATACGTAAAATCTTATTTTACAACTGTTTTTTTGCGCGTTTGTATATAACTTGGATAAGTGATTTCACCCGAATCTAATTTACGAATTTCTTCTGCATTCCACCCGGAAATCTTATTGGTAGCCGTTACGCCGGTCAACTTGATTTGATATCGCGTCGCTAAGTACGTCTGGAGCTTCGTCATTTCTTCAGGTGTAATTTCACGAAGTTTCTGCTTCCCATGAAGTTGACCTAAGATGATACCGATGGATTCAGCGGCTAGACTCGTGTTCGGTTGAATACGTGTGCTGCCGTAAGCGATGGCTGAAGATCCGACATTTTTCCCAGCAGCGATAACATTCTCATAATTTTTAAGTAAAAAACTGCGGAGCGGCATGCCGTATTTATCGGGACGTCCCATTTCAATGCCCCACTTGTTGGCACTCGTTCCTTGTAAATCTAGCGGATAGCCGCCTATACTGACATTGTCCCAAAACATCGTACCTGCAAGGAGATCAGATGGTTTTAACGTGTAATCCATTTCATAGTGGTTATATTCACGAATATAGGGATAGGTAGGCAGCTCACCTAGTTCAGCTTTTTCCCAGCCAGGCAACGTTTTACGGAAATGCTGCAAAATCAGGGCCGTTTCTTTATTTCCTAAATTAACAGCTTCTTGTACAGATGCCTCCTTGGCAGGATCCACCGTATAAACAAGCAGGGCATTTATAAGTACATCCCCGTCACGTTGATTCACAGCATTCAACCCTCTAAGGAAAACACGATCATTCGTAGGATGATAAGCCTTCGTCATGCCGCTAAGTCCAATTGCGAAACTATCGTTCACACTCCCGCCGCCAAATTGCTTTGCTTTATCCTCAGGCTTTAATGCGTTAAAAGTCGTATTGAACTTCTTCCAATCTACGTTTTTGAACTTCATCATCATGCCAGCGCTCATGTACTCAATGTCTTTCTGACCATAGAACATCTCAAGTCCTGGTAAACGTTTAGCTTCTAATCGGCTAATTAATGCCGCAAAATCACTGTTATCTACCCAATAGGAAGCTGTTATTTTCTTCACTTCATTTTTGTTCGTACGATATACAATGGATGGAATTTTGTGCATATAATCAGGCGTTTGTATCTGTTCAATATCTTGAATCGTGATGCCAGACTCAATAGGGATATCTTTACTTAGCTTATTCATATAAGTAGTGAATTCAGAAAGCTTTCGAATTTTGGCATTTCGGAAGCCATCGAAAAGTTCTTTTGCCCGGCCCTGTACGAGAAGATGTCCATGTTCATCGCGCGTTTCATCCAGAAACAGCATCTGACTTTGAAGAATTTGACCGCCAAACGCTTGATGAGGATCCAGTATTTTCACTTTTAAACCTTCATCCGCGGCTGCTCGGGCTAAATAGAGGCCTTCAAGCTCGCTTCCAATCACGACAACATCTACGTTTTCTGTTGGATATGTGGCCAAGCTCTCGTTTTTCGTCTCTTGAAGAGGAACTGATGACGGCGCTTCACTCACTTGTGGGGTGTCTTGATGTGTAACGGTTGGAGCTACTGCGGTTACGTTAATGCTTCCTTGCTTAAACCAAATCTTGCTGAGCGAGAAGGCTGATACAAGGATTAAGAGTACAGCTAGAGCAATAACGAGTTGAACTCGCGGGTTTCGTAAGCGCATACACAAGCTCCTTTAGCGTTAAACTATATGGTCTCAGTTTAGCAGTTTCAGGGTGGATTTAATAGACTTTTGGAGTTAATTTTAAAAGATTTCCAAGCTCTACCCCCAAAAAATGACACGCAATGGCGAATCCTTGTAGCATAACCAGGAACCCTTCGCGAAGGCTCCATCTTATGTATAAAACCATTATAACTAAGGGAGAGATTTTTAAATGAAAAAGAATCTAATGAAAAAATTCGTAGCTACAGGTCTTGTATTAACAATGGTAATGGGTGGCGGAACTGCCGCATTTGCTAATGGCAATCATAATGATCGTGATAACAAAGGATCTAAAAACAATACCACTTATAACCAGAATGTTTTCAATGGAAACGTTACTATTAACATTAATTTCAACGATATGAAGAATGCACAATGGGCAATGCGTTATATTGCAAGCCTAGCGTCCAAACGTGTTTTCGAAGGATATGAAGATGGTAGCTTCAAGCCGGAAAAAACAGTTACTCGTATTGAAGCGATTACAGCGGCTGTTCGTTTGATGGGATTGCGTGAGCAAGCTGAATCCGACGCTGAAAAGTCAACAAAATTGAATTTCAAAGATGCTGACAAAGTTCCTGCATGGGCAGTAGGTTATGTTGCTGTAGCACTTGAGAATGACCTATTCACTGAAAATGATGATAGTGTTCAGCCAAATGAAGATGCAGATCGTCTATGGGCAACAACACTTTTAGTGAAAGCTTTGAAACTAGAAGCTGAAGCAAAAGCAAAAATGACAAGCACGCTTACATTTAAAGATGCGAAGAAAGTCCCTGCTGGATCCGTAGGTTACGTGAAAGTAGCCGTTGATAAAGGTTTAGTTAACGGTTTTGAAGACAATACGTTTAAGCCAGATAAAAGTGTAACTCGTGCGGAATTGGCTGCTCTATTAGATCGTACAAACGACCAATTGCCTGATCAAGATCAAAACACAAACTCAGGCACAGTAAGCACGGCTGTATACAACAATGTTCTTTCCCTAACTAAAAATGGAACAACAACGACGTATACAATGCACCCAGATGCTTTCATTTTACGTAATGGTGTAAAAGTAGCTGCTACTGAAATTGCTGTAGGCGATACTGTGAAAGTTCGTACATTCAACAACACAGTTGTGTTTGTAGAAGTTACAGGTAACGCTCCAGTAAATACATCATTCGACATTTTGGGTACGTTGACTGCAACTACAATTAACGCGCAAGGTAAAATTGCAACAATCACGATTACACAAAATATCAATGGTGTTGATCAATCAACTACATATAATGTGTCATCGACATTCGCTTTGACAGGTAACCTAGCTAACTTCACAGCTGGTCATTTGATTCAACTTAAAGGCCAAGCTCAAACTGTTACAACAATTGACGTGAAATAAAGTTAAGCAATTATGCATAACTTCTAAAGAGAAATGAATTAGGTTAGCTCCACACATACAAGCTCCTTGCTTATTAGCAGGAGCTTGTTGTGCTTTTAATTGTATAATTTGGCAAGGAAGGTGGGAAACTATGCTATATCTTGAGAGGAGTGGATTTAGGATGGAAGAAAGCTTGATGGATACGTTTAAACGGTATTATGCTGATTATAGAGGAGCAGAGGGGATTGACCAAAGCTTCACGGATGCTTATCAGGCCATGGCGTTCCATGTCATTAATCAGACGGAGCACTATGTTCAACAAGGCAACTTAAATGAGATTCAGAATTTGATACGTGAATTTAAAGAAATGGGGCTTTCGATTTCACCTAGTAATGATTCATTAAAAGAGCAATTTGAGCAAGAACTTGTAGAGCAAGAGCTGAATCGATATTCTTTTTAAAAAGGTGTTGCATAATCCCAATGCCCGTGGTATATTACTCTTCCGGCCAAAACGGGCTGCAATTTTTATCGAAACTTGTAAAAATAAAGCTTGCATCTGGTTGGGTGATTATGCTATATTGTAGTTCCGACCTTGAGATTAGGGTTGGAAAACGAAAGAAATTGATCTTTGAAAACTGAACAACGAGTGAGTAAGCACGAACGAGAAATCGTTCAAAAAAAGAGATTGCAAAATCTCGCTAGCAAGTCAATGAGCACAAATCAGCAAACCCTTAGGGGTCCCCGGAAAGTAATCGGAATTCTCTTCGGAGCTTTCGCTTCACTTTATGGGGAAAACTTTATGGAGAGTTTGATCCTGGCTCAGGACGAACGCTGGCGGCGTGCCTAATACATGCAAGTCGAGCGGGTTTATCCTTCGGGGTAAGCTAGCGGCGGACGGGTGAGTAACACGTAGGTAACCTGCCTTTAAGACTGGGATAACTATCGGAAACGATAGCTAAGACCGGATAACTGGTTTTCTCGCATGAGAGAA
>NZ_JCAUAN010000006.1:0-291018 GCF_059691975.1 Paenibacillus sp. J22FR5 | reverse complement strand
CGTTTGGTACGGGAGCATTGTTCAATTGGAGCAGCGATAACCTCCGTCTGACGATCACTCTGGGCAGTAATCCGACAATAACGACAAGTGATAGCATCGTAATTGCGTCGGGCAATGGTATCAAAGACGTAACAGGCCTGGAAGAATTGGCGACAGTGACGATGCCGATTGGTAGCGGCAACTTCGGCGTGGCAGTCGCACCAAACGTAACACAAATCTATGCTGTCAATTCAAATGGAAATGTTACAACTACAGGCGATCATCTGGTATTCGTATTCGATACAGCCGTTGATCACAGCAACTTCGATCCGACGAAGATCGTAGTAGATGGCGGCATTCGCACGCTTGACGCGACAGTAACCGGTTCTACGTATACTTGGGACAGCACGAACACCGTATTGACTATAACTTTGAGTTCGTCGGCTACCATTCAAAATGGCGATACACTCTCGTTTGAAACTGGTCACGGAATTAAGGATGCCACTGGACAAGTGGATTTGACGGCAGTAAGCGGAATGGCATTCCAAGGCAGTTTTGGTACAGCATCCATTCCGTCTGTCCTCTCTGCAATTGCTTATGATGCGGATGGAACTGTTGATATCTATGGAGATAAGATCGTTATCATGTTTGACCGGCCAACGAATACACCGGTGATTACATCAGAGATGCTGAGAGCAGTACTAGTAACTGGATCTACAGTAACTGGATCTACGTACACACTTGGCGATTTCGCCACAGCTATCTGGGAAACTCCGCAGACGTTAACGATTACCTTGGCCACGTATGGCTCAGTAAGCGGGGCTGTGTATGCGAACCTGGCAATCGGCAATACGCTAGATCTTAGCGGTCTTGGCATCAAAGATGTAACTGGGACTGTACCAGCGGCGAACACGAACCCAGTCGTATTGGATGGAAGCTTCACACCAGGAATACTTCCGCGCTTCTTGTATGCCATGGCGATGAATGGCGGGACTCCAGGCGCTGGCGCAGGAGATACTATTGCACTAATTTTCAATACCGCAACGAATAAGCCGGCAATTGATCCTAAGGACATTAAAGTGAGCAACGGACACACATTGGGTACTGGCGCAACAGCAGTATGGAGTACGGACGGTACGACGTTGACGATCCATGTGACCAATGGCGCTACAATTCAAGTTGGGGATCAAATTGATCTGACTGGTCTTGGCATTAAGGATAGTAATAACTTGGCTTGGCTTACTGATGTAGTGCAACAAGTCACGGGTTCATTTGGACAAGCGATAGCGCCAAGTGTTAACAGTGTTATTGCTTCTGACGCAGGCATCAATGATGGCGCTGGATTTGGGGACAAGCTCACGATCACATTTGCATCGGATACGAACAGCTCTGCAACGGTTAATGCATTGACCGACATTCTCGGAACTGGAGCTTCTGCAGAGTGGACGAATGCAAGAACATTAGTTATTACTTTAGGAGTTAATCCGCAGCTTCAAGATAACGGAACAATCACGCTTGATGCCCTTGGCATCATGGATGTAACCGGAACTGCCATGGTAACAGGCACGTATCAAATTCAAGGTACATTCGGTCATATCGCGGCGCCACAAGTTGTTAGCGCAATTGCTGCAAGCTATGACATTACACAGAATGGAATAGCAATTGACTCAACAATTACCATTACTTTCGATCAAGCGACGAACAAGTCCGGAACAATGAACAAAGCGCAGATTGACAGCATTGTGAGCTTTGGCGGCAAAGTACTAGGCGCTGATTATACAGGTGCTTGGTCGAATGGCGGAAAAGTCTTAACGATTACAGTTGTTAATCCGGCTGGATCGACATTCTCTGTTGGCACCACTACTTTAACAATAAGTGGAATGAAAAACGCGCTTGGAAATTCCGCAGTCACGAATTCAACCGTATCACTAGGCGGAAGCTTTGACGGCAGACAGTATGTGATATCAGAAGGGACTTTGAATCGTAACGGTGGCGTGATTACGGCGAATGTTACGATCAACAAAGTAAACGAACATCAAGGAAATGAAGTGATTGTATTTGAGTTAATGAACGGCACTACTCCTGTTCAAGTGACGACAATAACAGCTGATTTAACTCAATTTAGCCAATCTTTTGAACAGAAATTTAACGGTTTAACAGGTGATCTTTCCAATTATACAGTTACTGTTCATATTTACGATGGTTTGGATACCAATACAATGACAATTCAAAAGCTACTAGCAGAAGAAAAGGTCTTACATGTTATACAGTAAATTGAACCGGGGAATTTGCGAATTATTTCGCAAATTCCCTCTCATATTAAGGAAGGATGAAATCATTTGACAGCGACACGACGGGTTTTGAGTCTGATGCTTACCTTGCTCCTAGTGAGCACATTTGTATTTACTTCAGCTGTTTTTGCTACAAACGACATACAAGCTCAAACGAATAAATCCACATATGCACCTGGTGATATAGTGACTGTAACTGTAACGTCCCCAACTTCATGGGATATTGTAATGAAAGTCATAGCTAGCACCGGTGGTATTTTCCACACTGATTCTAAATCAGCCAAGTCCAATAGCACCGGAAACACAACATTTACATTCACTTTAGGAAGTTTACTTGGTCAATATACAATCGTGGTAGGTGGAAATGGCAGTTCTATGAGCTCCATGACAGCAACACCTATCGTTATTACTGTAGCCAATCCTAGCGGCGGTATTATAGTCGTCCCTATCTCTACACCATCTAAAGACAGTGATCCTGATCAACTAGATGAAATCACGGTTACACTTAAAAATATCAACAATCCGAACGCATCGGACAAAGACATCCAGGATGCAATCAACACCGCATCTGAACAATTAAATCAAGTTTTAACAGGGCTATTTACGCTTACAGACCCAGATAAATCCAAGCAAGCCCTGCAGTCAATTCTGGATAATATCAATTTGATGGCTTCTGCGGCTTCTAAAGTGAGCGGCCTAAAGACTTCCTCCGCAATGACTGATAAAATTATACCTTTGGCTGGTTCTGTGAGAAAATTAACGAACGATCAGGGTCTACCCGAGGATCCAAAGCTTATTACAACTGTCACTGAACTTGCAAATTCAATCAATCAAAAAGCTGGAACCCTAGATTCTACGCAGTTAAAAATGGATACCAGCGGAAAAGAAACCAAGATTGTTGTGGACTCTGATGCTTTGCAGAAACAAATTCAAAGTACAGATGAAACGACAACGACACTTTCAAATTTGCTGAATCAAAATCATTTTTCAGATTTGGCCAAAAAATTGGAAAAACAAGTGATTGTTAATGTGCCTAAAGATACAGCAGTTGGAGACATTACGAATGTTACGCTTCCTTCCTCTAATTTAAGTGATCTGAAGACGAAGAATGTAAACTTGGTTGTCAACATTGATGGTGTCGTTTTAAAATTTAGCCCTGATTCCTTACCAGTTGTCGATTCCAATAAAGTGAAATCGATCGAAGTCAAAGTAAGTCAACCAACTGATTCTAAATCTTTACTAGATAAAAAGCCGACAAATGCAGATACGATAAATGTACCTGTGAATGATTTTAATTTATCTTCCACAAAGAATGACAATACCGAAACGCTGTTGAACAATCAGTTTGGCGATAAGGTTGTCGTCAGTATGTCGTTAGACGGAGTAGATAAATCAAAAGTAGACGTTAATAAAATTGCGCCGCAGTATTTTAACCCTACGACAGGGAAATGGGAACTTATTCCAGGCGGCAAGTATAATGAAAAAACGAATTCCATTGAATTTAGCGTCAGTCACTTCAGTACGTACACATTGATGCAAATTAATAAATCGTTTAACGATGTGAAGGGACGTTGGTCGGAAACTTACATTTCTCAAGCTTTTGCCAAAGGAATTGTAACTGGCCGCAGCGACTCATTATTTGACCCGGCGGCAAACGTAACCCGTGCTGAATTTGCGGTCATGCTGTCCAATACGCTTGGTCTTTCTTCTAGCTCTTCAACTGTGCCATTTAAAGATGTTGCAAAAGATGCATGGTATGCCAATGGAGTTGCATCCGTATATAAGGCCGGTTTCATTGACGGAATTACTTCAGAGCAATTTGCACCGAATGCAAAAATTACCCGTGAACAAATGGCAACAATGATCGGGCGTGCTTTGGAAAAAGTAAAAAACACAAAATCTGTGGCTAATACAGATTCATCAATAATACTGACTTCATTTAGTGACAGAAATGTAATTTCAGACTGGGCAACCAATTATATGGCACTTAGCGTACGGGAAGGCTTATTGAGTGGAACCTCTGATACGACATTATCTCCGTCCCAAGTGGCTTCTCGCGAGCAAGCAGCAAAAGTAATGTTGATATTATTTGAAAAATAATGGCTAATCGCTTAATTTGCCAGTAACTAGGTTCGAACGAAATTGCATATAAAGAGGAAAGCACCTACATCAGGTGCTTTTTTTCTTTTAGCGTAAAGGGGTATAAACTGCGGTTAGCGAATAGGTTGATAAGAGATGGAATAAGTTGAGAGGTGATACGGTGGTGTATAAACAACGTGAGCAGGTGCTCTCAAGTGTTGTCACGCCCAATGGAGAATTGAATGCTGCAATGATTATGGGGCGAGAGCCCGTGTATATAGGCAGAAATGGCAGGGTGATTGAGCGATTCTGGGTGGATATCGATGGTCAGCGAGAATCGTATATATTTAAGCCCGTAACGAATGGAACGACGACAGGTCGTGAGAAATGGATATACGAACAATTGCTAGGTTCTGTACCTGTGCGGTTTCCTAAGCTTTATGTTACTGCTGAGCAGGAAGATCCTGAAAAGTTTTGGACGATCTATGAAGATATGGGCGAGATGTCGCATCAATTAGCGGATGGTGATTATGTCGTTGCTGCCGCGAGTATTCCCTTATGGCATAGTCTTCCACTTCAGATGATACCTTCGCATTTCACAGGGGATAAACGAGATCTGACTAATTTGATGCAAGAGGTTTTGGATGGGTATCACAACACGGGTCAGCGATTGTTAACGCTATATTTAGATGGGGAAAAGATTGCAGCTATCAAGCAACTCATTACGACATGGAACGGAAGCTTAGCATCTGAAATTGTTATTTCACATGGTGATTATCATCAGGGGAATTTAGGTCGGAAAGAAGCTGAGTTTATTATTATAGATTGGGAGTTCGTACATCATAATTCCGTGTATTGGGACTTGTATTGTTTATTAGATATGATCCATCCTGATTTTCCGAAAATGATTAGCTCCACCACTCGTCTTGCAGCGCTGCAGGCGTATGTGAATCAAAGAGCTTCGCTAGGCTGGGTAGCCGATTCTGCGGCTTTCATTGCTGATTACCACCGTTATACGATTGTTCATTCGCTCTGGATGCTAGAATTAATCGAACAGGATTTACAAAAAGGACAGTGGGAAGCGTCCAAATTACTCCGCGCTCAACAAGAAACGATGCATTCCCTTGCAGAATGTTTAGCTTATTGTCAGGAAGTTTAATTAACTTCTGTGGAATTAGGACTTCTGACCCCGTCTTTACTTCCACTCCGAGGCGGAGGTATTACGAAGCCAACATTTGAATCCATTAAGGCGGATAAAGAAGCCCGATTGTCTCAGCTTCAGTCAGTAACAAGTATCGCGCTGCGAGCACTCTATGATCAATATCAGATTTCACATGATGCGAGTTTAATCTCGCAAGGTTTAACTAAACTAGCCCAAGTAGATAGTCAATTTAATCAAATTATGAGTGAAACAAGCGCGAAGCGCCCATTTTTTGGGCATTTGTTCACCGAGTAGGCATTCGCACACATACAGTATAGAAGAAAATCAAACTATACGAAGAATGTGAGTGATTCCGATATGACGAAGAAAGAAGATCAAGAATTACGTCCGCCGGTAGGAGGGCACGTTGGCGGTATTGGGCATGGACCGGGAGGTATTGGTCACGGCCCTGGTGGGCTAGGTCATGGTCCTGGCGGGATTGGGGGCATTGGAGGCATTGGAGGTCCAGGTCACTTCCCAGGTGGACCAGGCCACTTTCCCGGGGGGCATGGACACTTTCCTCACCACGGCGGTGGTTTTAATAATTTGCTGCCATGGGTAGTGGCCCCATTGTTATATGGTGCGGCGACACAACCTTACTATCCATATCCATACCCATATCCATATCCACCCTATAATACATGTCCATATCCACCCTATTGTCCACCCTATTATCCACCGTATCCAGTAGTCTAGGAACGGTTACGGATTTCAACAGAGTTAAACTCAGAGCTGTCTTAAAGTAGGAAATCACTACTTTCTAGGCAGCTCTTTCTTTTCCCTTATTTAGAATTATTATAAAATGGATTGACTTTCTATTTATTTTATTTATAATAATTATTATCTGATATCGATTATCAATGAAATGAAAGCCGTACGGAAGGAGTGCATCGCCATGTATGATGTCATTATAGTTGGAGCTGGACCCGCGGGAGCTTCTGCGGCGATTTATACAGCAAGAGGGAATTTGAAAACATTAGTTATCGACAAAGCACCGAATACAGGAGCTTTGGCCATTACTCACAAAATTGCGAATTATCCGGGTGTGCTTGGCGAGTTATCGGGTAAGGATCTGTTAGATACGATGCGCGAGCAAGCAAAAGGGTTTGGGGCCGAATTCATCCAGACGACAATTACGGATGTGGATGTAGAAGGCGAAACGAAGTACGTGTATACCGCAGATGGGATGTATGAAGGCAAGTCTATTGTCATTGCGACAGGATCGAAGGGACGCAATCGCATGCTGCCTGGCGAGGAAAATCTAATGGGACGTGGCGTAAGCACGTGTGCCACTTGTGATGGTGCTTTTTTCGAAGGGAAGACGGTCGCTGTGATCGGAGATTCCGAGGAGGCGCTGGAAGAAGCGCAAGCATTAAGTAAGTTTGCGAGTCAAATCCATTTTGTCGTACCGCGTCCTGAGCTGCAAGGCGTTCATCACGTTCCGGAATTGAAAGGCACGAATATCCTCTATAAAACAAAGCCGCTTGAAGTACTGGGAGACAAGCAGGTACAAGGTCTCAAAATTCGTACAAGCTCTGGCAGCGAGGAAGTGCTGGACGTAGATGGTGTATTCGTATTCCTATCTGGCAGTAAGCCAGGTACGGATTTCTTACAGGATCAAGTGCCGTTAGACGAAGAGGGCTTTATGATTTTAGATAGCTCGATGCAGTCGCCGGTTGCAGGTGTTTTTGGAGCGGGAGAAGTCAGACGTACACCAGTTAAACAAGCGGTTGTTGCCGCTGCGGATGGTGCGATTGCCGCCATGGCTGTTGATAAATTCATTAATAAACGGGCTCAATTGATTCCGCAATACAAATAATTCAAACCTACTAGGAGATGACCGCCAATGTCTAACGTTATCGTATATTCCAGTTCCAACTGCCCATATTGCCAACAGTTGAAGAAATATTTAACAGACCAGAGTGTCGCCTATGAAGAAAGAAACATCGATCTCAATGATCAATTTGGACAAGAACTGCACGATATGGGCTTAATGTCATTGCCTGTCACCGTAATCGGAGAACACAAAATTCTAGGTCTCAACGTCACCAAACTCAAAAAAGCACTAGCTGAAATCGCTAGCTAAATCACTCATATCCACAAAGGAGATAATACCATGACACAGCAACTAACCGTTCAATCCAACCATACCTTTGCTAAAATAGGGCTGCCTGCACCGAATTTCTCACTTCTTTCGACGAAAAATATGGAAACGCTCGAGGAAAAAATCTCGTTGGAGGACTACCGTGGCAGATGGCTCGTATTCTTCTTCTGGCCATTCGACTTCACATTCGTGTGTCCGACGGAAATAACGGCTTTCAGTGACCATTACGAGGCATTCCTTGACCTCGATTGTGACATCGTTGGCGCGTCGGTAGACAGTGTCTACACGCATCGTGCTTGGACACAAACACCGCGCGATCAAAGCGGGATCGGCCCAGTGAAGTTTCCTTTGGTCAGTGATTTCTCCAAAGAAACGGCACGTGCTTATGGCGTCCTAGACGATGAAACAGGTGCTGCGCACCGCGGCTTGTTCATCATCGATCCAGAAGGCGTGCTGCGCTATCAAGTGGTCACGGACATGAATGTAGGCCGTTCGGTTGACGAGACACTCCGCGTGCTTCAAGCGCTTCAAGCCGGAGGTCTGTGCCCAGCGAATTGGAAGCCAGGCGATCGCACATTGTAAGCTATTGAAGCCCCAATCGACGTGATGTCGATTGGGGCTTTCCTGTATTCTGACGCCCATTTGAAGTATAATATAACGACTACAGGTAGATAGTGAGGTCGGGTGCAGCATGGCGTCCATAGCGGACAAGGTTTTTATGGGTTCTTTGATTTTGATGATGGTATCCGTGGTGATCAGCGGGGTTGGTTTTCAATTCGTGAATTGGAAATCCCAAGTCACAGATGAGTTGGAAGAAGAAACGAAAACGAGCAGCAATCGGAAGAAATCCGTCATGGATCGCCAAGATAAAAGTCTGAAACGAATCGGTCGTTCCTACTTATTTTGGATATCTCTAGCGGGTATGCTAGTATCCATTGGGCTTAGTTATTTATAACTAATGATTGTAAGTAACGGACATAAAAGGCGTTATATAGGCAAAATGAGACGTTTTGGAAAGCTAACGGACACAGAAGATGCTATTTAGTAGAATTCAGTCGTTGATCATGTTGTTTTGCCCCAATAGAGGCGCTGATGTCCGTTAGCTTCTGAAAAGAACAATTTGGGCTGGAATAAGGTCCGTAGTGTCCATTAGAATATGCAGATGGTGGGAAGATAGACGGAATTGTAACATCAAAAAACACGCCGAATTCGGCGTGTTTTTTTGCTGTGGTCGAACCTATCCCCATGTTATCCAGAATCCCGTGCGATGAAGCGGGCGGATATGATGATTTTCTCCGTTTGCCTACCGGGGTGGTTCAGTCGGTATAGCAGTGTTTCTACGGCTCGAATGCCGAGGGATTCCTTACCTAACTCAATGGTGCTCAAGGGAGGATTCGCATAGGCGGCGGGTTCAATGTTGTCTAAGCCAATCACTTTAACGCGGCCTGGCACGTCGAAGCCATTGCGTTGTAAGAGGGGCATCAGAGCAAGTGCCAGATGATCGTTCGCACAAATAAAACCATTTGGTACGCTATCCTGCGTCAATGCCGCCACTTTGCGTTCCAGTTGGTGAAGCATGCGATGCTCGCCGTAAGCGATTTGCCATTTCTTTAAATGATAGTGCTCAGCCGGTCCGGCCATATCCTCTAATGCCATGCGGCAACCCCACCATCGCTCTTTGAAGCTAACGGCGAAATGATCGTCGCCAATGAAAATAATGCGTTTCGCTCCAGCGGATAGCAGGCGTTGACAGGCCATTTTGCCAGCATCCATATTATTATTCAGCACACTATCCACCTTGATAAGCGGTTCACTATGGTCAATGAGGACGAGCGGAATCCCACTTTGCTTCAACGAAATGACGGACTGCGCGGGAAAAGTTCCTGCTAACAGCTGTCCCATACAATGCGATGGATCGAGATAGGATGGCATTTGCAGTCCAGGCTGGTGGTTTGGTGCGATGGGGACGATGAGATGCTCGTAGCCTGACGCTTTGCTGGCTGAGGCAATACCGGTGAGAACCTTTCCCCAGAAAGGGTTGTCCTGCAAAGAGGCAGACTGAATCCAGACCAAAATATAGGGGGTAACCTCTGCCGCTATGTTCAGATCTTCGTTAGTACCCTGGCTGGCTGCATGAGGGATCTTCTGCATGGGTTGAGCATGAGCGTGTTGGACCCTATAGCCCATGGCTTTCGCCATCTCTTGAATACGAAGCCGATTCTCATCGCTAACGCCTGATTTACCTGATAAAGCTTGAGAAACGGTGAACTTGGACATACCAAGTCGGTCCGCGATTTGCTGCATCGAAACTTTTTTGCTCATCATAGACACCCTTTTATGTTGAAAATACGTTATTATCCTAATAAACCTAACAAATCTATTGTTCCTGATCAGAGAGAGATTGTCAATGTCCGCTTATCTAGTGGGTTTATTTAAAAAAATGATTGACCTCTAACAAGAAAGTGAGTAAATTATGTGCATGAATATTACTTGTTAGGCTAACAAAAATAACAAAATATTAAAAGTTGTCTTTATACCTACACACCCACTTGGAGGATGAGAGCATGCTTACTACGATTATTTTTTACGATGCCACGTTTCCTTACGAAGGAATTCGCCCTGATGACAAGGCTGTTGCACAGTTAAGAGAAATTGGACGATTGGTTGGGGCGAATGAGCTAGAAGATGCGCTGCAGCAAGGAGCAGATAACTTCATTCATTTACATGGACGGTACTTTCCGAAGTCAGCGTGGAATGCCATTCTTGCTCATACTCGCAAAGGCAAAGGATTGGTACATGTGGGCAGCGCCCCTTTCCGAGTACCGGCTTTCCTAGGTTCAGAAGGGTGGGAGTTGGAGATTGAACAGACGGCTTACCATCAGCAGCTTCAGATTCATGAAATACTGCCTGTTGATTCATCACCAATTGCTAGCTATTCCGCGCATGCGGAGTTACCGCTACTTGCTGGCAAGGAAAATCTCTTCCCAATTCAACCTACAGTTGGATTCGCATTGCATGTAACACGTGCCGATGATCACCCGGGTCAAATTGGTTCAAGCGGTCCCATGGATGCTCACATCACGCCTTTACTGAAAGGGATATCTAATGAAGGTCGTGAAGTCGCGGCACCTATCGTGCTGCTTGAGAATACGAAGGGCGCGTTCGCGGGGAGCCGCCTCATTTTCGCCAATGTGGTAACGGATGAAACTTTCTGGGGTAACGGAGGAGCCGCGTTAGTCGGAGAGTTAGCTGCGTTCACCAAACGTGGTGTTACGGAAATCTGGTTCAAGCCGAACTACGCTTGTTATGATCCCGGCGACCGTGCAGCCTTGACCGTTCAATTGCAGACGCTTGCGAATCGTACGGATGCTA
Source organism: Paenibacillus sp. J22FR5 (assembly GCF_059691975.1). Taxonomy (NCBI): domain Bacteria; kingdom Bacillati; phylum Bacillota; class Bacilli; order Caryophanales; family Paenibacillaceae; genus Paenibacillus; species Paenibacillus sp. J22FR5. Next base: position 279,992 of record NZ_JCAUAN010000006.1, on the reverse strand, counting down.
TTTCGGAGAATGTGTCATGGACGTTCCATGTTCAAGTGATGAAAGAGGGGGTTGTGACCCCGATCTGGACGACGGAATTCCAAATGAACGCATCACGAGAGCTCTCTTTTAAAAAGGTAAACCTACCTATTGATATCGAAGCGGGTTACTATACAGCGGTTTGTAAAGCGGTTGCCAACACGGGGGAAACGCGCACGTTGAACCAAGGATTTTGGGGTTACGATGCTGATCTGCTTCGTGAAGGAACGCCGATGTCCTGTGATCGCGACTACTTCTGGAAGGACGGACGTCCGCTTCCCATCGTTGGGATGACCTATATGACGAGTGATGTGGCGAGGAAGTTCCTGTTCTTGCCAAACGTTGCCGTGTGGGATCGCGATATCGCGCAAATGGTCAAAGCAGGCATTAATTTGCTGCGTACTGGCGTTTGGTCGGCGTGGCGCCAAATCATGTTCGTAGACGGGCACCCATATGAGGAAGTGCTGCGCAGCATTGATGCATTCATTTTGACATGTAAAAGACATGGCATTGAAGTCACTTTCAATTTCTTCTCGTTTACACCGGAGCTGTGGGAAGGCGTGAATCCGTATTTGGATCCACGCAGTGTGGAAGCGCAGAAACGGTTTATTTCCTCTGTGGTGTCCAGGCATAAAGAGACGACGAACGTGCATTGGGATCTGATCAATGAGCCGTCGATGTTTAATCCGAATAAGCCTTTTGCTGGGCCTCAGTCTGCTCATGATCCATTCGAACACGAAGCATACGTGGCGTGGCTAGAGCATCGTCATGGGGATATTCGCAAGCTGCAAGAGCGTTGGAATATGACGCCTACGGAGCTGCCTAGCTTTGCTAGTGTCCGTTTGCCGGATGTTTCCGAAGTGAACATGAACACCACGGAAACGGTGGAGAAAAAGGGTGCACCATGGCTGGACTACACGCTATTCACCATGGACATGCACAATCGTTGGGCGAAGGAATTGATTGCCACGATTCGCAGCATCAATCCAGCTCAGCTGGCGACCGTGGGCCAAGATGAGGGTTTGGGCGCGCAGCGGCCATCGCCTTTCTTTTACGCAGAAGCTGTGGACTATACAAACGTGCATACGTGGTGGTTGATGGATCAACTGGTGTGGGACGGGATTTTCTCCAAGGCGCCAATGAAGCCAAGCTTAATTCAAGAGACCGGCATTATGTACGTGGAAACGGCGGATGGGCGCGCGAAGCGTTCGGAGTACGAGCTGCGTAACATTTTGGAGCGGAAATATGCATATGCGTTCTCGACAGGGGGAGCGGGCGCTGTTCAATGGATTTGGAACATTAACTTCTACATGAACAATATCAATGAGTCGCATATCGGAGCGCTTCGTGCAGATGGGACGGAGAAGCCGGAGGCTGATGTATCCTATGATTTCGGTGCGTTCATGGGCGAGATTCGTGACCTCTTCGTGGGTCGCAAATTAGAGGATATCGTTGCTATATTCCCGTATTCAAATGACTTTTCCACGCGAAAATTTACCGCTGACGCAACGGCTAAGCTTACACGCACGCTAGCGTATGGGATGAACGTGCCGTTTCGCGGCTTGAGCGAGTATCACTTGGAGGCATTGGCGTCTGATCAGCCGAAGCTGATTATCGTGCCGAGTGCACATAATTTCAGCGATGCTGCCCTAGTGGAACTTACGACGCATGTGCGTGAAAACGGAGGAACGCTGCTCTTCACGGGTCCGCTTGGATTGAATGAATATTGGGCGCCGACAGCTCGATTGACTGAAGTTGTTGGCGAAACGGTGCTCAGCAATATTTTGCGGGAAGAGGCGATGGTTCTAGAGGGCGAAATGTACCCGGTGTCCTTCGGTGGTGCTCGCATCGCTCAGCTTAATAAAGAGGTTGCGCTTTCCGACGACGGGGGCTGGAACTCTCAGCATGGCGTTGTACGCAGCTATGAGCTGGGGAAAGGGCAACTGATCTGGTGCCCACTGCCGGTTGAGCTGAACGAGCGTGGCGATGTACTAGAAAAGCTGTATGCTTATGCCATGAAGCAGGCTGGTGTTGAGGCGGAGCTTACTTGGGCGAAGGGCGGACAGCTGCCTGGTGTTTACGGGCGTAAGCTGAGCTTCGATGCTGGCGCGTTGTTTATCTTCGTTTCGGAGTACGGCGTTGACACGGAGATCGAAGTGACCGATCCGGTAACGGGTCGCAGCTATGCCTTCGAGCTGGAAGCAGAGCGTACCGTGATGTTCGCAGCGAACAGTGCAGGTGAACTGTTGGCTGTGTATCGACCTGAGCAGGTTCAGGTGGAGCTGAAATAGCAGTAGCTGGATGAAATAGAGGCTAGGATGATAGCGAAGAAGATGAAATAAAGAAGAGGGCTGTCTCAAAGTAGCTATTTCTACTTTGGGCGGCCCTCTTTGTGTAGGGATAAGAGTGGTTTACCACTCTTATTATGAAGAATTAGCTGCTTTTGGGTGAAATAGAGGTGGTCAACCACTTCTATTGGTCGGACTTGCCCTAAATTTGCGCCTTCTCCTGATAGTTAAGAGTGGTTTACCACTCTTATTATGAAGAAATAGCTGCTTTTGGGTGAAATAGAGGTGGTCAACCGCTTCTATTGTGTGTCTATGAGGTATTATCCCCTTAAATAAAAAAAGGCGCCGTCCCTCGAGGTAAATTCACCTTTTGGGACGGCGCCTTTTTGTTTGCGTGGGGCCTGACCTCGCCAACACGGTCAATCCGGTTAAGTAAAATTTTCTTTACAGGATTCCTTCCGTTTGTTAAAATTGCAACAATCTATTGTTAACCTAAAATAATTATTTTTGGTTAACAATTAAATGAATGACGGATGGTGATACCTTTTGTTAACGGATTATGAACGGCTTGCTGCCTTGAATAAGGAACATTTATGGCATCCTTTTACGCAAATGAAAGACTACAATAACGCTGATCCGCTTATTATTGAGCGTGGTGAAGGCGTCAGGCTATATGATGTCCATGGACGAGCTTATTTTGACGGTTTTTCATCCGTTTGGCTCAACGTACATGGACACAATGTACCTGAGTTAAATCAGGCGATTACGGATCAGTTGGGTCGCGTCGCTCATTCCACCCTGCTCGGAATGGCCAATATACCAGCGATCGAGCTTGCGGAGAAGTTGGTGGGGATTTCGCCGAAAGGGTTAAACAAAGTGTTCTACTCTGATTCAGGAGCGACCGCTGTCGAGATCGCGATCAAAATGGCGTTTCAATACTGGCATAACCAGGGAGCGCGGGGTAAAACGAGGTTTATCACGATGAATCAAGCGTACCACGGAGATACCATTGGTGCGGTAAGCGTCGGTGCAATTCCTCTCTATCATGAGGTGTTCCGCCCTATGTTATTTCCTTCGCACGTCATTCCATACCCTTACGCTTATCACCATGAGGGCGATGAGAAGAAGGTATTGGAAGCTACGCTAACTGCTCTGCGTACATTACTTGAGACGCGGGCGGATGAGATTGCGGCGCTCATTGTGGAGCCCATTGTGCAAGGGGCAGGAGGCATCGTTGTCATGCCGCCGGGCTGTCTGCACGAAATGTCAGTGCTATGCCGAAAACATGGCGTACTGCTTATCGCTGACGAGGTGGCGACCGGTTTCGGTCGGACGGGTGCTATGTTTGCTAGTGATCTCGAAGGCGTGTCGCCTGACTTGATGGTGGTCGGGAAAGGGCTTACCGGCGGCTATTTGCCTGTAGCAGCGACGCTTGCGACGGATGAGATCTACAACGCATTTTATGCCGATTACCAAGAGCAGAAGACTTTTTTTCACGGTCATTCCTACACGGGCAACCCGCTTGGGTGTGCTGTTGCTTTAGCTAGCTTGAAGCTGATGGAGGAGCGCAGCATGATTGAAGGCGTAAGAGCAAAGGCAGCATTTGTCGAGCGTAAGCTCGCCGTCCTTAAGGATCGCCCGCACGTCGGTGAAATCAGGCAGAAAGGATTGATGATCGGAATCGAGCTTGTACGCGATAAGGCTTCACGCGAGCCATATGATTGGGCAGAACGAATCGGCGTGCGCACAAGTCTGCGTGCCAGAGAACTCGGAATGCTAACAAGACCGCTTGGCAATGTGATTGTCTTCATCCCTCCGCTTGCTAGTAATGAAGCTGAGCTTGATGCTATGACTGATATTTTAATAGAATCCATCATTAGCGTTACAGAAGGCGGTTCAATGACATGAGCAGAGTGAGGGATGAATCAATACGGGGTTTATTTGTGACCGGGACAGACACTAGCGTTGGGAAGACAATTGTCACTGCGGCCATGACTGCTGCGCTGCGCGCCGAAGGATTGAATGTCGGTGTCTGGAAGCCGGTTCAATCCGGCGCACGGCTTGGCAGTGGACTGACCGATGCTGAGCGGCTGCTGCAGATCACGGGGATCGCTGAACGACCCGAGACTGTGGCGCCATTTACATTCGAAGCTCCGCTTACACCGCTGCTAGCCGCTAGACAGGCGGGTGTGACCCTTACACTTCAGGAGCTGATTGCAGCAGGTATACCTCTCGCTAAACGTTACGATTCGCTGCTCATCGAAGGCGCAGGCGGTGTCGCTGTACCGCTTACTAACGACGACCTTATGGTGGACTTGATCTCAGAGCTTCGGATCCCTGCGCTGATTATAGCCCGTTCCAGCCTCGGTACGATTAACCACACGCTTCTGACTGTGTCATTCCTGAGGAATCGCGGAGTTCCGATTTCAGGTATTATCATGAATGACGGCGAATGGACGGAGCCGCCTGATGACCCGAGCATGGCTACCAATGCGGAGCTCATCGAACAGTACAGCGGTCTTAAGGTCTTGGGGAGGTTCCCCCGCTTGCCCGCCGATTCTAATTCAGAAATGTGGATACATATCGTTCGCCAAACCATACAATTGGGGCCTATCAGACAGGCATTAGCCGGTCAAAAGCTATAGATACTGCATATGAAGAAGGTTTTCTCACGGAAAACACTTAGGAGGATAATTGAAATGAACACAATTATTGTTGATTTGAAATGGCAATCACTTGCTCAAAAAGCGTTACAAGGAGAATGTTTAACCGAAGAGGAAGGGCTCGCTGTACTAGAAGCCGACAATGATGAGGTGCTGCTGCTGCTGCAAGCTGCCTTTCAGGTGAGGAAACATTTTTTCGGTAAAAAAGTGAAGCTGAACATGATCATCAATGCCAAAAGCGGCCTTTGCCCAGAGGACTGCGGCTACTGCTCGCAATCCATTGTTTCGACGGCACCGGTTGCCAAGTACACCCTGCTTGATAAAGATACGCTGCTTGCCGGGGCACGTGAAGCGTTGGCACGCAAAGCGGGTACCTATTGCATCGTAGCGGCTGGGAAAGGCCCGACAGACAAGGAACTGGATCAAGTCGTAGACGCAGTTAGAGAAATACGTGAAACGATGCCGCTCAAAATTTGCGCATGTCTGGGCATTCTGAAGGGCGATCAAGCCGAACGTCTTGCAGAAGCAGGCGTACATCGCTACAACCATAACTTGAACACCAGCAAAGCCAATTACGCATCCATCACAACGACCCACACCTACGACCAACGGGTTGAAACCGTGGATAAAGTAAAGACACAAGGCATGTCCCCCTGTTCCGGTGTCATTATCGGTATGGGTGAGACCAATCAAGAGATTGTTGAAATGGCTTATGCACTACGCGAACTCGATGTGGATTCGATTCCGATTAATTTCTTGAATGCGATTCCGGGAACCCCGCTAGAACACGCAGGCCGCACGCCTTCGATGAAAGCGTTGAAGGTACTGGCCCTGTTCCGTTTCATTTGTCCGTCCAAAGAAATTCGCGTAGCGGGCGGGCGTGAGGTCAACCTTCGCAGCCTACAGCCTCTGTCGCTGTACGCTGCAAATTCACTCTTTGTAGGGGATTATTTAACAACAGCAGGTCAAGATGTTTCGGCTGATCATCAAATCATTGAAGATTTGGGCTTTGAAATCGAATTAAACGCCCTTTAAGGTTGTGACGACCATGAAATGGATTGAAAAAGAACTTGAGTTACTAGCTGACGCCTCGTTGGAGCGCTCCTTGCGTACATGTAGTCCTGTATGCGAAGCTCCAGGCTACACAATGCGTGGCGAACGAAGGCTGCTCAACCTGTCCTCCAATGACTATCTTGGACTCGCGGGGCATCCTGCCATTATTGAAGCGATGCGCGAGAAGCTGCTCACAGAAGGTGCTGGCTCAGGCGCTTCGAGGCTTGTAACAGGCAATCGCCCGCCCTACGATCGGCTTGAAGAAGAGGTAGCCAACTGGCAGGACCGTGAAGCAGCGCTTGTTTTTGCAAACGGCTATATGGCTAATTCTGGTGTTATTGGAGCGTTAGTTGGCAGAGGCGATGTTGTTTTCAGTGATCAATGGAATCATGCGAGCATTGCGGACGGCATTATTTTGAGTCGAGCGGAGCACGCTAGGTACCGTCATAATGATATGGCACATTTGCGTGTGTTATTGAATAAGCACCGAGATAAACGACGAAAGTTGATCGTAACCGACGCTGTCTTCTCTATGGATGGCGATCAGGCGCCATTGCGTGAACTGGTCGCGCTTAAACGCGAGTTCGGAGCCATGCTGATGGTAGATGAGGCGCACAGTGGTGGGATTTACGGGAAGCGAGGAGAGGGATTATGCCATGAGCTCGCAATCCAGGATGATGTGGATATTCATATGGGGACGTTCAGCAAATCGTTCGGTGTCTACGGCGCATACATCTGCGGTAGTCGCACGCTAATTCGATGGTTGGTGAACAAAGCCAGGCCGCTCATCTATTCGACCGCGTTGCCTCCTTCTATTGTAGCTGGTATTTCAGAGGCGTTAGTATTGGTGCAAGCTGAACACTGTCGCAGAGAAAGGTTATACGCGATAAGCAGGTTATTTCGATCCTTGCTTGGGGTATCTGGTTTCCAAATTGGTACTGGCGACTCTCCGATTGTCCCCGTGATCGTCGGCGATAACGAGACGACCTTACGTTTCAGTAGTGAACTTGAAGAAGAAGGTATCGCAGCAGTAGCCATACGTCCACCAACTGTCCCTGAGGGCACTGCTCGTATCCGCTTCTCCTTGTCAGCCGCCCACACGGAAGAGGAACTGACGGAGGCAGCCGCACGAATCCGTAAGATCGGAGTACGACTAGGAGTGGTGAGGCTATGATGACATCAGAGATCCACGAAGTGAAAACTCGGAAAGAGAGAACTACTACCATCATGTGGCTGACAGGCTGGAGTATGTCGGATAAGATTTTCGATAGGATGCGAGAGTTATTACCTGACTTTCATCATATTTCAGTTGAATACAGTGAGGCTGGTTCTCCTGAGGAAATGCTGCTCCTGACTGAAACGGCCGCCCAAAACATCCTGTCTTCGAATGGATTAGCTCCTCTTACGAACGATGTTCGAGGCAGGCTTTTGGTCTGCGGTTGGTCACTCGGCGGACTATTAGCACTGAGATTAGCGGCCAAAGGTTACGGGGATGGACTTGTGTTGTTTGCGGCAAACGCTCGTTTCACCCGGCCTAAGGAAGAGATGGATCTAGGTTGGTCCGTTGCTTCCATTAGACAGATGATGATCGAGCTTAAGAAGAACCCGCAAGATGTTGAAACCAAATTTCGTCAGAACTTGTTTACAGAAGCTGAAAAGAGAGCCGGTCTTGGAAGTAGTCTCCCATTCATCGGTAGCTGGACAATCGCGGGACTCATTTCGGGTCTCCAGATTTTGCGAAGTGAGGAAGTCTTGTCTGCGCTGCCGACTATCGACTCTCCGGTTCTTGTTGTTCATGGCACTGCAGATAAGATATGTCCTTACGGCGCTGCGCTAGAGCTTCTAGCAGGCTTGCCTCAAGCAGAGTTACTTACAATTCCTGATTGTGGGCATGTACCGTTTTTGGAAAGGGAAGCAGACACAGCTGATAAACTGAGGAGATGGTGGCATGAGCGCTAGAATATCTGCGATTCAGCGTCAATTTAACCGTAGTTCAAGAGGGGCGTACGACAGTCATGCTCATGTGCAGCGTAGTATGGCAGACTTGCTTGTTAAATCCCTCGAAGGGTGGGTAGTCGATGGCGACACAGACGGGCTCAACCTTCTTGAGATCGGCTGCGGCACGGGTGCTCTGACCGAAATTTTGCTGAACGAGTGGTCGTCTTCAGTGTCTATTACTGCACTTGATATCGCACCTGAGATGATCAAAGTGGCTGAACAGCGAGTCCTATCTGGTGGTGAGGCAAACCATTTGGAGTCCTACAAAAGCCCTTCGGCTCGCTTGCAATTTCTTCATGCTGATGTTGAGGGGTGGGCGCCTGATGCTCCTTCGGCCTCATTTGATCTCATCGTCTCTAACGCCTGCTTTCAATGGCTGAGTAATCCAGGGCAAACGCTAGGCCATCTTCGGCGGCTACTTCGCCCTGGAGGCCTGCTTGTATTCACCACCTTCGGACCCGATACGTTTCATGAGCTGCACAAGTCATTTGATGAAGTTTATCGAGCTAGCGGCATGGAGCCTCAGCGACATGGCTTATCCTTTCAATCGGCTGATCAGTGGAAGGAGTGGCTTAAGGAGGTTGGATTTTCAAATATCCAATATGAACGTGAGGTTCGAAAGGAAAAGTATAGTTCCGTTAGAGATTTCCTCTTTTCGGTAAAAGCAATGGGAGCTAGCACTTCAGAAGCTGTTACCTTGCATGGTATCAGCACGCGACGGCTGTTCGCCAAGATGTATCAGGAATACGAGTATAAGTTCAGCATACAGGGCGGCATAGTCGCTAGTTATGAGCTTCTATTAATCCAAGCGTCGGCCGATGCGTAGAAAAGCAGGGTTCATGCTACGAAAAAAAGACCGCATCTATAATAGAAGTGGTCTCCTGGTATATTTCTGTTATTTGCTTAAAAAGGACTATCTGACTTACGCGAGCATTTAAACAATCTCATCAATGCAATGGCTGCAGACGAGCTTCCCTTTGAAATAGGTCATATCCTCGAAGTTACCACAAAAAACACAAGCAGGCATATACTTCTTCAGCGTAATACGCTCCGGATCCACATAGACCTCGATGGCGTCACCGATATCAATGTGTAGTGTTCGTCGCAGCTCAATTGGTAAAACAATCCGGCCCAACTCGTCTACTTTCCTTACAATTCCCGTCGATTTCACACGATAGCCTCCTTTAATCATTAACGAAGCAGCCTCACATCTGTGTAATGATGTATTCCACATTTGTACTCAAATACCTTTTATTTACTGCCAGTCATTTTGAAATAAAAGGTAAACTTTGCTTGCTTTCCATAGGATTCATATAATAGAGAAAACATCGTTAACTGGTTGTGGGTTACATGTTAGCAGGCAAAGGGGAGCCGTGTATGTTGAATCCAGTGAAATTCAGTTTGATCGGCGGAGCAGGCTTTCGAGCGCAATATTATCTTCGGGTTGCTCAAGCTCTTCCTGAACAGTTTCAAATATGCGGGATGGTGGTAAGAAACGAGTCCAAAGGTAGGGACATGGAAGCGAAATGGGGAACTGCTACCTATCGCACATTGGAGCAGCTTCTGGCAAATGAGAAACCAGATTTTGTCGTTGTATCCGTTAACGTTACAGAAGCCATGGACTATGTATGGCAATTAGCTGAACTAGGAATACCAGCCTTGCTTGAAACACCACCAGCTCCCGATCTGGCAGGACTAGAGCTGCTTCATCAGCAATTAACCCTGAACGATGCCCGAGTTCAAGTGGCAGAACAATACCAATTTCATCCAATTTAAGAAGCGCGGCATGCGCTGATTCAGTCGGGTCAATTAGGAAGAATTACGGAGACGACGGTGTCAATCTCTCATCTCTATCATGGGGTAAGCTTAATTCGTAGAATGCTAGGGGTTACCTTTGAGGAAGTTACAATTCGAGGGATGCGTTTTGAATCCAATTGGGTTCAGGGTCCTACGCGAAGCGGGCCACCGATGGAGGATAAACAGATCCCTTTACAAAGAGATTTGGCATGGTTAGATTTCGGCGATCGTCTGGGGATTTACGATTTCACAAGTAACCAGCATCGCTCATGGGTGCGTTCCAATCATTTATCGGTTAGAGGAGAGCGCGGGGAGATTTTCGACAACCGTGTCCTTATTCAACAAGATTCTTGCACGGAATTGCGGATGGAACTTCAACGAATGAACCGAGGAGAATTGGAAAACGCGGAGGGCTATTATCTAAAAGGTATCATTTGTGGAGAACGCTGGGTGTACGAGAATCCGTTTGCGCCGGCAAGGCTGTACGATGATGAAATTGCGATTGCGAGCTGCCTGCAGAAAATGGGGGCATATACACGGGGAGGGGCTAGCTTCTATAGTCTTGCTGAAGCGTCACAAGATCACTATCTAGGCTTGATGATAGAGAAGGCGATTCAAACAGGGGAAACGATTACAGCAGGGCCCCGCTGCTGGGCGGCTAACACATAGATGTGTTGCATGCCAGCAGCCAATGAACCCATAGACACGAATGAACTACTCCACTAATTTTACATCAACAATCACTTCTAAATCTTGTGCGCCCGAGCCCCGATAGACGCCTTTGACAGGTACGATATCGTTATAATCGCGACCGTGTCCTAGCTTGATATAGCGCCAATTAACTTCACAGTTGTTCGTTGGATCATAACCGAACCATCCTGCGCCAGGGATAAGACATTCCACCCATGCATGGGAGGCTTGTGTGAAATCTGCACTGCCTCCTTGCAGGTCGCCAACGAAGTGATAGCCGCTTACGTATCTGGCAGGAATGCCTTTGTCACGGCAAATGGTGATCATGAAATGAGAGTAGTCCTGACAAACACCACGACGAAGCTTCAACATCTCGCCTACGGTTGTCTGCACGGAGGTTGCCGAAACGTCATAAGTGAAGTCCCGATTGATGGTGGTATAAATGGTTTTGAGCAGATCATATAAAGCAACTCCATCATCGGAAATGGCGTCGGAATACACTTTCAACTCCGGCGTTAGTCCGGTATAGCTGGTGGGTAATAAATATTCGGCATATTCATTCTGGAAGTCATCTCCGAATCTCGAAGCTTTATCCTCATAGGAAGAAGGAACGGCTACAGGATTAGCATCGTTATCTTGCGTAACGACCGTGGAAACCATTTTGATCGTGAGCTCACGATGGAGCTTGTTGACCGTAAACGCATGGACGCGATTATGGAAATAATCCGAATAGGTGAAGAATGCGGACACAGGCTCGGTTGTGATCGCATGGTGGTAACAGGACTGCCGATTGTCCGTTAACGGGGTTAAGCGAATCTCATTGACACTGTCCTGTGCGGAATCGGTGTAGGAATAGCGAGTAATGTGCGTGATTTCCAGCTTCTTCATGCGATAACCTCCTCCCGAGAGGGAAAAAAGACTAGAGACATCCTAGACCCCATAAGGTTGCAGGAGTCGAGAAGTGTTTGTAATGTTGTTTCTAACTTGCCGGATTTGAGTTCATCCTCATCCATGCAGGCTAAGTTCGCCTTCACTTTCTCAGCTAGTTTGGCCAGCTTATGCACCGCGTTGTTGAGTTCAGGATCATCCAATTGAATCCCCTTGAAGGATCGCTCCAAGGACTGTATGGAGAAAGCGACCGAACGGGGAAAGGTCTCATTTAACATTAGAAATTTAATAATGCTGTTCAAATTTACCGTATCTGCGTATTCTTTTCGATACGATTCGTATCCACTTACGGATTTCAATACCGCAAGCATGAGCGGATAGGAAGAAAAGTCCTCCTTAGCATATTCCGAACAGAGAGATTGAATCAAGCGAAGTAGATTCTCTGCACGTTCTAGATAGCGGCCAGCTTCGACGAAATGCCATTCGTTCTGACGAGGCATGACGGAAGTTGCAGCACCTTGAAACATGGATAGTGTATCTCGGATAAAGCGATAGAACAAATGAGGCGAATCGTTGGTGATATCGCGGACTTCTTTTTCCTTCAGCCATAGATAGAGACCGTTCATAATGTCCCATAGCTCGGAAGGCATCTTCTCCCGAATATTTCGCAGATTCGCACGTGCATGGTTGGTACAGGCGAGTAACGAGTTTGCATTATTTTTGTCCAGCGTAATGTACTGAAGCACGTGTTGTTCGGTAAAGCTGCCATACTGCTCAATAAACGCAGCACGATCGCCAATTGTATCGATTAATCGACTCCAGGACTGTGTCCTGCTGTCTTCCATGTCCTCACGGATATGATAGTACACGTCGATCAGCCTCGCGTGATTCTCAGTTCTTTCCGAATATCTCCCGATCCAGAATAAAGCTTCCGCTGTACGTCCCATCATTACCATATCGCTTGGCCTCCATTCGAATTATACTTCACGATTAACGAATGACCCACGTATCCTTGCAGCCCCCGCCTTGCGATGAGTTAACTACGAGGGATCCTTCCTTCAAAGCAACGCGTGTAAGTCCGCCTGGTATGACTTGAATGTCTTCACCTGCGATGACGAAAGCCCGCAGATCAATATGTCTAGCTGCCATCTGACCATCCATGATCACTGGCGCTCTGGATAGCTGAATCGTCGGCTGTGCGATATAGCGATCCGGATTGGCTATAATTTTGAGGCGGAAATCAGCGATTTCACTCTCAGAAGCTGACGGTCCAATGAGCATCCCGTAGCCTCCCGAAAGGGAGGTTTCTTTGACGACCATTTCATGCAAATGATTCAGGACATGCTCACGCTCCTCAGGTCGCGAAAGAATATACGTGGGCACATTGTTTAGAATAGGCTCCTCATTTAAATAGTAACGAATCATATCTGGCACATAAGCATAGATGGCTTTGTCATCGGCAACTCCAGTACCCGGTGCGTTCACAATGTTGATATTACCTGCGCGATAAGCGTTCATAATACCAGCAACACCCAGCATGGAGCTCGGATCGAAAGCGAGAGGATCCAAGAAATCATCGTCAATACGGCGGTAGAGAACGTCGATTTGGCGAAGACCCTTGATCCCGCGGATGTATACCTTATGATCAATGACGACGAGGTCGTGCCCTTCAACCAGCTCTAACCCCATTTGCTGAGCGAGGAACGTGTGCTCGAAGTATGCGGAGTTATAACAGCCTGGTGTCAACAGTCCGATAACCGGATCTGATTTGCGAGAAGGACTCAGTTTACGAAGTGCGGTTAGAAATACATTTAAGCTATGCTCAATATCTTGAATGGAATGACTGAATACGAGTTCAGGGAATAAGTGCGTCATGATGGATCTGCTTTTATATAAGTAAGAGAAGCCCGAAGGGGAGCGCAAATTATCCTCAAGAACGAAGTATTCACCATGTTCATCTCGAATCAAATCAATCCCAGAGGCCGTAACGTAGACATCATTAGGAATGGAAAGGCGCATCATCTCAGGTCGAAAATAACAATTAGAAAGTACCATTTTCCTGGGGATAATCCCATCTTTCAGGATGGCTTGCTCATGATAAATATCTTTGAGAAACAGATTAAGCGCCTTTACGCGCTGTTTAAGTCCCCGTTCGAGCTTAAGCCACTCATCCTGCGGAATAATTCTAGGGATGGGATCGAAGGGCAGTGTGCGCTCCAGAGCTTCATTTTGATCAGGGCTATAAAGGGTGAACGTAATGCCTTCTTCCATCATTCGTTTCATCGTCGCTGACTGACGTTTGCTTAGATCACCTGCTTTCATCGACATGAATTGAAGGAAGGTACTTTGATAATGAGGGCGAACCGAGTATGCGTTCATAAACATTTCATCAAAAAAAGGACGAGGATCATAAGGGGTAGTGACCAGATTCTCAGGTTTAGACATCGCAGCTCCCTGGTTTCATCAATATGCTTTCGGAAGCTACTTGAAGCTGATGGCCCGAAGCAGAAACCAGGCCTCCTTTCTGATCTAAGTTCTTTATTTGTTAGATAATATAACACTGGAATGACGAAGAGTTCTTGTTTTTCTTATATTGTAAATTTTTCAGAAAATTATGTCAATATAACTAACATATAAAAATACCGACATTCCTCGTAATATTTTTGTAAATGTTCGGAATTTTCACGAAAAATTCAGTTATTTGTCTTGCTTTGTCTCAGGATTCACTATAAAATTGTCGAATATGACGAACGTTAAATAAAGTCACATCAAATGTGATAAAGGGGTGTTGTGGTATGTTTGATTGGCTGGGATTTAAAAAAGGTCTGCCATTATGGTGGTCGTACAGACTAAATCGTCATATCAAAGAGGATGTTGAGCATATTTTCGAAGGCATTGCTCATACGAGAACGGAAATTTTACGTGGCTGGGCCCTTGCCTACTGGTCCAATTTGGACCGTTTGCTTGAACAGTTAGCATTGGCTGAACCACTAACAGAAGCGTTGCCGAAAGACGCATCGTTGGCTGGAAGAATGCTGGCAGCAACAATGAAGAGTGGAACTGATTTCTCGGAAGTATTTATTTTGAATGAAAAAGCTTCTGTCGTTTACTCTACACACCCCGAACATGTAGGAAGATCCTATGGGGCGGGGGGCGTCCTAGGGAAAGGGCTGGATGAATCGAGAAAAGGTGTAAAATGCTTATTCGGGCCATTCTCTGACCCGCTTACGCTCCAAATTGGTCCAAGCACTTCGCCATTTCATGATGCCATGACGATTGCTTTTATCGCGCCTATTATGGTAGATGGGCAGTGGAAAGGAGCGGTCTGCGGGCGAGTGCCGAACGATGTGCTCGGGGATTTGATTCAGCGTGAATCGGGACATGTGTATCCGGATTCGGGTGATAACTATTTATTTATGGCGAAGCCTGTTTTAAATAAACAGATCATTCCTGGTACTGCCTTATCGCGAAGCCGTTTCGAAGATTTGACCTTTACGCACGGGGATAATTTAAAGGATGGGGTTCGAACGGATTATGGTATCGTAGGTGTCAAAGAGCACACCGAGCTGGAACTCGTTTTCACGGATCCTGCGACGGGACAACTGCATCCAGGCGTAGCGGGAACGATTGCAAAGGGAAATAATTTATTCGTGGAATACCCAGGTTATTCCGATTATCGGCATATTTCTGTTATTGGAAAAGGTGTGACCTTCCAGCTGCCTCATTGTCCCGATGTGTGGGGGATGATGTGCGAAGGAGATTTGGAAGAGGTCTATCGCATTCGTTCTATTGATTGGAAAATGTTCAGCTTGCAAATTCGGTTTATTGCCCTCTTTATGATGCTATCGGCTGGAGGCTTCTGGCTGCTAAATGGACAAGTTTCCAATGTTCTGGGCTCTTCTATCATGGCAGGTGCCAGTTTACTCTTCGGTGGGATGGGTGCAAGCTTTATTAGGCGTAAAGGAAGTAAACCAATCACAAGACAGCTTGCTCAAATCAATAAATTTATCCGCATTAACGCAGAGGGTAAAGGGGATTTGACACAGCGTCTGAAGGTAGACGAATTCGCTGGTGATGAGACGCGAGATTTGGCCAAATGGATCAATAATATGATCGATTCCTTGGAAGGCATCATGCTGCAAGTGAAACAAGCGGCTGCTGAGGTACAGGTCAGTCAAGAACGGATGAATGACTCGACAGGCTCTACCGAGCAATCGACTGGACGGATGAGCACGAAGATCCATGATATGATTCGCTCGCTGCGGGGGCAGTTGAAGGATATTGATGTCGCGAAGGATGTTACGCAAAATATGAGCGGAACCTTACGCGAATTGGAACAGAAAGCTTCAGGTCAAATAGCTGTCGCTCAGGACGAGGTTGAACGAATCGGTCAAAAGATGACGGATATTTCCGCGAAGGTCGAGGAAACGAATCAGACCATTCAAACGTTCCTGCAAACGACGCAGGAAATTCCTAGGCTGCTCAAGGTCATCGAAGAAATTTCCGCTCAGACGAATTTGCTGTCCCTGAATGCGTCCATTGAGGCTGCGCGTGTAGGTGAGCATGGCAAAGGCTTCGCGGTCGTTGCTGGCGAGATTCGGAAGTTGGCTGATTTAACGAAGAAATCAACAACGGAAATTAATGAGACAATCGAGCACATTGAGCGTCATGCGAATGAAGCTTTCATCTCGATGGAAGAAGGCACGAAAGTCGTTCTGGAGGGGACGCAGATTGTAGCTGCAGCTTCTGAGATTCTCAGCAGTGCCAATGCCCACGATACCATGAAAACCCAGGTCGTGGAGGAAGTGGTCGCGCTGATGGAGAAGATTGCGGCGGTCAGCAAGGAGAACCGTCAAATCTCAGCGGAGGTTGAGCAAACTGTGAAGGAGCTTCTGCAGGACATGCATCATGTGCGTCAAACGACGGGCGATGTAGGGGCAATCACACAGTCTATGCTCTTGCTTGTGAATCAGTTTCATTTGACGGAGAGCCGTATTCGTTAAAAGGTTAATATTAGACATTCTTTCGCATGTTCATAGCCCCATCCCGCATACAATGATAATGCGGTATGGGGCTTTTTCTGCCACATACAAAGTGATGACGAGGAAGTAAGTTTTCTAACGAAAACTCGGAGCTAATGCTTACGAAGCGAGTTTCTAAAGAAACTTTAAGGAGGATGTCGAATGAATGACCGTTTGAGCATTCAAACGAATCGGGCAGAAAATGTGAGTCCTAGTGAATTTAGAATGCTAGCCCAGCGTTTGAAGGAGGAGCATGTGCAAATGCGTGAGCAGCTCTCCGACATTCGAACGCTGGCTGCGGCTTTGTACACCCTTGATGATTGCTCAATTGGAATGTGTCGGCTGATCGAACTTCAGGACGGAATACTATCCCTGGTGGAGGAGTTGGAGCAGCATTCAGAATGGGAGGAGCAAGTCTTATTCCCGAGTCTGCAGACCTATTTACATCCGACGATGGCCATCTCAGTGTCGCGATCCATGCACGTGCTGGAGCAGGATCATGATTTGGCCAAAAGAGTCGTACAGTCATACGTCAACGGTGTTAATGCTATGAGCGTGCCCATCGATATGGATTTCGTCCATGTGATGGCCTCAGAGCTATTAACCGCGTGTCTTATCCTGCTGAAGCACTTCACGTTGGAAGAGGAGCTTGTTTATCCGCTGATTGATCGGATTGTGGAACAGATAGCGGAGTAGAATTGGCGAGTAGCATGAACTGGAATAATGGGAAATCGTATGGAGTTGGTAAGAGAGCAGATTTGTTGGAGTGCGTTAAGGAGTAGGAGTAGCGGGAGTAATTGGAGCAGCAAGAGGAGCAAGAGTAGTGGGAGTACAAGAGTACTTAAGTAGCTAGACACATCAAAAATAACGCATCAAGTCAGTTGACTTGATGCGTTATTTTGAGTTGGCAAGAGGTGGAGAGGTGGTACCCTCACTCCAACGGAGCACCTAGCCGTAATTGTAATAACTAGAACATATACAGCTCCCCAATTTCTGCCTTCGGGCGCACACCCTCTAAGCCTCCAACGTGCTTAACGTTTTCTCCTCGCATTCCTTGGAACAGAAGCTGTCATGCTCCTCTTCACAAGCCTCGCAGCAAACATGCTTCAAATGGCAGGCATCGTTGGCGCAGTTAATATAGCGATCCTCTGCGGTTCCGCAGTGGTAGCATTTGCCTACAACGATATCTTCGTCTGTTCGGTTAATGGGCACGGAGATGCGTTCGTCGAACACATAGCACTTACCATCGAAGAGGCGGCCTTGCACGTCCTCGTCTTTGCCATAGGTGACGATACCGCCATCCAGCTGATAGACCTCTTTGAAGCCTTCGTTGATGAGGAAGCCTGATAGCTTCTCACAACGGATGCCGCCTGTACAGTAGGTGAGAATGGGCTTGTCCTTAAATTCCTGCAGATTGTTGCGAATCCACTCAGGGAATTCCTTCGTTGTTTCGACCTCAGGACGAATGGCGCCACGGAAATGTCCGATATCATACTCATAGTGATTGCGGCCATCGAGAACGATGACATCTTCATTTTTGAGTTTCTCATAAAATTCCTTTGGCTTCAGATGCGTACCCGTCAACTCATTCGGATTCACATCTTCCTCTAGACGGAAGGTGACGAGCTCCTTTTTCGGACGAACAAAAAGCTTCTTGAAGGAATGCCCTTCATGCTCATCAATTTTGTAAACCATATCTTTAAACAATGGCATGAGATTCATCATCGCCATGTAGGCTTCTGTTTGCTCTACGGTCCCAGATAGGGTACCGTTAATGCCTTCAGGAGCAATTAGAATGCGTCCTTTCACACCGAGCTTTTTGCAATAAGCCAGATGTTCTCGCGCCAATGCTTCGTGATCAGCAACAGCGACGAATTTATAATACAACAAGATGCGGTATGGAGCGCCAAGTTCAGTCATAACAATTAACCACCTATACGTATAAAATGACACACTCCATCAAGATGGAGTATACGCATATAGTGACATAAATTCATGTTTTTTTCAATCCAGTAGCAATTTTTGGATCGTTTGAAAAACGACCTTCACCTCATGCTTCAACGTTTGAAGCATATGGATCATACGGGAAGGATCCATATCAGCTCCTTGCAGCTCCCCTTGATCCTTTACATAGTCATCCAAAACAGTCGCCGCGGCGAAAACACCATTTGCGGAAAGGTTGCTGGATGAACCGCGTAGTCCATGTAACAGCCGCAAGGTTTCCTCGGTATTCCGTAAATGAATGGCAAGAGTCAATTGCTCCATGAGTGGTGCCGTTTGCTCTTGGAATTTGCGCAGCATCTCGCGGTAAATCTCCGTTTTGCCTCCAATGCGTTTGAGCGCTTCCGCGATATCGAGACCAGGCGCCCTGCGATCAGCGTGCAAATAGAGCATTTCTTCAATCACAGCCATCAATCGTTCGGGAATGATGGGTTTGGAAATCATTTCGTTCATGCCAGCCTCCATGCATGCCAATCGATTGTCTTGTGTCGAATCCGCTGTTAACGCGATGATGGGAATATGCACCCACTTCGGCTCAAGACGAATGCGTTTGGTCGTTTCAATCCCGTCCAACTCAGGTAAGTGGATATCCATCAGGATTAAATCAAACGTATTATTTTCTAAATCGTTTAGCGCTTCGAAACCGTTCCCAGCCAATTGGATGCGGCAGTTCAGCATGCTCTCCAAGAGAGAACGTGCAACGGTTTGGTTAATTTCATTATCCTCAACAATCAGAATGCGGAGAGGAGTACCTCCCATTCCAGCTAAAGGGAATAAAGATGATGCCATCTCACTGTCCTGCACACTTGGCTCCTGCGAATGAGAATGAGGATAAGCATAGGGATGATCCATCTCCTTTTCAGCATGAAGTGACTCTACCGTCCTGTATAACAGACTTCGAGAAATAGGCTTGACCAGAATGGCATCTGGGGCTGCTTCTACAGGAAGCTGCTCAAGCGCATCTCTACCGGATAAAGAGGTATAAATAATGGTTCTTATTCCCATACGTTTACAAGCTGCCAACATCGTCAGCCAAACGTCCTCCCCATACATATCATCCGCCTCCATATCAAGCAGGACGAGGTCACAAGGAATATGTTCAATGACTTGGAGAGCTTCCTTCCACGAATAAACGCCAGCAGCGTCCATGCATATGGACTGAAGGCTTTGGACAAGCACCTTATTGAGTGCAGGATGATCTTCGACAACAAGCATTGAAAGCGGCAGGGGCGTCAATGATTTGGTGCTGATCGGTAGGTATAAAGTGAAAGTGAGCATGACCTGAAATTCACTCCCTGTGCCCTGCATACTGGAAACAGCAATCGAGCCTCCCATGTTCTCAATAATGTTTTTGGAAATAACAAGCCCGAGCCCGGTTCCCCCATATTTGCGACTAGAGACTTCATCTCCTTGGACAAAAGGCTGAAATAAATTGGCCAGCTGCTTCTCATCCATACCAATTCCAGTGTCTGTGATACTGAAACGCAGGGTAACCTCACTCTCCTGCTGCATCTCCACTTGAACGCGTAAAGTGACCGTCCCTTGCTCCGTGAATTTGATCGCATTGCTGGATATATTCAAGAGCACCTGATAGAGTCGCAATGAATCACCGATAAGTCCGAGTGGAACTTGGTCAGGGATGTCGCAGATGAAATCGACCGGCTTGTGACCTAACAGTACGCTGAGTGTTTCACATACGCGATCAATCGTCTCGTCCAGCTGAAAAGGGTGATGCTCAATCACCAGCTTATCTACTTCCAATTTCGAGAAGTCCAGAATGTCGTTAATAATATGTGAAAGGGAGAGAGAGGAGCGTGAGATTTTACGGATATAATCCTTTTGTAATTCGGTCATGGCGGTTTTCTCAAGCAGATAGGAAAGCCCGACGATGCCATTGAGAGGCGTACGTATTTCATGACTCATCCGCGCAAGGAATACGCCTTTGGCCAAATTAGCCTCATCCGCTTCCTGCTTCGCTAGAATAAGTTCCTCTTTGGCATACACTTGATCTGTAATATCTCTCGTAATCGCCGAGAAATACAACTCCCCGTTATCTAGTGGGACATGGGGCACGATGATAAGCGAAATGATGATGCGTTGTAGTTTCTTGGTAATGATCTCTGCTTCGAACTCCCAGAAGCCATCTTGGATAGCTGTTTGAAGACCTGCCTCGAAATTAATGTCATTCACGATCTCGACTAACTCACGGAAATGAGTTCGCGTATACTGCGTATCATCTAACCCAATTGAATGCATGCCTGCTGGATTTATATAGAAAATATAGCCATCTTGATCAAAAGTGAGAATGGCATCCCGTGCGCTCTCCACGATGGTGAGCAGTCGTTCTTTCGTCTCATTGCTTTCCTTAATGTCACTGATATCCCGTGCAATTAGGACGTACCCTTTTAACTCACCATTCGGATGCGTGATGCAACTAACACTAGCTTGCACATAGATCCGAGTACCGTCTTTGTGATACCAGGTCCATTCCAAATCCTCTTTTAGGTGGCGCAAGGAACGGATCACAAGTGTCGTACAGTCGGCGGGGATCGATTCTCCTAGCTCTGCGGAATACTGTGCTGCTCTTTCGGCGAGCTGACTTCGATCTAACCAGAGCAAAGGAGAAGCGATTTTATGCACATCAGCTAACCGATACCCTAGCATTTCAGTGGCTCTACCATTGAGGTGGTTAATGAGAAAATTCGGTTCCAGGACGATCATGGCATATTGATTATGACGAATAAAAGCTTCAAACGGCTCGAAGAGCTCGCGGATATTCTCCATCATGCCATTGACAGAAAGGGCCAACGCGCCTAATTCGTCCTTACTGGTAAACACGATGGGCTTCGTGTGGAAATTACCGGCAGCGACCGCCTCGGTCACTTGAAGGATTTGTTTAATCCTTTTGATAATCAGGTTGTTCGTTGTGAGGTAAATAAGGAAGAAAATGATAAGCGCTGCCATCAGGATTAATCCCATTGTACACCAAAAGAGAGGGCTTGTAGGGGCTTCGATGACCGTAATCGGCATGGAATAGGCAAGAAACCAGTCTAGCTCCGGGATACGTGCATAGAACCATCTTGTTTTTTGACCGTCCAGAAAAGCTTCATCAATAAAGCCAGTTCCATTTTGTAATGCTTTTTGATATTCATTTTTGAGTTCAGGATATTCGGTGAAAATGTTCAATTTTAGAATGGTAGACGGATCGGTATCATAGAGGGTTAGGCCATTCCGATTGACGACCAGCTGCTCTCCATTTTCCTGCGGAGCCAGCAAATGTTCCTGAAAAGCAGGCGCTGCCTCCAGTGAAACATCGATGATACTAACGACCTTATGCTGATCATCAAATATGGGGGCCGTAATGGAGATGACGTAGATGCCATTCATTTTGCTTAAATAAGGATCGGAAATAAAGGTTTTCCCTTTCAGCGCTTGCTGAAATCGGAGCTCGTCCGAGATGGAGCTCGTAGTACCAGATGTAAATTGAAGGTTACCTGCTAGATCACCAATAGCCATGGTGTGATAGCGATTCCCATCTGTTTTTAATTCCTGCGTAAGGAATTGTAGACGTTCCGCTTGTGTGCCCTGTTTCATAATGCTTACCCGGCTTATGAGCTCGACTTCCGCTAAACGGATGGACAAGAAATCATACAAGTTTCGTGCGGAGTTCGATACGGAGGCTATGGATTGTTCGTTAATTTGCTGAAGAAGCTTATTACGCGAGAGTGTATAGTTAGTAATCCCTACGACGGCAAGAGAGACCGAGGTGATAAGAACGAGCCAGGCGACAAGTTTAAAACGTAAAGATGATGACATAAATAGCCTCCGGAGCATTGTAATTGTTAAAAAACCACATAGTTAATAATGAAATAGCGCAGAACAAATTGAATGAATTTAACCAATGATATATCCAACAGATGAAGGGTGTATACACAAGACTTAATTATATCATACATTTTATAGGGGGAATTCTGAAGTGCAGTTGACCGTTATTCAGACTTTTCTGAGGGCTGGTGCGTCTAGTTAGCGTGAAGGTTAGAACAAGAGAGAAAAACACGATAACTTAGAAGGAGCGAATAGGAAATGAAGAAAAATCCGTGGAACATGTTGAAAATGGGTGTTGTTGGTTGTGCTTTGCTTGTGGGTGTGAGCGCCTCTGTATGGTCAAATGCGAGCGTTGTTTCGGCAGATACTGTTGTAGCTATTTCTGCAACTACCGTTGCGCCAGTTGTCATTAAAGAAGTGGTGCTTACTTCTTCGAGTACAGATCTAACGACCAACATCAAAGTGCCACAGCTAACAGGTATGCTCGATACGAGATATCAGGATGAGCTGAATGACATGATCCTATCGCATGCGAACAAAGATTTGGCGGCATGGGAGAAGGATGCTTCAGAAGCTGCTGCAGCAGCGATAGAGAAGGGATATACGTACCACCCTTATGGACTTACGATTGTCTATACATTGAAATCTGATGGCACTGGCAATCCTTCGAGCGTTGTCTCCTTTACAGTGACTACGTACGGCGAAACTGGCGGCACGGGTATGCCGAGAGTAGATACGTATAATGTGCTGAATGCGGCAGCGGCTCAGCGTGTAACGCTACAGGATTTACTTGGTTCAGACTATAAGGCAACAATCGATACAGGCGTAGTAGCCAAAATGGATGAGAATTCACAATATTTCTTTAAAGATCAATTTAAAGGAATCAGCGAAGGGCAAGGCTTTTATGTGGAAAAAGGAGAAGCCGTTGTCGTGTTCCCGAAATACGCGATCGCAGCTGGTGTTGCAGGATCGCCGGAATTTCGCTTTAGCTTGCCTGAGAATTTGACGATTAAGCCAAATCCTGTTCCACTCCCTGGTTCCGAGAAAGTAAAGGTCGACTTACTGGGGAGCGAGGTTGTTGTAAATGCGGATGATGTTTCACTCGTTCCTTTCCGTAAAGTAGCGGAAGGACTTGGCTACACAGTGAAATGGAATCAAGATACGTATTCGGCCGAACTGACGAAAGGTGCGCAATGGACGAGTGTGAGTGTGGGGAAAGACAGCTATTTCTTCGCGAAAATGGCACCTGTTGCGCTTGGGGCTGCTCCAGTCATTCTCAACGATTCCTTGTATGTGCCTGTGAAATTTGTTACTGATATTCTTAAAGCTGATGTGACAACCGGTACAACGGGTCTTCATATCGAACAATAAGTCGTACCGGAAAAGTAAGTGAATCAAGGACGGTTGGTTGGTCATTAGACTAACCAACTTTTTTTATCGTATAGGAAAGTTATCCCTATTCAAGGGTGAATTATATATGATTTTAGGTGAATCGGAGGCTTTTCTCATACACGTATTTGTAAGCGTTTGCATATACTGTAACAACATGCGTGTAGGAGGTGTAATCGGTATGTATCTCAAAAATAGTTTGTCAGCACTCTTTGGCCTATGGTTTCTGCTCAGCCCTTGGGTATTCGGATTTGGAGATGTAACCAATGCGCTTTTCAGCTGTGCGCTGCTCGGAAGTCTGCAATTCGTAAGCTCGATGCTAGCTTTAGGTAAGACTGGGAAGCATATGTGGCAGAACTGGCTTTGTGTCGCCACAGGTGCTATTTTTATCGTATTCCCCAATGTCTTTCATTTGGATATCATGGCATTTTTCTCATTCGTTGCGCTCGGGTTTATGACTGTTCTCCTCAATTACGCCAATCTATTTCCGGACTCGCAATAAATGTGTAATCGTCCAGTTGAAAAGTGAAATTAATTATGTCATAATGAGTTTATCGAAATGATGTTATTGAAAATTGCCCTTTGGAAGGGCCTCTCTTTTTAACTTTTGATATTGTCATTATGATAAATTTAAATATACAATATAAGGAGTGGTGGACATGAGAGCGCTCATTCTTATTGATTACACGGTAGATTTCGTGGTGGGTAGACTTCCTTGTGGGGATCCCGCAGTTGCCATTGAAGCTCGTATGTGTGAGTTAACTGAAAGCTTTGTGAAAGAGCAGGACTTTGTCGTAATGGCTGTTGATTTGCATGAGGAAGGTGATCCTTACCATCCCGAAACGGACTTGTTCCCCCCACACAATATACGTGATACAGAAGGACGGGAGCTTTATGGCCGTTTAAAAGAGGTGCATGAAGATAATGCTGCATCCATTTATTGGATGGACAAAACGAGATACAGCGCCTTCTGCGGAACGGATCTTGAGCTAAAGCTTAGAGTTAGAGGGATTCAGGAGCTTCATCTAGCGGGTGTGTGTACAGATATTTGTGTCTTACATACTGCGGTAGACGCGTACAATAAAGGTTTCTCTCTCGTTATTCATGAGGATGCGGTCGCTAGCTTTGATGAACAAGGCCATGTGTGGGCACTAAAGCATTTTGTACATACACTAGGGGCTAGGGTTGTTAAAAATTGGAAAAGGTAACTAATACGCCATTGGATGAACTAATGGGCTAGTGAGAGGATGAATGCGATGAATTGGCATACCATGAACGCAATGACGAACTTGACGCTGCACACCGATAAATATCAAATTAACATGATGTACGCGCATTGGCTGCAAGGAACGCATAGGGAAAAAGCGGTTTTCGAGGTGTATTTCCGCAAGCTGCCTTTCGGTGGTGGATATGCCGTATTCGCAGGTTTGGAGCGGGTGGTTCATTATATACAAAACCTGCATTTCGGAGAGGAAGAGATCGCTTATTTGCGGATGCAAGAGGAGAACTACAAGGAAGAATTTCTTGATGCGCTTCGTGCGTTTTCGTTCAAAGGTGATATACAAGCCATTCCGGAGGGAACGCTTGTATTTCCGAATGTGCCGCTGGTTCGGGTTGTCGGCAGTATTTTCGAAGCGCAGCTGGTTGAGACGGCGATACTCAATTTCGTGAACTTCCAGACACTCATCGCGACCAAAGCTTCGCGCATGAAAGGCGTCGCTCCGCACGACGTGCTGATGGAGTTCGGCACTCGCCGCGCCCAAGAGGCTGATGCCGCCGTTTGGGGCGCAAGAGCGGCCTATATCG
This sequence comes from Paenibacillus sp. J22FR5, assembly GCF_059691975.1. Classification (NCBI taxonomy): domain Bacteria; kingdom Bacillati; phylum Bacillota; class Bacilli; order Caryophanales; family Paenibacillaceae; genus Paenibacillus; species Paenibacillus sp. J22FR5. Next base: position 254,555 of record NZ_JCAUAN010000006.1, on the reverse strand, counting down.
CGGGGTTCCACGCGACATCGAACCTCAGAGCCGGGATGCTGTTCGGCATCCCGACCAAAGGCACGCACGCGCACGCGTGGGTGCAGGCCCATGACACGGAAGCGGAAGCTTTCCGTGCGTATGCTGAGGCCCTGCCCGAGCAGGTGACGCTGCTCGTGGACACCTACGACACCCTGCGCAGCGGTGTGCCGAACGCCATTGCAACGGCGCGGCTGCTCGCGAGCCGCGGCAAGCGCTTGAACGCCATTCGCCTCGACAGCGGCGATTTGGCGTATTTATCCCAGCAAGCGCGGCGCATGCTGGATGAGGCGGGCTTTCCCGAGGTGAAGATTGTGGCATCCAATGACTTGGATGAGCACATCATCGCGGGGCTGAAAGCCCAAGGGGCTAAGATCGACAGCTGGGGGATTGGCACCCAGCTGATTACAGCCGCCGACCAGCCCGCGCTGGGAGGGGTGTATAAGCTTGTTGCCCGTGAGAAGGACGGCGAGTTCGTGCCTGTCATTAAGATATCGGGCAACCCGGAGAAGGTTTCGAATCCAGGCTTCAAGGAAGCCTACCGGATTATGAACAAGACGACCGGCAAAGCGGAGGCGGATTATTTGGCTCTGCAGGATGAGGTGGATATTCGGGAGGGGAAACGGATTAAGCTATTCGACCCCATCCATCCGTATTTGTTTAAATATATCGAGGATTATGAAGCGATTCCGCTCTTGAAATCGATTTTTGAGGAGGGGAAGTTGGTCTATGAGCTTCCAACCTTGGATGGTATTCGTGACTACCATGCGCAGCAAATGCAAACCGTTTGGCCGCAATATGTGCGCATGCTGAATCCTGAGGTGTATCGTGTCAATTTGAGCGCAGCCTTGTGGCAATTGAAAATGGATTTGATTCATACGCATCAGAGTTAAATCGGTGAGTCGTCTGTTGTCTGCCTGCTATTCCTACAATTTTGTGATACCCGACTTCAATGCTATGATTAGATGGAAAGAGCTACACGGTAAAGATGCGCTCATTCTAATCTTATTCCGATGGAGGTTGTTAGCAATGTCTACGAAAGCGAATCAAGCATTTACAGCTGGGGTGACGCTCAACAACGGTGTACATATGCCTTGGCTGGGTCTCGGTGTTTATAAAAGGAATGAAGGTCAAGAGGTTATCGGAGCGGTTCAAACCGCTTTGCAATTAGGCTACCGAAGCATTGATACGGCTGCGGTATATCGCAATGAAGAAGGCGTTGGCCAAGGTTTGCGCCAAAGCGGCGTGCCGCGTGAGGACATTTTCGTAACCACGAAGGTGTGGAACGCAGATCAAGGGTATGAATCTACGCTGCAAGCATTCGAAGCAAGCCGTAAGCGGCTTGGTTTGGAAACAATTGATCTCTACTTAGTGCACTGGGCTGTGTCCGCGACTTACCGAGAAACTTGGAAAGCGCTCGTCCACCTCTACAAAGAGGGGCATGTTCGTGCAATTGGCGTGAGCAACTTTCAAATCTCTCATTTGGAGCACGTGATAGAGGATACCGGTGTTGTTCCTGCGGTCAATCAAGTGGAGTATCATCCGGAGCTATCGCAAAACGAGCTGCTCACGTTTACACGTGAACAGGGCATCCAGTTAGAAGCGTGGAGCCCGCTTATGCAGGGTAAACTCGATCAACCCGTATTGGCGCAGCTTGCGGCTAAATACGGGAAATCAGCTGCACAAATTGTGCTGCGCTGGGATATCCAGCATGGCGTCGTGACGATTCCGAAGTCGGTGACGGAGCATCGCATTCGTGAGAATGCGGACATTTTCGATTTTGAGCTCAGCGGTGAGGATATGGCTTTGGTTGATTCTTTGAATGTCAACCAACGTATTGGTCCGGATCCGGATAATGTGACGTTCTAAATTCTCGAAGAAATATCAAAGAGGAAACTCCCGCTTTCGTGGGGTTTCCTCTTTTCTCTGCTTAGGAAGGGATTACCTCCCTCCACTTATTTCAACAATGCTATCATTTGATACACCTCACGGTGATCGCCTGGCAGTAAGAAATTCGCGACCTTCAGCTGCGAGGAACCATCGCCGTCAAGGAAAAGCCCGTCAACCAGCTGATTCTCCCCTACCTGCTCTTGTACCGCTGTCCGGAACTCCTCACCTGTACAAGGGGTAGGCGCTACAACGAGATATACGTTGTTCATTCGATCATACACGATGCCAGAGCGCATGCGCTTCTCGTTAATCACAGGCATTTCTTCAGAAATGGCTTGCTCGGCCCAGCCAAATGGATTCGTAAGCCCCATGCTTACGCCTCCCTGTGCCCAATAACGCGTGCGATCCATCACCTTCAGCTCGCTCGCATTTTCGACAACTTGGACGGTAAAGGTATGCGCCTTCTCGTCCCACACCAGCGTTCCTCGTTTCCGATCCGTATTGTACCAGCCCGAGCCGTAATCACCAGGTTGCCCCTTTACAGGCAGATCATTGGTCACCGCGATGCTCAGCAAATACCCCTGCCAGAAAAAACCGCCATTAATCCCGTTGTCCTGCCGATCGGTCACATTTGCTTTAATCGCTTTGAGTCCAATGTTCTCTGGCGACGTTTGGATCACATGAAGAAGGACGCCATTCGTAGCCGGTTTGATGCTGTACTCGGTAGTTATTCTTGGAGGCGGTTGAGAAGCCGTATGAAGACCCCAGATTAAGGTCCATACGAAGCTCGTTATCATGATGAGAAGATAGATTAGTAGCTGAGCAGCACGATCTTTGAAAAAGCGGATGACGTACATAGCGTTCTCCATCCCAGCTGTAGTGGTGTTTACCACATTAGAAAGTATAAGTTTTCGGCTCCCGAAAACTGCTTTCTAATTGGCGATAATACTTACCTCTTAACGCGGTCTCTCATCTTTGAATGGCCTCGATAGAAGTATTCTCATTTCTATTAGTCTATGAAAAGAGAAGAGTTTATATGCCTATTTGTCTACGAAAAAAAACGCTTACGAAGGAATCTACCATTCGTAAGCGTTTGGTCATACATCATCTATGTAACGAAATGCGTTAGAAAATCGGAATACGTGCTTTATTTCCATCTTTGGCATATAAAATGGCTTCCGAGCTAAATAAATCTACACGCTCTACGGAATTAACTAAATTCATGGTTGTGAATTTGTTATGGCGAAGTGCGTTGATCAAAGAGGGAATTAATTTGTGGTCCGTGCCGACGAAATTAACAGAAATCGGCTTCTTATTAAATAAAATATTCATTCTCACTTCAACACATCTCCTTCGGAATTGATTATTAAGTAGATATTAAGATTATCATATCCTTCTCAATAAGTTCGTCGATTGGCGGTGTCGGAATTCCACTAGTTCTGTCAGCAAGAATTTGAGATTTTGTTGGCAGTGTGTTCCTCCATGAGAAAGTATAACTGTGAGATCATTTGTTATATGATAGGAGGAGTTACGTAAAATTTGGAAACGGAGGGGGCTAGCGTTATGGAGTCTTCACACATTGTTATTGAAGCGGATGGCTTAATCAAAAATTATGGATCCTTCCAGGCTGTGCGAGGCGTTAACTTTCAGGTCTATCAAGGCGAGGTATTCGGTTTGCTCGGTCCTAATGGCGCTGGAAAAACCACTACAATGGAAATGATCGAGGGGCTGCGGAAGCCTGACGGGGGACGCGCCATTGTGGCTGGATTTGACACACAAAAGGACTTAAGCAAAGTAAAGGAAGTTATCGGGGTTCAGCTGCAATCGACATCCCTATTTGAACTGTTGACCGTTGAGGAAATTATGAAGATGTATGCCAGCTTCTACCCGAGTTCAGTTCCGATTAAGCCGCTATTAGAGGATATGACGTTGATTGATAAAAGAAACGGCCGTGTGAAGCATCTATCTGGCGGGCAAAAGCAGAGGCTTGCCATTGGGCTTGCGCTTCTGAACGATCCAAAAGTCATTTTCTTGGATGAACCTACGACAGGGTTAGATCCAACAGCAAGACGAACGCTGTGGGAGATTATTTTGAAGCTGAAGGAGCGAGGCAAAACGATCGTGCTCTCCACGCATTATATGGAAGAAGCGCATGTGCTTTGCGATCGTATTTGTTTAATGGATCAAGGGAAGGTCGTTGCATTGGATACGCCGCGTAATCTGGTGAGCAGCTTGCAATCAGATAGCGCGATCGAGTTCAGACTGCAGGACTTGGAGGAAGCGGATAAGGAATCAGTTCTTCAGGAGCTTCGCGATATCCGTGAAGTAAAGGGAATCGACGTGCGTAAGGACGTATTCGTCCTCTATACAGATAAGCTGCAAGAATCCTTAATCGACCTCATTGAGAAAAGCGCAGGCGGTAGATTGCAAATGGCAGACTTACAGACACGTACGGCTACGCTGGAAGATGTGTTTATTTCCATGACCGGAAGGAGCTTGAAAGAAGAATGAATGCCTATATCCAATTGACGTTAAGTCAGCTCCGATTTTTTGTGCGAAATCGACAAGTGCTCGTGTTCACCTTGTTCATGCCGCTCTTCTTCATGATTATGCTCGGTTCCTTTCTCGGTAAGGGAAATGATATTACTTTAGACGGCGTTGTTATTGACCAAGATCATAGCACGGAATCTAGTATCATGGTGGAGGCACTTCAAGCAAATAGTATTCTGAAGCTAAAGCCCTCCGATGACTTGGATAAGTCGCTGGAACAACTAAAGCATGGTGATCAGAAGCTAGTTGTTATTATTCAGAAAAATTACGGTGAAGCTGTTGCGAAAAAGGGAGCAGATAGCTCCAAGGCAAGCTTCTTGCAGGTGTATTATGATCAGACGAACCAACAGAGTGCGCAGATCGGACTGCAAACGGTTAGTCAGGTGGCGGATGGTGTTTCCAAACAAATCTCGAACTACGTCCCCATTGTGAAGATCGAACCTGTGGGTGTGCAAGCTTTGCAGCTTAGGTACATTGATTTCCTCGTACCGGGCATTCTCGCGATGATGATCATGTCCAACAACTTAAATGGTGTCTCGGGGCAAATTGCTTCCTGGCGGGAGCGGGGTGTGTTACGGCGCATGCAAAGTACTCCGCTGAAGGCTTCGACGTTCATTGCTGCGCAGATTACCGCGCGCCTCGTGATGAACACGGCCCAAGCCTTGATCGTTTTGCTTGTAGGCGCCTTGATTTTCGGGACGCAGGTTAACGGTTCGTGGTGGCTGCTCCTGCTGTTTGTCGTCATGGGTACATTGACGTTCATGTCTATCGGCTTTATCATCGCCGGCGTGGCCAAAACGCCAGAGAGCGCCGGGCCGATAGCTGGACTGATTTCGTTCCCGCTCATGTTTCTGGGCGGCGTGTTCTTCTCTGTTTCCAGCATGCCGGAGTTCTTGCAGCCGATCGTGAAATCGATCCCGATTACCCAGCTGAGCACCGCCATTCGACAGATTATGAACGTGGGAGCGGGATTCGGGGAGCTGTGGCAGGAAGGGCTGATGCTGGCCATCTGGCTGGTCGTGTCGTTCATTGTGGCGACATTTACGTTTAAGTGGGAGTAAGATGAGGGATGAGTTTCAGCGGTTGATCCGTCTTGAAAACACGGCGACTGAACGTCATTATTTGACTCATTGGCTGCCAAATGCACCAGTTCATGCTTGAGTTGGGATCTATGTTGCCAAAGGGAACGTAGATCCCTTATTTGCCCTCAAAAGCCGGCATTCGGAGGTGAAAGGGAACGAGAGGGCGCTATTTCCGCAAAATAGGGCGTTCTCCACCAAATTTGCGCAAATAGCGTATCTACGTTCCGTTGGCTCATAGAAATGGCGGATATCAAGCAAATAGCGCACTGACGTTCCGCATGAAGGTGGCTAACTCCATCTTCATGGGACATCAGAACCTAAAGACAGCCCAACCTCATCCGAGAGGTTGGGCTTTTGTTGAACCCCTGTATAAGAATAACTTGGATGCAGGTTACATCTACTTTTATTCGGGTTATACTGATTTAAAGAGGTTATTTAGCAACAACTTGCTTGAACATGTTACAATAAATAAAGGCAAGCTCACAATCAGAAGGAGGCCCGACATTATGTCAAATCCGGATGAGAAGAAAATCCACAACTATCAAGATTGGCAGACATGGGACGGAACGTGGGAGTTAATTGATGGCAAAGCTTATAATATGTCACCTGCACCGACCTCCTTACATCAATATATTGTTGGAGAACTGCATTTCGCTTTGAGGACATTTTTTCAGAATCGGAGTTGTTACGTATTCGTGGCTCCATTTGATGTTTTTTTTAGCGAAAGTGAAGAATATGATTCTCCTGATCATGTCACACAGCCTGATCTCTCGGTTGTTTGTTCCAAGGATCAGATCTCAAAAAGCGGCTGTCAAGGTGCTCCAACTATCATCATTGAAGTACTTTCCCCATCAACCGCATTGAAGGACTTTAATGAGAAATTCAACTTGTATCAGAAGTATGGCGTGCAGGAGTACTGGATTGTCGATCCAGGGAATCGAACGGTGCATGTTTATTCGTTACTGGAAGGCAGTTATCAGGTACGTCATTTGTATTCAGAACAGGAAATGATCCAGTCTTTTGTTTTTAAAGATTTACAGGTGCCCCTGAATAAGCTGTTTAGCTTAGAATAAATGAACACTCAAAAGCCCAACCCCACAAGGGTTGGGCTTCTCTCACAAAAACCGACGATGATGCTTCTTTCCATCAAAACTAAACAAAACCGGCTTATCCTCCACAATCGTATGCATATGAATAGTCTTGCCCCACAGCTTATAAATATAAGGCAGCGTTCGCTCCACATATTTCAAATCCAACTCCACGCCTTCAAAAGCGTGCTTCAAATACAACTCCCCGTTGCGCTGATAATCGCCATCCTCGACAACGATATAAGGGAAGCCGCCGTTAACACGGGAGTAGATGAGTTGATCTCGCGTATTTTCCCACGTTTTATCCGTGATTTTCCACTCCGGGCCTTTCTTCTCAAACACGTACAAATCTAATTCTTCAACCAGTGGTTTATTCAAATAGTTGCGGATAAACGATGTATCGGACTCGTATTCGCGTACTTCAAAGATCTTCTTCCTGCCTTGCCCAGGCGCTCGCCCGAATCTGCGAATTTCTTCGTCTGTAGGTGCATCCCAGTGCTTCTCGATATCTTCATAAATTTTCAACCCAAGATAATAGGGATTCAAAGAATGGCGGGACGGAACAACGACGGAGGAGTTCAGTTTGGAGTATTCGATCGTTTCTTCCTCAGTCAAATCCAATTCCCGCAGGATATGCTGATGCCAATAGGAAGCCCAGCCCTCGTTCATGATTTTCGTTTCGAGCTGCGGCCAGAAATACAGCATTTCATCGCGCAGCATAGTTAAGATATCTCGTTGCCATTCTTCCATATACGGGGCATTTTCTTCTATAAAAAGGAGAAGGTCCTTTTCAGGCTTCGGCGGAAAACGCTTCGTATCTTCTTTATCCAGAGAAATAATAGGTTTATTTCGGCTATCTAAGTCCCATAAGTCTTCATACCCGTATGTTGCTTCCGATCGCACTGCTGGTGTAGCGGCTTTGTTATTTTCTTGGCGTTTGCGAGTTTGGCCATACGATAGAGTTAGTACAGGATCAATGTGCTCTTGGATGGCAAGTACGGCATCTATGAATTGTTCAACCTCATCGATCCCATGCTCGATTTCATATTGGCGGATGCGTTCGGCCGTGGCGGACATGCTCTCCACCATATTGCGATTCGTTTTGGAGAAGCGCGCATTATTTTTGAAAAAGTCGCAGTGTGCCAACACGTGCGCAACGATAAGTTTATTTTGAATCAGGGAATTTCCGTCTAAAAGGAAGGCGTAGCAGGGGTCCGAATTAATGACCAATTCGTAAATTTTACTGAGTCCAAAGTCATATTGTGTTTTCATGCGATGAAAATTTTTACCAAAGCTCCAGTGACTATAGCGCGTCGGCATCCCATAGGCACCGAAGGTGTAGATGATTTCTGCCGGACAGATTTCGTACCGCATCGGAAAGAAGTCGAGCCCAAAGCCTTTCGCGATCTCCGTAATTTCATCAATGGCATATTCCAGCTTTTGGATTTCGGATTTACTCACTGTGCAGGCACTCCTTCCTTTTTGGTAAAAAAGGTTTTCAAAGCTTTGTACACTTCGCCTTTTTCACGGATGACGTAATGCAGGAATTTCGGGTTATTAATATGGCGGAAGGCGGACATCAGCGTAGAGCTGCGGTTATATTGATTCACTTCCCCGTAGCCAAACATGTTCGAGCGTTCCATTAATTGCGTAATCAGCTTTACACAGCGCTCGTTATCTGAGGTTAAATTATCGCCATCTGAGAAATGAAATGGATAAATATTAAACTGAGAAGGGGGGTACCTCTTATCAATAATATCAATGGCTGTTTGGTAGGCCGAAGAGCAAATCGTCCCCCCGCTCTCACCTTTGGTGAAGAACTCTTCTTCCGTAACCTCCTTAGCCTCTGTATGGTGCGCGATGAACACAATTTCAACGTTCTCATATTTCGTGCGCAAGAAGCGGGTCATCCAGAAAAAGAAGCTGCGGGCTATGTACTTCTCGAAAGAGCCCATGGAACCAGAGGTATCCATCATGGCAATAATAAGCGCATTGGAATGCGGTTTCTCGATTTCCTCCCATGTTTTGAAACGTAAATCATCCGGCGAAATATGATGAATACCTGGCGAGGTGGATCGAGAATTGCGACGCATATTTTCGAGGATCGTACGCTTCTTATCGATGTTGGACATGATCCCTTTTTTACGAATATCGTTGAAAATGACTTCGGTGGTCGTCATATTCCGCTTCTCTTTTTGCTGCAAATTCGGCAGCTCCAGCTCTGAAAATAACATCGCTTGCAGCTCTTCCATACTGACTTCAGCTTCGTAATAATCCTCGCCGGCTTGATCTCCCGCGCCTTCGCCTTTGCCTGGACCCTGTGCCGGCTGTGGGTCTGTTCCCAATACATCGCCGACTTGTGAGTCGCCGTCTCCCTGACCGACATGTTTGCCTTTGTTGAAGTTATAGCGGAAGCGGTATTCGTCCAAGCTTTTTATAGGTACTTTCACGACTTGTTTACCATTGGACATGACAATGCTTTCATCTGTAACCAGATCAGGAAGGTTCTGTTTGATGGCTTCTTTGACCTTCTCTTGATGCCTGGTTTGATCTTGGTATCCTTTGCGGTGGAGTGACCAATCCTCTTTGGAAACGATAAATAAGGGCTCTGTCATGGGGACACCTCCTTGGCGTTTATGATAAGCGGAATGCTAATCAGACATAGGGAAATAAAGCTTGTTATTAAATATATTCAAGTGCGCGGGGGATATGTGGTGAATTGCTGAGGGAATTTTAGCTAAGAAAAGAAGGCAATATTTTCAATATCATTACTTAAACTGTTGAGAAGTTAATTTCTGATATAATAGAAACATCTCTCTCAAACCGAGATGTTGAGAACAGTTATGCGAAAGATGCGATTGATACACTGGCTTCCAAATATGTGCTACCGGATATGAAGATGGTAGCTTTAAGCCAACTAAAACGGTGACTCGTGCCGAGTTTATCACGATGCTTACGAGAGCGCTCGGTGTCACCCCCGATACAAATGATAGTCAAACCATTTTTAAAGACGTGAAGTCCAGCGATTGGTTTGCGCAATCCGTTGGGACTGCGGTAAAAGCACATCTGATCAGTGGTTACGCCGATGGAACCTTTAAACCGAATGTAGAGATAAGTAGAATGGAAATGCTTCAAATGATCTACAATGCAATGTATTCGACTGGAATGTGGAAGGAGACTGTATCCCCGGAGGATATCGACAAAATTCTCTCCCCCTATGCCGATCATGACAAAATTCAAGGCTGGGCGAAAGAAGCGATGGCCGTAGCGATTAAAACAAGTATTACAAGCGGTGTGGCTGATGGCCAACTGGCACCTGCCATGAATGCAGACCGCGCTCAGAGTGCATCATTTTTGTATCGTATGTTAAAGAATTTAAACCTAATTAACTAATTCCGTCGCGATTCCGGCTGGGACGCAAATTACTGTTCCCGCCGGATGGGACGGGACTATTATCACGGATTCGATGATTGACAAACAATAAGTTAAGGAACTAAACTATAATTATGAATAAGAAAAATGTCTCTCCGTCACTTAGTAGGAATAGAGGAAGTCGTAATCTTGGAAGGTTGATCATGCAGCTTAGGCGGCTCGAACGCCATCCTCAAACTTTTGGAAACGCGGGATCCCTTACTCCGAGTGAAATTCACACGATCGAGGCGATCGGTTACGCGGGTGCCGTATTAATGAGTGAGCTCGCTGCCCGCCTGAGCGTTACGAAAGGCGCTGTATCACAGCTTATCGTCCGTTTGGAAGCTAAAGACTTGGTTACGCGTGCGTCGCATCCACATGATTCGAGAGGGATTGTGATTTCACTTACCGAAAAAGGGAAGGAGGCTTTTACGGCCCACGAAGAAGTGCATGTCGATTTTTACGATCAACTTCGTACTCAGGTAAGCGAGCAAGAAATCGAAATATTTGAGAAATGCATAGAAAAATTAAACGAGTTTTTACAGAAATAAATTTTTTTGCCTACTTAGTTTAGTAACTATACCATTTGGTTAATGGGAGAGAACTTTATGAAGAATGATATTGTGGTGGTTGGCGGATATGGTCATGTAGGAAGAATGATCTGCAGGGATCTGGGGGAGTTATTTCCAGGTAAGGTTTATGCGGCAGGGAGAAGCTTTAGCCGTGCTGAGCAATTCAGCAGCACAACCAATGGGATGGTAAGGCCTTTACAGCTAAATATCAAGGAGGCAGTCGATACGGACATTTTGAAAGACGTCAAACTGGTCGTGATGTGTCTGGATCAGGCGGATGCTGCTTTTGTTCGGACTTGTTTCGGAAGCGGAGTTCATTATGTGGATGTTTCTGCGAACGATTCGTTTCTATCACAATTGGAAGGATTGCAAGCGGAAGCCGCTGAAAATCATGTAACGGCCGTGCTGAGTGTTGGACTCGCTCCGGGGCTGACAAATATGCTGGCTCTTCGCGCCAAACAACTGATGGATCAGACGAATGCCATAGACATTTTCATTATGCTGGGATTGGGGGATCAGCATGGACAAGCCGCTATCGAATGGACCGTTGATAACCTGGGCACGGATTTTGGCGTAGTAAAGGATGGAAGCAGGGTTGTCGTATCCAGCTTCACGGACGGTAAAAAAACGGATTTTGGATCAGAATTGGGGCATAGAAAGGCATATCGGTTTAATTTTTCTGACCAGCATGCACTTACGCGAACGCTTGGTGTGCCATTCGTTTCCACACGTCTCTGTTTCGATTCGATTGCGGTGACCGGTTTGCTGGCGTGGTTGAGAGCATCGGGATTGTTCCGATTATTGCGAATAAAGACGATTCGTAATGCCGCCATTCAATTATTCGGTAAGATGCGATTCGGAAAAGAGATGTTTGCCGTAAAAATCGATGCCTGGGGAAAAAGGGGACAGGAAGATGTGTTGGTTGAGTGCTTATTACAAGGAATAAATGAAGCCAAGATTACCGCAAAGGTGGCCGCTTCTGTGGCGGATATGGTTTACCGCTCGGCGTTACCGCATGGCGTATATCATATTAATCAGTTGTTTGAATTGGAGAACATACTTCCTTCCCTTCCCTCGGAGGCAACCATTGAAACCCGGATCAACGGCAAGAGGTTTTATTGACTTTTCACTTGTACAAAAACCAGGTTCGTAACCTCTCTCCTTACACAAATATGCATTGAACTATTAAACAAAAACTAAGATAATGAACTCACTTACTTCATGTGGGGGGAATTAATGTGATTAGGATGATTATTGCTGATGATGAGCCGATCACTCGAATGGGCTTGCAGTCTTTAGAATGGGAAGAAGAAGGCTTTGAGTTGGTAGGGCTGGGGGCAAATGGCTTGGAGGCTCTAGAGCTGATTCGGGCTGTTCATCCTGATCTGGTATTGACCGATATTAAGATGCCGGGTCTAGACGGGCTAGCCTTAATGGAGCTGATACAAGCAGAGAATCCATCCATCAAATGGGTGTTTATTACGGCCTACCATCAGTTGGATTACGCGATGACCGCGATCAAATTGGGAGCCGTTGGTTTTGTACTCAAGCCTACGGATCCGGATGAAATTATGCAGGCTTGCAGAAAAGCCAAACAAGTGATTGAAGAGGATCGCAAGCGAAATGAGTTAGAGCTTGGTCTGCGGCATCAGTTGAAGGAATATTCGTTTACACTGCAAGGCATGTTGGTACCGGAAGGTGAAATATCCAAGCTGAATGAAGTGATTGCGCAAATCATGGAATACATAGAATTGAATTACATGCAGGAAATGACCATTGCCAAAGTAGCGGACATGCTTCATTATCATCCAGACTATTTGAGCCGCTTATTTAAAAAGGAAACGGGAGAAAACTTCTCAGATACACTCACCCGAATTCGTATGCAAAAAGCTGTGGATATGCTAGCAGACCCGCAGATTAAAGTATTTGAAATAGCCAGTCGGGTTGGAATTCGAGATTCCAGGTATTTTGGACAAATGTTTAAAAAACATTACGGACAAACGCCAAACGATTTTCGTAAGCAGTTATTTTCAAGACATGATGAACGAGGTGGGCACTTAAATGATACGTAACCAGCCAGTAAGCAGGTTGCGGCAATGGATACTAGACATGAAGATTAAAAAAAAATTACTAGTATCCTTCCTCATTTTGAACCTTATTCCATTAGCTGTGATTGGCACGTTAACTTATCAAAAATCCCGATCGCTCATACAGGAAAAAACAAACGCTTACACCACCGATTTATTAACCGAAGTAAGCAAAAATATTGAGTTCAAGATGAAGGAAGTCAAGCGGTTGTACTATTCCCTTTTTACCAATAAAGAAATAAGGGATGCACTAAAAAAAGCCAATCTAGGCTTTCATAGTCAGGTGGAATATTTAGATGAAATGAACAAAATTATGCTCTTGTTGGATGGTGCTATCATTGATAGCGAAGACGTACAGGACATCAGCCTCTATGCTTTAAGTAACGATGTTTTTTCGTCGGGAAATGTCTTGAAATCCAATGATATGGATACGCACGATTGGGATGTACTGAAAGAGAATGAGGGCAATTTAGTTTGGATGAATACGAATCCCGAGCTGCTAACAATTACAGCTAGAAGTTCTATGTTTGATGTGGGAAACCTGAAGAAAATCGGATATTTTGAACTTCATCTTAAAGAAGACGCTTTATATTCGGTTTTTGCGCAGACGAAATTAAACAATGAAGGCGAAATGTATATTATCAATCAGAATGGAAGGATCATTTCACATTCGAATAAATCCTTGATTAATACGACCCCCGATTACCCGTATATAAGTCGCGTGTTACATGGTCCAGAACAAGATCATACTAGCGAGAAGATGGACGGGATTAACTATATCATTACTTATCATGCCATCGGGAATACCGATTGGAAGATCGTCAGTGTCATTCCGGATGCTACATACTCCCAAACGTCTATTGAATTGAAAAATTGGATGTTCGTTATCTTTATTATCTGTATTGTCGTTGCTTTATTTATCGCCTATTTTGTGTCGAACAGTATATCTAAACCCATTCGTCAGCTCTCCGCGATGATGAAAGACGTGGAGAAAGATCGCTTTGATATTCAATTTAACTACAATTCCCGCAATGAGATAGGGGTTATGAGTCGAAACTTTAACCGGATGATTGATCGTATTCATCATTTAATCAACACCGTTTATCAAGAGGAATTGTTGAAGCAGCAGTCGCAGTTAAAATACTTAATGTTCCAAATTAACCCTCATTTTCTCTTTAATACACTAGAAACAATAAATTGGCTTGCGCGCATCAAGAATGTTCCTGAAGTGGGGAAATTATCCAAAGCATTGGGTGATTTAATGCGGGAAGGAATCAAGGGAAAAGAGTACATCCCCCTCCACAAGGAATTGGATAACGTCAATAAGTATGTCTATATTCAGCAACATCGATATGGAGATAAAATTACCATTTCTATCGACATAGATACGATGGCGCTGCCCTTGTTAGTTCCGCGATTTATTCTGCAGCCTTTGGTGGAAAATGCGATTATTCACGGTATGGAAATGAAGATTGATCAAGGGCTTATTGATATTCGCGGTTTTTTTGAGGATGATTTATTTCTCATCACCATAAGTGATAACGGAAACGGTATCGAGGCTGAAAGACTGGCGCAGATTAGGGGGAATTTGCAGGTGACTATTGATGATTCAGGTATGGGGATTGGATTGATCAATGTACATCAACGGGTTCAATTGCATTATGGAAATAGATACGGGTTGCAGATTGATAGCGTCGTAGGCCAGGGTACAGTGGTCACATTAACCTTACCTCGCCAAGATGAGAAGAGGTCGGCAGATTCAACCATGAAGTAAGGAATATCGCATACCCGTTTGAACCCATTTCATCTAAGCTAAGATAGTACAACATTATAGAGGAGGGTTTAAATGAATAAGGTTAAAAGCATTTCAGCATCAATCACCGCTATTTTTGCAATCACGGCTGTATTGTCTGCTTGCGGGACCGAGAAAGCAAGTGAGGCACCCAAAGCTACTGATGCTCCAAAAGCAACGGAAGCGGCTGCAAAGCCCAAAGATAAGATAAAAATGAAAGAATTTGATTGGTTAGAACCGGAAAACAAGGGGATCAATATCCAGAAAGATCTGCTTGCAGAATTTAATGCAAGAACAGATGTGAACGCGACTTTCGAAGTAGCGCATCTCCCTAGTACAGCTTTTTATCCGAAATTAAATGCTCAAATCGCTGGAAATGAAGCGCCGGATGTGTTCACTCTGCATGCTGCTGGAAAATTGAAAACGTATGCGGATTCAGGAAAAGTGCTGGCGCTTAATGAATACCTGGATAAAGATCCAGCGTGGAAAGATCGCTTTATCTCTGGCGCGTTTAATTTATTAACGTTCAATGACAAAATTTATGGTGTTCCGGTTAATTTCGCGGCAGCTACCATGTACTACAATAAAGACATTTTCAAAAAGAATAACCTTGAAGTACCTAAGACGTACGATGAGTTAAAGCATGTGATTGATGTGTTGGTTAAAAATAAAGTGACACCGATTGCAATGGGTGCCAAAGATGCTTGGGTTAGTGCCTTATTTAGTGAGTTTGTAGCCAATCGGATTGGCGGCGACGCACCGTTTAATGCATTGATGGAGGGCAAAGGAACTTGGCTTGATCCTTCTTACATCGAAACAGGCCGTGTATTGCAGGAATTAACAAAAATGAAGGCATTCCCAGAAGGGTTCCTTAGTATTGATAATAATGCAATGACGAGCATGTTCCAAAATGGTCAAGCGGCCATGATGGTTACTGGCAGTTGGGCAATCAATACGTTGGTAAATACCGATTCCAAGGTGAAGGATGTCGTGGGCATTGCTAAATTCCCAACATTTCCGAATGGAAAAGGGGATATTGACACTTGGTTGGGTCAACCTGCATTTAACTTAGTGATAAGTTCAACGGCTAAAGACAAAGATGCAGCTGTTAAATATCTGAAAGTATGGTCCGAGGACAAAACACAAAAACGTGTTGGTGAAGAGCAAGGAGACATTCCAGCTACGAAAGTTACTTTAGATCCAGCTAAAGTGCCAGGGTTAAGTAAAGATTTAAAAGATCAAATGTCCACAATGAAAGGGATGTTCATCTTTTATGATGTGGGACTGGGTGCGAAGATTGGGGACGAATATAACAACACCATCCAATCTATCTTAGCAGGCAAATCACCGGAAGATGCGTTCAAGAGCTTGCAAGCTTATACGGAGAAAAACCGCTAAACCAATAACATTTTCTTATGGAGGGAGAAGATATTCTTCTCTCTTTTTTCATCAAAACAATAATGGAGTGGTTGTTTATGGATAAAATGCTGAGAAAAGGCTCGACCATTGCATTCTTTATAACCCCTGCCCTGTTTCTATATTCGGCAATCGTCTTCATCCCTATCATCGCATCGATTTATTTAAGTTTTTTTGATTGGGATGTTCTGAATCCGATGAAGTTTATAGGGTTGGACAATTATATGCGGATGTTTTCAGATGATGATGTGTTTTTTGTTACGATCCGTAACGTGTTATTTCTCTTAGTGACAAGTTTGGCGATTCAACTGCCATTTGGTTTTTTTCTAGCCTTGATTCTGACTGGAAACGTGCGAGGGAAAGATTTCTTTAAGCTTGTTTTCATTATGCCAGCATTCCTATCGAGTGTCGCCGTGGGTATGATGTGGACATTTATTTATCATCCGCAGATCGGTATTATTAATAATTTACTTGATTGGCTGGGGCTAGATTCACTAAAGCACCTGTGGTTGTCTGAACCCAAAACGGTGATGTGGGCAGTTACAGCGGTTGTATCTTGGCAATTTATTGGGTATACCATGATCCTGTTCATTGCAGCGATACAGAATATTTCCGAGGAAATTTTTGAGGCCGCACGTCTTGAAGGCGCTATCGGATGGAAATTGGTATGTCATATCACCATACCATTGCTTAAACCTATTATTAAAGTAAATACCATTCTCATTTCTATTGGTTCCTTACGATTTTTTGATCTTGTTTATGTCATGACGGGCGGGGGGCCTGCCAATGTATCACAAACACTGGTCGGATATTTGCAAAAACGTTCCTTTGGTCAGTTGGAATATGGCTACGGTAATTCATTAGCTGTCATCTTACTCGTTATGTGCTTAATCGTTACGTTTGCTATTAATAAATTAATTCCTACCAAGGATATTGAAGATTGAGGAAGGAGGTACGCGTATGGAGCAAGGTTCAAGAATGATTCGTCCCATTCAAAAGCTGTCCACTTATTTATTTTTGGGAGTAGGGACGCTTGTCTATATTTATCCTCTGTTTTGGCTTATTGTGAATTCACTCAAGAAAACGCCGGAAATTTTTGAACGTCCCTGGGAACTTCCGCTGCATTGGCTGTGGGGAAACTACATAAATGCATGGATCACAGGGGGAACAGGCCGTTATTTTTATAATTCGGTACTCGTTACGACTGTCACATTACTTCTAGTCTTACTAATAGGTTCAATGGCCTCTTTTGCGATTATTAAATTAAAGTGGAAAGCATCGAAAGGCACGTTAGTTTATTTTCTGATCGGTTTGATGGTTCCGCTGCAAGCAACACTCATTCCTTTGGTTATATTCTTCTCTAAATTAAATCTGATGAATTCGCAAATCGGCTTGATTCTTATTTATGTTGCCTTTGCTTTGCCTACATCGGTACTGGTGCTAAGCGGTTTTATGAGTTCGATTCCCAAAGAAATTATGGAAGCGGCCATTATTGATGGCTGTTCGGTTTACGGTGTTTATTGGCGAGTTTTAATGCCTTTATTGATACCTGCGCTTATGACGGTAGGCATTATGAACTTTGCCGGTATCTGGAATGAACTACTGGTTGTACTAACTTTCATTAACGATGCCAAAAAGATGACACTTCCGATAGGACTATTGAATTTTCAGGGTCAATACGCAACGGATTTTGCGCCGATGTTCGCGGCCATTGTGATGACAACCCTTCCGTCGATCCTTGTCATCTCCATTTTCAATAAACGGATTATTTCTGGTATAACGGCGGGATCTCTTAAAGGGTAGAAAGCAGATTAGGTATTCAGAAAGGAACGATTCTTCATGTCATATTTGAATCCTGTGATCAGTGGGTTTCATCCAGATCCAAGTATATGCCGAGTAGGGACGGATTATTACTTGGTCACGAGTTCATTTGAATACTTTCCGGGGGTACCCATTTTTCATAGTAAGGATCTTGTTCATTGGCAGCAGATTGGACATTGCTTAACCCGCAAGAGTCAATTAGATCTCCATCAAACGATGAGTTCGAAAGGTATTTTTGCCCCGACGATTCGCTATCATCTGGGTCGGTTCTATATGGTCACGACGAACATGACGGTGGGTAGAAACTTTTATGTATGGACAGAGGATCCTTCTGGAACATGGTCGGAGCCGATTTGGTTGGAACAAGAGGGTATTGATCCATCGTTATTCTTTGATGTTGATGGCAAAGTCTATTTGACGAGCAGTCTACCTGATCTGCAGGGCATTTGTCAGAGTGAGATTGAACTTGAAACCGGAAAGTTTCTAACGGAGCCTCGTTTGATATGGTACGGAACCGGGGGCTCATATCCGGAGGCTCCGCATGTATATCGCATTCACGGTCACTATTATTTGATGATTTCCGAAGGTGGTACAGAATATGGTCATATGGTGACGATGGGGAGAAGCGACAGTCCGTTTGGTCCGTTCGAAAGTCATCCGCATAATCCCATCCTTACACATCGAAGCCTGCTCAGTCCGATCCATGCTACGGGGCATGCCGATCTAGTTCAAGCTCATGATGGAAGCTGGTGGGCCGTATTCTTAGGTATTCGGCCTGTAGGTTATCCGAACCGCCACCATCTTGGACGGGAAGTCTTTTTATCTCCTGTGAAGTGGTCGGAAGACGGATGGCCTGCCATTGGACATAACGGACGTGTCGAAATGGAAATGGATGTGCCAACGCTTCCTCTTGAAGAAAGTGATATAAGGCCCATAAGAGATGATTTTAATGATCAACAATTGGGTTATGATTGGAACTTTTTACGTAATCCGAACGAGCAGGATTGGTCACTTGCCCAACGTCCCGGTTGGTTGACTCTGCATGGCTCAAATGTTACTTTGAATGACTTGGATTCGCCTGCTTTTATCGGCCGTAGGCAGCAGCATTTTCAATGTAAGGTATCGACACTGCTTGAGTTTGCTCCAGGTGCAGATGGGGAGGAAGCGGGATTAGCCGTTCTGATGAATGAACGATTTCATTATGAGATCGCTCTAATGCTAATAAAAGGGAAGCAAAAGGTAATCTTTAGACGACGACTTGGCACTCTGTGGAAAATAGAAAGTGAAGTGGACTACGATGGCGATCAGATTGTGCTCAGCATTGAGGCAGATGCTGCTTCCTATACCTTCACATTTTCAGATTCTAAGGGTGTGTCAAAGGTATTGGGAGTCGGGGAGTGCTGCATGCTTTCAACCGAAGTGGCTGGAGGCTTTACAGGCGTTTATTTTGGGTTGTATGCAACTGGAAATAGAGAGAAAACTAAATCTTCAGCCTATTTTGACTGGTTTGATTATGTTTCTTCCGAAAGATAAGCTTCTGAAACGACAACAAAATCTCAAAATTAGAAAAGACGCAATAACCGGGTGTTTACCTGGTTATTGCGTCTTCTTACGCATATCCGCTTAGTTGTTATCGCTCAGATCAATAAATTTCCTTCATTAATCGCTACCAATCATATGTAGGATTTAGAATCAACGCCTTTTTGTGTGATGTAAAATAACATTAATCGACTTTTTCTTTCTCAACTGAATGAAAACGACAAATTAACTCATTTAATGTTACATATGTTGACATAAAATTCGAGTGTCGACTATAATGTTATTATTATCATAGGGTGTGATAGTAATCTAATCTAGCACAATATCGTGCTAAATCGGCAAAGAAGCCGCGCTGACATCTCATTTCAAACGGGTGCCTTGTGGCTTTTTGTGTTTTCGTAATATTGAAATTACTAATAAATACATTTATGGAGGTTTAGCTCATGATCAAGCTATTGAACTTAGCTGAGTATAATCAAATTGAAAGCAGTCTGAGCAAATTGGCGGACGGCGACTTCCGTGTGAATAGTGACGGAGTGGCTATCAAAGAACGATCTACCATGCTGCCGATTTTGAAGAGAACGATCCGAAGTTTAAAATCACTCGTGCGAGTGGTTGACCATTCTTCCAGAGAACTCCATATCAAGATGGAGGACACAAGCGGCAAATCTGCGATGATGTCTGAACAAGTAGAAGGAGTTACCAGTACGATCCGTGAAATTGCAGTCGGCATGCAGGATGCATCGGAGCATGTTTCCGACATTGCAGATGAAATGAATAAAATCCATCACTTTCTTCAGGAAGTTAAAGGGAAGAACGGATCAATTGTAGGTTCGTCGGAAGGATTGTCAGAAGATGTTTCTTTGGGGAAAAGGGAAATGTCTTCCGCTATGGAACAAATGCGCTATATTTCGGGTGAAAGCGTTCAGGTGCAAGAACGGATGAATCGGCTTGGTCAGGCGATTGAGAAAATCGCCGATATTACAAGGCTAATTGAAGAAATAAGCTCTCAAACCCAATTGCTCGCATTAAATGCGAATATTGAAGCAGCTCGTGCAGGGGAACAAGGGAATGGATTTGCGGTTGTCGCAAAAGAGATTACCAAGTTAGCGGTTCAAACCAAGCAGGAAACCTTAGGTATACAAGAACTGATTCGGACTGTGACTCAAAGTGCTGATGTATTGGGAGAGTCTATCAACAAGATAGACGTTACGATAGGAACCGGTGTTCAAACACTGGAAACAGCTGTTGACAAATATAAAAAGGTTGAGACGTTTCTCGTACAAATCGTTGGCGAAATGAGGGAAGTCGACGGAAGACTAGAAGGGATAACTGGCAGCACGTTATCGATTACGGATTCTGTCAATCAAACTTCCGCGATGATCCAGCAAGTAGCTGCCGGTAGTGAAGAAGTATTGGCATCCGTTGAAGTGCAACAACAAAACTTGTTGGATATTAATGATAATATTCAGGAATCGGCTCTAAAAAGTCTGTCACTTCGTTCGTCGGTTTCCCAATTCAGACTACCCTCGCAGCATGACACTCACCCCATACAAAATGAAATGGACCGTTGGATGGAAAGTGCTATGGCTATCCGTGCCGTGATGGTTTCCATGATTGAGTCGCGTGAGATCGAGAAGATCAGAGCGTGGCATCGAAAAAAAGAAATGAACGAGGCTCAATTAGAGATTTGCTTTCAAAACATTGAAGCAAAAGTGAAAACAGAAAAGGATCGTCATTATTTTGATGCGTTGTGTACAATTTGGGGAGAATTCGATCTCATTAAAGAGCAAAATGCTAAATGGATGTTAGAAGGAGAATATGACAACGCGAAGCAAGCATTAATAACAAAAGGGAGAACCTGCTTTAAGAAGGCCATGGACTTAGTGACTGAGTGGATGGAGGGGGAATAACGCAAAAACCTTAGAGAGAGTTTGATAGAGAGAGAGTGTGGAGAAATGGATACCTACTTGTTTAATTTGCTTCAACGTGAAAAGATAAAACAAGAAAAAGCCAACTTTAAACTGATAAGTGAATTGTCTCAAGCCAAAAGTGTTCTCCAGAATCAGGTTCTCGCCAATCAAAAATTGGTCGAAGGGATCGTTGGCGCATTAATCAACGCTTTGGAGGCCAAAGATCCTTATACACAGGGGCATTCTCAGCGTGTTAGCATGATGGCTGCAGAAACTGCCAAAAGTATGGGGTTGCCTCCTCGCAAGTGCGAACAGGTTCGTCTTGCTGCATTATTTCATGATATCGGTAAAATTGGTATTCAAGATTCTATTCTACTTAAAAGGGAACCCTTAACAGACAAAGAATTTGATTTGATCAAGCAGCATCCCGTCTATTCCGTCAAGATCCTGAAACCTGTAGATCCGTTCAATAAAGTGCTCAGGGGCGTACTTTATCATCATGAAAATTGGAACGGGAGCGGCTATCCGGAAGGTTTGAAGGGAGAAGCCATTCCACTGAGCGCGAGCATTATTCACGTAGCGGATTCTTATGACGCCATGACATCGAAAAGATCTTACCGTGCGCCATTAAGCGCATCGGCAGCCTTGGCGGAATTGCAACGATTTAGCCAAGTTCATTACCATCCAGAAGTGGTTCGGTATTTTTGTTCAAATATCAATAACATCTTGAACATCGTATACTCGGATGCACAATAAAAAGATAGGATATGTCCAATGGTTCTCTTCACAGGAGCAGAAGCGGGAGAGGGGATTCTTTTTTGCGGGGAGATATGTAAATGAGCGGAATTCTCTTTTCAGCAGTTAGCATCATGAAGCGGCTAAAATATTGGCAAAAGTTTTTATTAATCGGCACCCTGTTTTTACTACCGATCATGCAGACGGAATATTTGCTATTTTCTGGTATCGCAAAGGACATTCGTTTCGTTCAGAACGAGAGATTGGGAATCGAATATACCAATCATATTCGTACGCTTCTGGAAGCTCTTCAACAACACAGGGGGATCGTTAACGCTTATTTGTCCGGAGACAGATCTTTTCAGGATAATATCGTTCGACAGCAGACCAAAATAGAGGAAACGATCATCGAAATCGACAAGGTTGATCAAAAACTAGGCAGTAGTTTTCATACAACAGCACAATGGAACGCCATTAAGGCTAAGTGGTTTACATTAAAAAGCAGCTTATCACACTTGCAACCGAAAGAAAGCTTCGCTTTGAACAGTGATATTATTAAAGAAAGCTTCGAATTACATACTTCAATTGTATCGAACTTGCTTGCTGTAATCGGAAATATTAAGGATTGGTCCGGCTTGAAAGTTGACCCTGAACATGACAGCTATTATCTCATGGACACCCTCATCATGAAGCTTCCCTCCATCATTGAAACCGTAGGACAGACAAGAGGTATCGGAGTAGGTATTGCTGCAAAGCGAGCTATAATGGAAGATGAAAAAACACAACTTATTATTCTGTCTGGCATCATCCGCTCATCGATGAACGGATTAGCCGATACCCCCGCTGATTTCGGACATTCCAAGCTGAACGAAGAGCTTACTATGCATATCCAGGAAAACGTTTGGGAAACAACATCATTTTTAAAATATCTTAGCAATCAAATTATAGATACGACCCGAATTACCGTACAGCCGTCCGAATTTTTTGAAAGGGCAACAAAGGTGATCGATTCCGGATTTAGACTCTACGATTCAGAATCTCCCGTGCTTGATCGCTTACTTCAAGAGCGTTTGCATCAGTTGAATGCAAAGAAAGATTTTATAACCCTTTTTTCGTGTGTCATCATCTTGTTGCTGCTCTACCTTTTTGTCGCGTTTAATGTTTCCGTGCTCCAAACTGTTCTAGCGTTAAAGAAAGCTGCTATACGGATTGTCGGGGGAGACCTGACAGCGCGATTAGACATTGATTCCAAGGATGAACTAGGGCAAGTTTCGATGGCCTTTAATAAGATGATAGACGCGTTCGATGAGATGATATCTGAACGTACACGGCATGAGAAGCAAATCGAAAGGCTTGCGTTCTACGACGCACTAACCGGGCTGCCCAACCGTGTTTTGTTCAACGATCGACTCGAACTTGCTATAGCAACCGCGGAAAAATGTCGTCAAATGTTTGCCGTGATGTTTCTGGACTTGGACCGCTTCAAAAATATTAACGATACATTGGGACACGATGTGG
This sequence comes from Paenibacillus sp. J22FR5, assembly GCF_059691975.1. Taxonomy (NCBI): domain Bacteria; kingdom Bacillati; phylum Bacillota; class Bacilli; order Caryophanales; family Paenibacillaceae; genus Paenibacillus; species Paenibacillus sp. J22FR5. The sequence continues at coordinate 231,123 of NZ_JCAUAN010000006.1, read as the reverse complement.
GTGATCTATTATTAAAAAAGGTTGCTGATCGACTGAAGGAGTGTCTGTGGGAAGAAGATACGATTTCAAGGATAGGAGGAGACGAGTTTTTACTGATTATTCCTAGGATTAGCGGCACCAACAGTGTCAGTAAGGTTGCGGAAAAAATGATTAATCGCTTTTCCGAGCCGGTAGTGATAAATGGGCATGAACTTGTTGTTTCACTAAGCATAGGCATTAGCTTGTATCCGTTCGATGGAAAAAGCCTTGAAGTTTTGATGAAAAATGCAGATACGGCGATGTATTATGCGAAAGGCGAAGGCAGGAATAATTTCCAGATTTACAACAGTGAAATGAATGCGCTGTCAGATGAACGATTGCGTATGGAGGTAAATCTGCGAAGAGCACTCGAGCGCAACGAGTTTACGGTGTACTATCAACCACGTATTACCTTAATAGATGGAAAGATTTCAGGCATGGAAGCGTTGGTTCGGTGGCAGCGTCCTGAAGTGGGGCTTGTAGCACCGGGTGAATTTATTCCTCTTGCTGAAGAAATTGGCCTGATCGTCCCTCTTGGTGAATGGATACTCAGGATGGCTTGCAACCAGAATAAACACTGGCAGAATAGCGGTATCGATCCGTTGCGAATTTCAGTTAACATCTCAGCTGTCCAGTTCCATCGGGATGGATTTGTGGAGGTCGTGAAGCGGGCTTTACAGGAGTCTTCGCTGGAACCCAAATGGTTAGAGCTAGAGCTGACGGAGAGCATAGTCATGGATAATGTGACAAAGAGCATTAAGAAATTGATTGAATTGAAAGAAGTGGGGGTTCATATCTCCATCGATGATTTTGGCACTGGCTTTTCATCATTGAACTATTTGAAGCACTTCCCCATTGATACATTGAAAATCGATCGTTCCTTTATCCAGGATGTCCCGGAATCCCCCAAAGATATTGCTATCATCAAGACGATTATTGCTCTCGGTCGAAGGCTTCATCTAAAAGTGGTTGCAGAAGGAGTCGAAACGAAAGATCAATACACTTTCCTGAGTTCCCGGAAATGTAATGAAGGACAGGGTTATTTCTTTAGCAGACCTTTACCTGCTGATGAAGCAGTGAAATTATTGAGAAATCCGACTACCCTAGAGGGGGAGATGTAGTAAGGTGATGAGATTTGAGAAATTGGTTCATTAGTAATATGAAATCGACAGTAATCTTCTGCATCATTCTCTTATTCATTGCCATAATTGGCGGTGCAATAGCCTACTTTGGACTTCATCGAGACAGTAATGGGGAATTCACGCTGCATACACATGCGACCTATCGGCCAGATGTGGTTGTCGCGAAGTGTGAAGCCTTCGTATGTGGTCGATAATTCGGATGATGCAGCGTTAATCCGCAAGCTCGGTGTGCAGCCGCTCCCAGGATTGGAAGCGCTTTATGGAGCTAAGGGACGCGAATATATGAGTGGTACGTATATGATGAAATTCAAAGGGGTCGATTGGGACAAGTTTCAAACGCATTTTTGGGCAATGGATAATATTGAGCGCGCTCATAAATACGGACCAGAAACCTATGTGAATGCACACATCGCCTACGGATTCCCGCCGATTGTGTCAGCTTATGAACTTCATGATAAGAATAATCTCAATCTGCGAGGTTTAAACATTCTTAATCAGGGCGACGGGGAAATCATCATCAACGCGCTGCAAGTATACGATATCGATCCGAGTAGGGAGGAATCGGGATGAGGAGAAGAGCATCCACTATACGTCACTGGAAAGAACGGGCTCGATTCCCTCGGTAGACATGTATGTTTTAAATAGTTTTGTGCTCGTGAGCTGGGCGAAACTCGCGGAAGCGTTAGGCTACAACTGGAAGTGGAATGAGGCTGGGGATGAGGTCATTGTGAGATGAAGAATGGTTATCCGCTCATTGTTATCGAGAAAGAAGGAAGGGCGGACTACTATGCTGCGCTTGATGAAGCTCACACCGCTGGGAATCATGACCCATTTATTCAGCTTGTTTCTGCAATTTTGAATCAAACTTTTGATTTTTACCAGCACTGCGGAAACGGACACGCCATAAATTTCTAGGAACGCCACTAATCAATTGGGAGCATTTCGTAGTATAATGTTCCTATTGATTATTGGAGGCACATACATGACATTAATTAAACAACTACAAGCACCAGATGAATTTACAGGTTTTTACTTAATAAAAGAGTTGGAAGTTAAACAGACCAATACAACACCTGCCAAGGATTTCATGGATATTGTACTCTGTGATGCGAGCGGCCAAGTATCCGCGAAAATGTGGGATGTGAGCATTGCGGATAAGGAAACCTTTTTCCCGATGACCTTGGTGAAGGTGCAGGGACTTGTGCAAATGTACCGCGAACGCTTACAGGTGAAAATCGGTAAGATTCGTAAAGCGCTGCCGGAAGATGGCGTGCAAATTACTGATTTTATTCGTTCCGCACCGATCAGTCCAGCCGATCTTATTCATACGATTAACAGCGTTTTGGCGAGTATTACAAACCCGACGATTCAATCCATCGTTTCGTTTTGTGTGGCGAAGGTTGGGGATAAGCTAGATCATTATCCAGCTGCCAAAACGCATCACCATGCCTATTTCGCGGGCCTTGCCTATCATATCGTACGGATGCTGGAGCTTGGCGAATTTATTTGCAAACAGCGGCCTTTCCTCAATGCTGATCTGATCAAAGCCGGGATTATCCTTCATGACATCGCCAAGCCAGAGGAAATGATTGCCCAGCTTGGCATCGTATCTGACTATAGCGTGCAAGGGAAGCTGCTGGGTCACATCTCCATGGCGTCCAATTGGATTACGGAGGCTGCTCTGCATCTTGGGCTAGATCTCCAATCGGATCTCGTGATTGGATTGCAGCATATTGTGCTGTCCCACCACAATTTACCGGAGTGGGGAAGTCCCGTACTGCCGCAGCTACCCGAGGCCGTGGCTCTGCATTACATCGATTCGATGGATGCCAAGCTGCAAATGGTCGAGGATACGCTGCTCATCACACCGGAGTCCGAGCCATGGACGCCGATGATTCGTGGGTTAGAGAACAAAGCGATGTATCGATTGAAGCTGTAGGATAGAGGAACGGAAGAAGAGTCATCGGCAAGTAGAGAAATCTACCTGGCGATGGCTTTTTTTGTGCTTGAGGTAGAAGGTTTGATTCAAAGTTGCTAGGGAGGTGGATTTTAAAGTAGATAAGTCCTATGTGGCGATTACCGCGTGGTACCCTTCAGCACAAGTACCGATACCAGCATCGGCACCGGCTCCTAGTTGGAGGGTACCCTTGAAAAAAATGTATTTTTTCCAGTTAGTTGGGTATGAGGAGGGAACACAGAACCTATCAAAGCTCCAGCCCGGTCCCCTGCTTGAAACGTTTAATAACCATCTGCGTATTCACACGCACCACGCCATTTAATTTATAAATATTCTGATAGAGAAAGGCCTCGAGCGCAGCGTCATCTTTCAGCAGTGCATGCATATGCAGGGAACTCGTGCCGGTCATTTGATATATGGATACCACATTGGGGTCAGCCGAAAGTGTGTTTCCAACTTCCTCCGCGTAGCGCGGCTCCACTTCCACCTCGAAAAAAGCGCTAACCACCTTTCCGAGCTTCGTCGCATTCAAACGTATCGTGAAATTCTCGATGATCTCGTTTTCGATGAGATTTTCTACGCGCTTTTGAATCGCGACACGCGATAAATTCAAAATTTCACCAATTCGCGCATAGGACATTCTCCCATTCTCGTGCAGCAGCTTAATAATTTCTTGATCAACAGGATCAAGCACGTGTAAATCTAACATAAACATCACTCCATTTCATCGCACTGAAATATATACACTTGATCATATTTTCTCGATTTCATCAAAAAACATCACTAAAATCCACTGAATATTGAATAATGTTAATATAACATAACTAAAAATAGAAATAAACGTAACAATTCATCAATTACATATTTACAAGTGATGTTGACGCCATCTATGCTCCTGCATATAATTGTGTTAAATAACATAACACGAAATAATATTTTACATTATATATGTAATATTATATGACATTGAAGGGGGGCTGTCACATGACTAAAAAACTCATCTACAACGGAACTGTCCTGACGATGAATGCGACAAACAAAATCTTCAAACCTGGCTATGTCTACATGGAACACGATGTCATTTGTGAAGTAGGTGAATGGAAGTTAGATGGCAGTCTAGATCATCTACTTGCGGAAGCATCCTATCGCTATAATGCAGAGGGCATGGTCGTCATCCCAGGCATCGTTAATGGTCACACGCATCTATTCCAAACGTTCATGCGAGGTGTATCGGATCATTCACCGTTAGCTCAGTGGCTGAAGGAAATCATTTGGCCGATGAGTTTGGCGATGGAGCCGGAAGATTTCTATTTAGCTGCATTGATCGGATGTATTGAGAATTTAAAATCCGGCGCAACGTACATGATGGATCATCACTATATCCACACCTACCCAGAGAACGATGAAAGTGTATTAAGAGCGATGGTCGATTCAGGTATTCGCGGACATTTGGCTAGAGGCGGCTCCGACCAAGCAGGGGAAGTTCGCTTGCGGGAGTCGGGGGAGGAAATTTTCAACGCCACGGATCAATTGCTTGATAAATGGGAAGGTGCAGCGAATGGCCGCATCCGAATTGCGTTAGGACCACTCAATTTATACGGTTGTTCCCGGGAATACCTCGAACGAGCCGCCGTGTTTAGTCGAGACCGCAAGCTGATCTCTCATGTGCATGTCGCCGAAACGAGCGAACAGATTGAGACAACCATGGCGCGCTATGGGCTGAGGAATTTAGAACTATTAAATGAGGTTGGGTTACTTGGCGAACAGACGCAGGTCGTTCATGGTGTGTGGCTTGATGATGGCGAACTGGAGCTAATCAAAGAAAAGCAAGCTTCGGTCATTCATTGTCCCGTATCCAATATGTACCTAGCTTCCGGCGTTGCTCGCGTACCTGAAATGCTGCGAATGGGCATCAATGTAGCCTTAGGAACGGACGGACCTGGCAGTAATAACTGTCAAGATAACTTGGAAGTGTTGAAGTTCACGGCGTGCTTGCACAAGGTGAATGAGCTCGATGCGACGTTACTGCCGCCAATGGATGTACTTCGGATGGCAACCGTTAATGGGGCGAAGGCAGTTGGACGAAGCGATGATCTGGGTAGTCTGGAGCCTGGGAAAAAAGCGGATCTCGTTACTGTCGATATGATGAAATCTCATATAAGTCCTGTGCATCGCGCTTCTTCGGCCCTAGTTTATAATGCGAATGGCAACGACGTTGATCTCGTTATCGTTGGCGGGCAAGTTGTTGTGGAACATGGGAAAAGTACATGGATCGATGAACAGGAAATTTTAGTAAGAGCACAAGCCAGAGTTGACGTACTTAGAAGCAAGCTGGCGAGGCAGTACCCTATTTTCGCGAATCAGATGTAGATCTATTAATAAAGGAGGATGATTTCTATGGCACTACAACGTCTACATGATCCTGTACTTGAAAATGATTGGCATGCGGTGTACCTTGCGTCCGAGCTGAAAGATCAGCCTGTTGGTGTCATCATTTTAGGAGAAAGAGTAGCTCTATATCGCTCCAGCAAAGGCGTTCACGCCATGCAAGATCTCTGTGTCCATCGCGGAGCCATGTTATCCAAAGGTTGGGTGAAAGATGATGTGCTCGTCTGTCCGTATCATGGCTGGCAGTACGATTCCTCTGGACAATGTGTTTGTATTCCTGCACAGCCCAAAGGGGAGAAGATTCCGCTTCGAGCGAAAGCAGTCACTTACGCGTGTGAAGAGAAGTATGGCTTTATCTGGGTATGTATCGGTGAACCTGCCGCAGGGATCCCGCACTTTGAAGAGTTTGCGAATCCCGAGTACCATCCACTTCCATGTGGACCGTATAAGGTTGCGGCAGCTGGGACGCGTGTCATTGAGAATTTTACAGACTTCGCTCACTTAATGTTCGTGCATCAGGATTTACTGGGTCACCCGGACTACGCCGAGCTCCCAGATTTTCAGGTCGTGAAAGAAGAAGATCGCATCTATATCGAAAATATTCCGATTTTCCAGCCAGTGGCACATTCCGGTTCGGATAAAAGCGAAGGCACGACCTATGTCTATATGAAGGAAGTATATCGTCCATTGTCGGCTAGGCTGTCGAAGGCAGATCCAAGTAATGGTCAAACCTTATGGATTATGCTGACCGTGCTCCCTGTAGCTGCAGAAGAATGCGTCGTCTTCATGATGGTTTCCCGTAACTATGCGTACGACGTCGATGATGCCAATTTCATTAACTTCCAGGACATCGTGTTTGAACAAGATGCTAGAGTTATCGAGACACAAAAGCCTGAGCTATTGCCACTGGATCTCCAAGTTGAGCTCAATCATAAAGTGGATCGCTTCTCCATTGCGTACCGTCGTTGGTTGAAGGAGCTAGGCGTGGTCGTAGGGACAATTTAGCTTAATGTTCGGATTTTGGATGCGATATTTACTTTACAATAAACATACTGTTGGAAAAGTAATGAAAAGACGTACTTTTATTGTGTGAAAATACAAAACGTCAGCCTATTCGTTGACGGAAACAAGCCGTGAAACGTATATTTGACTCAAGGTTACAACAGATTTATAGACATAGAAAACCAAATATGGAGGGGAAGTTAACCATGAAACTCTTACACCGTACACGCACACTTGCAACGAAACGCCCTGCTGTCGTATCCCTAAGTTTAGTGATGATCTCAAGTTTGCTAGCCGCATGTGGAAGTTCGAGTACTCCTGTTTCTTCGTCAGCGCCAACAACAGCACCTACTACGGCGGCGGCGGCTTCTCCTGCAGCATCAGCAGCGCCGGCTGCTAAACCGATTATCCCATCAACTGTTGTATTGAACTGGTTCGCAGAGCCTGAGCATGGTGGGAATTTCGCAGCACTCGCCAAAGGCTATTACAAGGATGCAGGTTTTGATATGACCTTGATGCCAGGTGGTCCATCCGTTTCCGCTACACAGATTGTAGCTTCCGGTAAAGCCCAATTCGGGATGGCGAATGGTGATGATATTTTGGTAGCAAGACAAGAAGGAATTCCTGTTGTTGCCATTGCGACATCGATGCAGAAGAGTCCACAAGCTTTGTTTTATCATAAAGATTCCGGTATTAAAGATTTCGCTGATTTGAATGGTCATAAAGTGTATGTTGCCTCCACAGCGAGCTTCTGGCAGTTTATGAAGAATAAATTTAAATTGACTGGTGCGCAAGAAATGAAATATACAGGACAATTAGTGAACTTTGTAAGTGACAAAACGGCACTAACTCAAGGCTATGTAACTTCTGAGCCTTTCACACTGGATCAACAAAAGGTGGACTACGGTACTCTATTGGTAGCTGATTCTGGCTATAAAATTTATGCAGGCGTCTACTTTACAACGGAGAAAATGATTGCCGAGCATCCTGACCAAGTCAAAGCATTCGTGGAAGCGACTGTGAAGGGTTGGGATTACTACAAAGATCATTCCGATGAAATCAACCCAAGTATTCAAACAAAGAACCCCGATATGGGCCTAGATATGATGAAATTTAGCGCAGCGAAGGAAATGGACTTCGTGTTCGGCGGAGATGCAGCGACTAAAGGTACTGGTATCATGACCAAAGAGCGTTGGGAAGAAGTTCAGAAACAAATGGTGGAAGCTGGCGTTCTGAAATCGGCTGAGAGCATTGATAAAGTATTCACAACACAATTTTTACCTAAGAAATAAGCAATAAACAGTGGAAAACATCGGGAGGTGGCGGCATTGGCTTCTAACAACAATATCGATTTGTGTAATGTGCGATTACCATTATTAGATGAAAGGGATTTATTCCGTCTCTCGATTCGTGATGGCAGTTGGACACATATTCGGAAACAAGAAGTCGATGTCGCGGGTCCCGATGTAACCTCTTTAGAGACGTGGAAAGCGGATCAGCAAGTGCTGACCGAAGGGATTACAACCCTGGATCTTCAGGGCAAAATCGTACTGCCAGGCTTTGTCGATTCGCATATGCATCTCGACAAAGCGTTTTCTTTAACCACAGTGGAGAATATCAGCGGTACGTTGGAAGAGGCTGTTCGTAACTACTCGGCGGCATCGCCAACGTTCTCCAAAGATGAGATCAAAGCAAGAATGATTCGATCTGCTCTGCAGGCGTTATCCTTTGGCACCACACATATTCGAACACACTTGGATTTCAACTTAAAATACTCACGTGATATCGCCTTACGCACGATAGAAGCAGCCTTGGAAGCGAGGGAGGCGTTAGCTCCCTATATCACCCTGCAGCTCTTCCCGATGTGTCCCTTCAATTTCATGTCTCTGGATAATGAGGCTATTGAGGAAGCCTTACGCATGGGTGTCGATGGCATCGGCGGTGCACCGCATCTATCGCTTACACCGAAGGAAGATATTGATTACATTTTCAAAATGGCAGAGAAATACGATGTACCGATTGATCTACACTGTGACGAAACGGATAACCCGCAGATGCGAACTGTTGAATATGTGGCGGGGCGTACCAAAGAAGTAGGCTACGAGGGCAGAGTTACCGTAGATCACTTGTGTGCACTGGCCTCGATGACCGATGAGGATGCAGGCGGCATTATCGACAAGATGGCAGACGCCAAGCTAAAAGCGGTGTCCTTACCTGCGGTCAACCTGTATTTGCAAGGCAGACATGATGCGTTCCCTGTGAGACGAGGCGTTACACGGTTGAAGCAAATTCACGAGCGTGGCATTTCCATTGCAGTCGCTTCGGATAATATTCATGATCCTTTTCACCCTTTTGGGCGAGGGGATTTACTCCAAATAGCACTTATCAGCTCCTATGCTGCACATATGGGAAGACCCGCTGATCTTCGGACGCTGCTCCGGATGATTACAGAGGCTCCTGCACAAGTACTTGGGCTCTCAGCTTATGGCATTACAGAAGGTAGTGCAGCTAATTTTGTCATCGTAGATGGCAGCTCCATAGAAGAAATCTTTACCATGCTGCCAGAGCGCAGATGGGTGTACAGTCAAGGACGCTTTGTAAGATCACCTGGCGCCAAAGCCGAATGGAACAATCCTACCATAGCTCACTACTGGCAAGAGGCAAGTGAGGCTGTATCGTTTCAAAAGCATGAATTCGCGAGAGGGTGAAAAGTGGAATGGCTAACCTGTTGGTCATTTATTACAGTGCCTTCGGTCACGTCTATCAGATGGCGCAAGCTGTTGCAGACGGTGCCAGTCAATCAGGTGCGCATCCCGTGAGAATCGTGCGGATACCCGAAATGATTGCGGATACGAATCGTGTCATCAAGCAGGATAAAGATAGGCGCCCTGCAGAGAATGAGAAGATGTCAAGCACGTCTAGCCTTTCGAAGCAATTTCGTTTAACGGATCGTTATCAAAAGTATGAAGCAACACTCGCGCTGCAGAAGGATATTCCCATTGCGACAAATGATGATCTGCGTTGGGCAGATGGGATTCTATGGGGCTTCCCCACGTATTACGGCTCTATGCCGGCGCAAGTCAAATTGTTCCTTGAGATGGCCGGAGATCTTTGCATTGAGGGCGCCTTAGAAGGCAAACCCACTGGCATATTTAATAGTACAGCTTCGATCCATACTGGACATGAAGCAGCGATTTTAACAGCGATGGTGCCTTTGTTCCATTTTGGCATGATCTTCGTGGGACTTCCTTATTCTGAAAATCCTGAGTATTTAACCGCTGATGCGATCGGCTGCTCGCCTTATGGAGCATCGACATTAGCTGGGCCAGATAGTTCACTTTCTCCAGACCCTAGAGAACTGCTGATGGCAGCTCGATTGGGTGAGAGAGTGGCGGATGTTGCTGCAGCCTTAAAACAGTTCCAAGCTAAGAGGGCATAGATCTTTAAATTGGAAAGCTGAAGATCCGCTCTTCCATGAGCTTGGGTCTTTTTTCATAAAAGAAGCTTCAACATGACGAGGAGGTGCTCAGCATGACATTCAATCGATATCAAGGAAAAGCGTGGGATCGCTGCTTCTTCCCTCGCCTTAGTAAACTTCAAGTGGCTGAGATTCCCAAAGAAGATGCTCTTATCGTTCTGCCTGTCGGGGCAGTGGAGCAGCACGGTCCTCATATGCCGGTGTTTACCGACACGTTAATCTCCGAAGTATTGCTAACCGAAGCCTTCGACCAGCTCCCTGACGATGCGAATATTTGGTTGCTGCCAGCCATACCCTATGGAAAAAGTACAGAGCATCTAGGTCATGCAGGGACAATCACCTTATCGGCGACAACCTTAATGGCCGTTGTGATGGATATTGCTAAAAGCCTGCGGCGAAGCGGCTTTCAGAAGCTCGTTCTCGTTAACTCGCATGGCGGGAATACCGATCTGTTGAACATGATGGGCAGAGAAATTCGTATTGAAACAGGCTTGGCTGTGTTCCGGTTAGATCCTGGTGGGCTCGGCGGCGCAGACGAATGGATTACACCGCTGGAGAAGCAAGCGGGTATCCACGCCGGTGATATGGAAACTTCCATTGTGATGGCGGCGATGCCGCATTGGGTGCATATGGACGTAGCGCCAACGGAATATCCGAATTATCCGGACTCCCGCTATCTAGCCCTACGGAATCGATCCTTCGCATGGGTGATGGACGATCTCTCTTATACCGGCGTCTCCGGAGATGCAACAGCGGCAACAATCGCCAAAGGAACAGCAATGACTGAGAAGTACGGATCGTATATTGCAGAGGCATTGCTTGCCTTCCAAGCCTTCGACATGCAATCGCTCAAAATCAGCAAGTAGATCTGGCAAGCCAAAACACGTTTAGGAGATGAAGAACATGTCGAAAAATTCTTCTCTAATTGATACAGCAAGCCCAACACAAACCTCTGGTTCTACTTTCGTCAGCATGACGAATCTTTCCAAAACCTACCCGAATGGAACGATTGCGTTGCAGGATGTGAACCTCTCGATTCAAGAAGGCGAATTCTTGTGCTTCGTGGGCCCATCGGGGTGCGGGAAATCAACGATTTTCAAAATCATTACTGGCTTATCCAAACCGAGTAAAGGCTCATTGGATGTTTTCGGAACAACACCGAAGGAAGCTCGTAAGCAAAGCGACATCGCTTTCGTTTTCCAAGACCATACCCTATTGCCATGGTCAACGGTTGAGGCGAACGTCAAGCTCCCGCTTGAATTACGCGGTGTAGATAAGAAAACGCAGCAGCAAGAGGCTGAGCGAGTGCTTGAGCTTGTTGGCTTGAAGGACTACATGAAAGTACTGCCTCGCCAGCTTTCCGGTGGGATGAAAATGCGAGTATCCATCGCGCGTGCGCTAATCTCAAGACCAAAGCTGCTGCTGATGGATGAACCTTTCGGAGCCTTGGACGAAATTACGCGCCAAACGTTGCAAATGGAGCTGCTCAATATTTGGCAGCAGGATAAATCGATGACGGTGTTATTCGTCACTCATAACGTATTTGAATCGGTGTTCTTATCGACAAGTGTTGTTGTAATGACACCACGACCTGGTAAAATTTCTGCGCGAATTGATATTCCGATACCATTCCCTAGGGATGAAACGTTTCGAACAACAGCGCAATTTAGTGATTTAGTACGTGTTGTTAATGAAGCTTTGGAGCACTAAGACGAAAGGATGATGACAGCGATGTCCACGGAAGCGGAAGTAACCTGGGTTCACGAGATCGAGAATCAACTCGGTAAAGAAATTGTGTCGATCGATCAAGAAACAAGAGATAAGCTTTCCAAGGATTATTACTGGTATTCGCCTGTACTTAATCGTCAGCTGCAGGGGATAGCATCCGCTGATGTCGTCGTGCTGCCTCGTAATGAAGGTGAAGTGGCGGCGACTCTAGCATTTGGTTATCGCCATGGTATTCCGGTGACTGTTCGCGGTGCTGGGACTGGTAATTATGGTCAGGCCGTTCCCCTAGAGAAAGGTATTGTGCTAGATCTAAGCCGCATGGATGAAATCCTTGAGATTGGGCTTGGTTTTGCTCGTCTCCAATGTGGTGTTCGCTTGGGAGTTATCGATAAAAAGGCACGCGAAGTCGGACAAGAAATTCGCATATACCCTAGTACGTATGTGAAAGCGACGGTAGGAGGCTTCGTTAGCGGCGGTTCTGGCGGAATCGGTTCGATCACGCACGGCAACCTATGGGATGGCAACGTCTATGAAGCCGTTATTTATACGATGGAAGAAGCACCGCAGCGCCTAGTTGTTACTGGGCAGGAATTGTTTAATTATATTCACAATTATGGGACTACAGGCATTATGACCGAGGTTACCATTCCGCTTTCACCACGTACAGAATGGGCGCAGGCGATTGGGCAATTCCCTACCTTTGAGCAGGCGATGCAGTTTGGTGAAGCTCTGGCTCGTGAAGAAGCGATTCCCAAACGTCTCATTGCGCCGATGGAATGGCCGATTCCTTCCTATTTTGTACCATTTAACAAGGTGATCCTGCCAGATATGGCTGCGGTTATGTTGGAATTTGCGGAAGCAACACTGCGGTTAGTTGATGCACTTGCTAAACAATTTGGAGGACATATTGGTCATGTGATCGAGGCCAAAAATTACCGAAAAACGATTGGCGTGTCCGACTTCACGTGGAATCATACGACCTTATGGGCGATGAAAACGGACGCAGCTATGACGTATTTGCAAGCAGCTTTTAAAACGGATTGCTATTTGGAACAAATAGGGCAAATCAAATCGAAGTTCGGCGATGAAGTCTATCTGCATGTCGAATGGGTGCGCAGCGGCGGTGAAGTGACACCTTCAGCACTCCCTATTGTGCGGTTTACAACGGAAGAACGCTTATACGAAATCATCGATTTCTTTGAATCTATTGGTGTCAAAATATTCGATCCACATACCTGGGTGCTCGACCAAGGTGGTCGTGGCGAAGTAGGCAGTATGGAACGGAAGAAACGGGAGAATGATCCGAGAGGGCTTCTCAATCCTGGGAAAATTAATTGGAAGTCATAAAGAAGGGGGATATGTGCAATGGCTGTCGATTCTAAGTACCTACAAATACTACCTGATGAAATATTTCCTGCACGTGAGCGCGCAGCTTGGATGAGCCGCATGGAGGAAGGCGTGTCGTTTAGTCGCCGACTGATGCTGCTGCTCAAACAGCTTTTGCCACCTTTAGTTGCGTTTGTTGTGTTTATTGGGGGTTGGGAGCTTATCGCTGCATTGACGCATGCACCTGTGTATCTCGTTCCTAAACCGTCGGATATCGTGAAAGCAGCTATTGAGAACAGAAGCGGGCTCTGGGTGTCCGTACGAACAACAACCTTCGAAGCGGTTCTTGGTTTTATCCTTAGTATTATCCTGGGAATTGCAGGAGCGATCCTGCTTGCAAGCTCCAAATGGATCGAGAAGAGTGTGTATCCCTATGCGATCATTTTACAGACCATTCCCATTGTGGCGATTGCACCATTGATCGTCATTTGGTTCGACGCGGGTATGAATGCCATCGTGATCATCACGTTCTTAATTGGGTTCTTCCCGATGCTATCCAATACACTCATTGGACTTAACTCGACAGATCAAAATATGAGCAATTTGTTCTACCTGTACAATGCGAATGGCTTTCAAACGATGTGGAAATTACGTATTCCAGCGGCATTGCCTTATATCGTAGCAGGCTTGAAAATCTCTTGTACCTTGTCTGTTGTTGGTGCCATTGTTGGGGAATATATTGCAGGAATCGGCGGCGGTCAAGGTGGATTAGGCTACGCGATTACCTATGCAGCAGCTCGTTTGAAAACACCATATCTATTTGCTTGCGGATTATCAGCCTCTGTATTAGGGATCATTTTCTTCTTACTTGTCAATGCCTTCGCCAAATGGCTGCTTAGCTCCTGGCACGAATCTGAAATGAAGCGTGATAACTAATCGTGTAACTATGGCAAGGAGGTGATTGGGTTGCTGGATATGGTCTATCGGCATGTGCGCTTATTAGGTGATGCCACCTACAAAGGGCCCGTTGATATCGGCGTTAAAGATGGTAAAATCGCCCAAATTGGCGAGATTACTCTTCATGGCGAGCGAGAAGTGGATGGCACGGGACACCTGCTGCTGCCACCCTTCGTTGAGTCTCACATCCATTTGGATACGGTGTTAACAGCAGGAGATCCTGCATGGAATGAGAGCGGAACGTTATTCGAAGGCATAGGTTTATGGCAGCAACGTAAGCTGACACTCACTTATGAGGATGTCATGGCGCGTGCAGAGAAGGTGCTTCGTATGCAAATCGCAGCGGGAATCCTTCATGTTCGCTCGATGGTGGATATTTCGGATCCTACCCTGACTGCGCTGCGGGCAATATTAGCATTACGTGAGCGTGTGAAGCCTTATATGAATGTGCAGGTTATCGCATTTCCGCAGGATGGCATTCGTGCCTGTCCAGACAACGAGCGACGGCTCGAACTTGCTTTGGAGCTTGGCGCAGATGGCCTAAGTGCGGTCCCGCATTTGGAGCCGACACGATCAGAGGGAGAGGCGTCCCTGGAAATCTGCTTCCGATTGGCCGAGAAGCATGGGTGCTTTGTCCATGTCTTCTGCGATGAGATGGATGACCCCCACTCCACCTTCTTGGAAAATGTCGCTCATTTAGCCATACGTACAGGCTTAAGGGAAAGAGTAACAGCCGCTCATGCGAATGCGACAGCGTATTACAGTGAAGCTTACTTCCAGAAGGTAATTGGCATCGTCGCAAGATCGGGCATTCATATCGTATGCTGCCCGCTGATCAATAGCGCCATGCAGGGGCGATTCGACAATAATCCAAAAGGCCGTGGTATTGCTCGAATAAAGGAAATGTGGTTGGCTGGCATTAATGTGAGTATTGCCCACGATGATATTCGGACGCCTTTCTATCCGCTCGGCACGGGGAATATGCTGCAGGCTGCCCATATGGCTGCCCATCTTGCCCATATGACGGGGCGCGAAGAACTATCAGAACTTGTTCGTATGATTACCATTCGAGCCGCCAAAACGTTACAACTCAAGGATTATGGCATTGGATTAGGATTACCTGCAAGCTTTATTATGCTGCCAGGGGAGAATGAAATGGATCTTGTTCGCGGACAACCCCCATCTCGCAATGTCGTAAGCCACGGTCAGCTCATCACCGAAACCTTGCCAGCCAAAACCTTCTGGTTTACTGACAATTAAGGAACGCTTGCCTATATCCACGAGGTAGGCGTTTTATTTTGTTTATAGAATGTTTACCCTTTGAAGAAGGAATGCCCAGAACCCCGTCGAATTAAATTAATGTAAATTACTTACAGGCTTCTGGGGGAAGGTGAATACATGCATCGATTGCTTCAAATACATCAATTACGATGGAAAACATGGTTGGTTATCCTTATTGGCGTCATATTTATGGCTAATCATGCGATGGTGGAGCAACCAGAAAGCATGAAAGCGATTCCAAAATGGGGGATGAAATGGGCGAGCCCCGATGACAAGGTTCAAGATATCATGGCTGCTTCACGTGCAGATCAGTGGATGACAATTGCAAGTGGAGCGGAGATGCCGGATAAGCCAAATGAAGTTTCTACAGCTTGGGTTCGCATCCAGCTACCGCAACAGCTTCCTAAGGACTATGGCATGTATATTGATCGTATATATGCGCAGCAGCTGTCGGTGTATATAGGTGATCGACTCCTGCAGGAAGTTAATTTTGACTTTCCCTATGATCAGCAACACAGTTTATTTCCAATTAGCGCTGAGGATCGGGGGGGGAGCGTTTATTTAAAGCTTCAGACATCCATGGATCGACTAGGTATACAATCTGATATCCGTGTAGATCATTATTCAACCCTGACACGAACATATATTTTCCGAGATTTACAGAATATTATTCTCGGATTTGGTTTTCTTTTTATAGCAGTGATCATGCTCATTTGTTCCTTCTATTTGAAACAAATTGGGCGGGCTACATGGATTTCTCTGAGCTTAATCATACTAACGCTGGGCACAATCTTTCTTACGTATTCCCCATTTCTTTATGCTAATTTCACCCAGTTTGGGGATTTATTCCTCGATATATTCGATATTTCTTTGGCGGTATTGTTACCCTCACTCACTTACTTTTTTGAGAAAATATTCGACAATGGCAGATTTAAATGGATTCGTATTTTTCGTAAATTTCAAATTGGTTATTCGTCTTTCTGCATTATCATAATCCTATTTAATCAACTCAATCATTATCAATTTACCCAAGCGTATCACTTGTTTACAGTTACCGTACTAGGTGCAGTTATGATTTTCCAATTTATCATTATTATTGGTCTATCCATTGTTTTTGTAATACGAGGTAACAGAGAGGCAGTTATTTTCTCTTCAGGATTCGCTATTTTCGCTTTGATGGGGACGTTTGATCTCATTCTTTACTATGCAAATAATCAAAAGTATCAGTTTTTCCTATGGAAATTTGGTGTGGTTGGATTTATTATTGCACTTATCGTCATTCTGGGCAGGCGCTTTGCGATCAATCAGGAGCAGATGTCCAACTATTCGAAGGAACTCGAGTTTTATAATCATCAGCTGCAGCTTTCTGAAAAAATGGAAATGATTAGCTCATTAGCGGCATCGGTCGCTCACGAAGTGAGAAATCCGCTTCAAGTCACACGGGGGTTCTTACAGCTTGTTGCTGCTAGAACGGATGACAAGAACAAGGAGTATATGACCATAGCGATTGAAGAACTAGATCGGGCTTCCGTCATTATTACAGATTTCCTGACGTTTGCGAAGCCGCAGTTGGATGAAATCGTGGAATTGAATGTGAGCAAGGAAATTAGTCAAATAGAAGGTATTATTATGCCCTTAGCGACGCTGAATGGTGGACGGATTACAGTTAGCGTGCCTTCTGATTTACACATCTATGGGAATTCTTCAAAGCTTAAGCAAATTTTGATCAACATTATCAAGAATAGTATCGAAGCGTTTCAAGTCGATGGGCAAATTAATATTTGGGCTTATGAAAAGAATGATGAGGTATTTATCCATATCAAGGATAACGGTGAGGGGATCGAGCCCATACAGCTAGCGAAGCTAGGTGAGCCCTATTATTCGACGAAAACGAAGGGTACAGGGTTAGGCTTGATGGTCACATTCAGGCTGATCGAAATTATGAAAGGGCATATTGAGTTTAAAAGTCAAAAATATTTAGGCACAGAGGTTATTATGCGCTTTCCTATTGTGAAGATGATGTGAGAAAAGAAAAGGTGTTCCGCTAGTTGCGGGACACCTTTATTATTTTACCATACGCCTTCTGCACCATTGGATGTGACCAAAATCTTAGCTGGATTTGTAGGGATTACTAGAACAAATTCTGTCGAAGTTTCTTCAACAGCTTTAACCTTAATGTCATCTGGAAGTGTAATGTTAAATGCTTGTTTCAGCGCTGCTTTCGGATTGGACAAAAGTTGTTGTTTAAAGGCTTCATCTTCCCAAGCTTTTTGAATAATTTTGGCTTTTACGCTTTCATTTGTGGACATTCGTAATCACTCCTAGTCATTTGGGTAATTTTACCTACAAATAAAAGTATACCATGGAAATACCTATTTATCTATCAAAATCTATCAGAATTAGACAAAAAATAGTAGAACCCGCCAGAGACTAACGCTGCCCTGCGTTCTTTAATTTCGCGGGCTACGCGATGGATATTTTGAACAAGAGAATCATGGAAAGCTACGAGCTGTTCCATGCCAACAGATAGGCTTAGCAGATGTTCATGATGTGAATCAGCAATTCCCCCATAAGCTGCAAAAAAATCGTGGACGTATAGCTGCTGTTTGACCATATCCAGGGTAAGCGCATTTGACGTCAAATACTGCAATTGCTTGCGGATGGAGGCTAATAGGCAATTATACGATCCCTCCTCTAGATCCTCTTCCCAGTCAGCCCAGTCATCTAACATTTGGAGTGTCACAAGTGTTTGTTCAACGGCTTCTGTGACAACAGGGATGAGATGAGCTTGATTGGCGAGGAGAAGAGCGCCTGTGCTGGCATTTTTGACAGGGCTGGCTTTCTTGGCAATCTGCCTTTTATCCTCATGAAAGTAATCGGATTGAAGCTCATTCGTTACACTCTTCGACCATTCTAAGATATATGTTTCGTAATAGCCCCAGAAAGGGGAACTGGAAGGAAAGAGCTCTCGATAAATGGAAAGAAATTGGACATGAAATAAGTTAGCGAGCGGCAGCTTGCTCGTGTGTTCCCCTTTGGCAGCGTCCATAATATCGTCTTGAATGAAGTAATACAGCATGACAAATACATTTGCTAACGAAAGCTTGTTGAACTCTTCGGCAGTCAGTTCACATATATCTTCCATCCAATACGGAAGAAGATAACAAATATAATTTTTGCTGCTGCCTTCATGACTCGCGTCAAACTTAGCTAAATAGGCAAGTCCTAACTGGTCCAAGGGAGACGGGAATTGGCGTACAATTTCCCTTGCCTCTGCAAAAATAACATGGAGTTGTTTTTCGTGAGACTGTAACCAATTCATCGTTCTTCAATCCCTTTCTGGATGAGGGTATTTTCATACTTGAGCTGCTTGCGGAAATCGTTAGGTGTAATGCCATTATACTTCTTAAATAAGCGATAAAAATAGGAATCACTCGTGAAGCCGGTCTTCTCTGCAATTTCAGCAACGGATAACGATGAGTTTAAAAGCAGATCTTTGGATTTATTCATACGGACATCTTGAATCACATCGGTAATGGCGACCATCGTGTGTTGTTTGTACAAGCGGCTAATGTAGATCGAAGACATCGCGAGTTCATCTGCAATAGAGTTAAGAGACAGGTTCTGATTCGCATAATCCCGATCAATGATGTCATTCATTTTTTTGATGAGCTCTACATGCTTGGAGCTTCGTTTTTCATCAAGCTTTTTCTGAAGCTGCTTAAATAAATCAATGAATTGCGCATTTATTTCTTCAATCGTTTCTACATGGGTCAGTGAAGCTACAGCTGCATCCAAATAGAGGGGAAAGGCAAGCGCGTTATTCTTATTGATGGTCGTTAACACGTTATTAACGGTTAACGTCAGATGGGAGATGGCCAAATGAACGACCGTGTAAGGATACAGGGATGTTTCTTTCACGATGTCGGTATAAATGATTTCGGCTTCTTCTGAATCGCCGGTCATGAGGCAATCGACCAGTTGTTTTTCTTTCTGAGATGGGAACTTGTACTCTTTGGTACGATAAGCAATGATTTCATCTGACCAAATGATACATCCATGGCCTCTAAACAAACGATGATAGGAGGCTTCTAAAAGCTGTTTGTAGAGTTGAAAGCATTGTGTGGCTT
This sequence comes from Paenibacillus sp. J22FR5, assembly GCF_059691975.1. Lineage (NCBI taxonomy): Bacteria > Bacillati > Bacillota > Bacilli > Caryophanales > Paenibacillaceae > Paenibacillus > Paenibacillus sp. J22FR5. Next base: position 211,716 of record NZ_JCAUAN010000006.1, on the reverse strand, counting down.
CATCCTGCAGCGGGCTTACCGTCATAGAGACGGATAACTTGATGAAGGAAGCAATCGATGTTTGCATGCTGTGGAGCAGCTCTGTGAAAGCATCAGGATCCCACTTGAAATCAGCTTCCGTAGCGGAAAGAAGCAAAATAACATGATCATCTCCCATATCAATGCCTTCCGCGTGAAAGGTGGAGGAGCTGATTTCTGTACAAATATTCATGACCGCATAGCGTAGCAAGGTGAATTGATCCTTATAGGTGCGGATGTTTTCTTCATAGGCATCCATTTTTACCATGAGAAGTAAGGAAGGATGTCCGATCGTGATTTTGGAACCGAAATACGTTAATTTCGATTGTAAGGCATCGGGGTGATACGCATCTCTTCCCAGAATAATATTTCTCAGGAAATTTTGACGTAAAATTTGAAGATTGTCCCGCTTTTCAATTTCTAACGTTTTTAAGCTTCGAATCACTTTATCAATGGGATCGAATAATTTTTTGGACATAAAGAGTGAAATTAGAAGCCCAACAAGCAGAATGCTAAGTGAGATATAAATCGTTTTGGCACGCATGTCCTTGATCTCTTTGGTGATAATCGTGTATGGGGTCGTACGAACGTAACGCCATCCCAGAGAATCAGGAGCTGTATACGAAATTAACGACTTCGTCTTATTTACGTTGTCTACCAAATAGCCTGGTGAGGATGCATTGGCCAGAATTTTCTGGATGTAACTTTTATCCGCATAATTGGTTAGAACGGGATTTGTCCCATCTGTAGAGATCAGTACGCCTTCTTTATTAATAATAAATTCATTGCTTGCGCGATTGTTTGCGAAATTTTTCAAGGATTTATTGAAGAAGGACTCCGAAATATTAACAACAACGGCAGAATTCAAGGATTTAATCGGATTAATGGCATCGTAGCACAAATAGGAATAGATCCCGGCAGTTGTGGACTGGAGTGTGCTTACATCTGTTGTTTTGAAAGATCTTGGAATCGGCAAGAAAGGGATATAATCTTGAAAATGATCCAGAATATCGACCATACTGGGATCGCCTAGGTTCTCTTTTGTTTGGATACCGCTCTGAAAGTTGTTCGAGCTGACGTAGAAAAGCTCTGATGTTCCGTTATACACATAAATTGAATCGATGAAAGGCATCGCTAACCGATATAAATTCAGTTGCGCCATACTGCCTTGGACATCATAAATATCTGGTTTATCGTAAAACAGCAGTTTGCTGATCACAAAGTCACGATAAATTTGAAAAGATAACGATGTTGCTGTCTCTGTAATAGTACGAATTTCTTGACTCGTTTGCAGCAAGGAGTTGGAATCCGATTCATACACTTGCTTAAGCGCAATGTTGTCGAAATTGACGTAAAGAATGGTAGAGGAGACAAGCAGTGTAATGACAATGGACAAAACAATACTGAGTAATATGTTGCGATACATAAATTTGCTCTCTTGATTACGAAGCATGCGATCCGTCTCCCCCTTTTGTAGAAAAAGTATATCCCAACTATATACTGCATGCAATCCAATCGGATAGCCCTGGGGGCTGAAAATGCACTAGAAAAGCCAGATTATCCATGAAAGTTTACATTGTGCATACGCAAATAAGGCGATTTCTGGTTGGTTCGTTCATAAATGTTAGCAGATCTTCAGTATCGCAGACGGAACAAATCTGTCTATAATTCGAGTATGGCAACTGACACACAACACAGGACATATTAACGCAGGGAGGTTTTACAGCATGATCCGGAAGAAAGGATTCTTCTATGAGTTAAACAAAAATAAATTGTTGTTTCTCATGATAGCCCCAACATTGATCTTCTTCTTTATTAATTCGTACGTACCGATGGTAGGGATCTACTTCGCATTCACCAGATTTGACTTTAATGGGGGGCTTTTCGGAAGTCCATTTGTAGGATTGGAGAACTTTGCCTTCCTATGGAAGTCAGGTGTTCTGTGGACATTGACGCGAAATACGGTGGCTTATAACCTGGCATTTATCGTCTTCTTAAATGTGGCGGCAATCTTTTGCGCCATTCTATTAAGTGAAATGACGGGAAAGTTCTTCAAGAAACTTACACAGTCCGTGATGTTCTTACCTTATTTTATTTCATTTGTTCTCCTGAATGCAATCGCATACAACATGTTTAATTATGATACTGGTTTTGTGAATACCACGCTTAAATCTTGGGGCTCGAATCCAATCGACATTTATAACACACCATCTGCATGGGTATTTCTACTAATCATGTTCTACGTGTGGAAAAATGTGGGCTATACCATGGTCATCTATCTAGCCACGATAACTGGCATTAGTGATGAGTATTATGAGGCTGCTACGATCGACGGAGCGAATATTTTTCAGCGGATCTGGTATATAACGGTTCCGATGTTGAAGCCTACTTTCATTATACTGCTTTTATTTTCACTCGGTAGTATTATGAAAGGTCAATTCGATCTCTTCTATCAATTAATTGGGAATAACGGCATTCTGTACAACACGACGGACATCTTAGATACGTATGTATTCCGCTCTTTGAAGGTTACTTTTGATATCGGGATGGCGACATCTGCCGGATTGTATCAGTCTATTTTCGGCTTTGCCCTAATCATGACAGTGAATTATCTAATCAAAAAATCAAATGACGAATATGCACTTTTCTAGGAGGTGATTGTACTTGCGAACTAGAGGAATTGATTCCGTAACATTTAACATCATTGCTTATCTTGTTATTATCGCGATTTCTGTCATCTGTATTTTTCCATTCCTACTCATCGTATCCGGGTCATTAACGGACAATGAATCGATTATACGCGATGGATATCACCTCATACCGAATAGCTTTTCTTTGACGGCTTACAAGGCTGTTCTAACCTTCCCAGAAAAAGTATTAAGAGCCTACGGGGTTACGATCTTTGTTACGGTGGTAGGGACGGTACTGGGGTTGTTCATGATGACGATGGCCGGCTATGTCCTGCAAAGAAAAGATTTTAAATATCGGAATAAGCTTTCCTTCTATATCTACTTCACGACGCTTTTCGGTGGCGGCCTTGTCCCATGGTACATCATGATGACGAAATATCTGCAATTAACAGATACGTATGCAGCGTTGATTTTCCCAGGGCTTATGTCTCCCTTTCTCATTATATTAATGCGCAGTTTTATTAAGTCTTCTATCCCCGAAGAACTTACAGAGTCTTCTAAGATTGACGGGGCGAATGATTTTACGATTTATTATCGTGTAGTACTGCCTCTGGCTATGCCTGGGATTGCCACAGTTGGATTATTCCTGGCTTTACATTATTGGAATAGCTGGTTCTCCACATCACTCTTTATTAATGATCAGAGTAAATACGAGCTGCAGTATTTCTTGTATAACATCATTAACACGGCAGCGGCAATTTCAAGTCTAGGTGTAAGCACAGGTGCAACCATGAGTCAGGAAATTCCGACGGAATCAACGAAATTAGCTATGGCTATTATCGTAACAGGACCGATTCTATTCCTGTACCCATTCGTTCAACGTTTCTTCGTAAAAGGCCTAACGATAGGCGCTGTCAAAGGTTAGAACTGAAACGGAATCATTCCGTCAGCTAACATAGATTGTTGTACCCATTTTAAATTTGCTTAAATAAAAGGGAGGATTTACATGAAAAGAAATACGAAGAAGATGTATAGTGTGTCAGTGGCCATTGCGCTTGCCGGATCCGTAGTTGCAGGATGTAGCAGCTCCACATCCACAAGTTCTCCGAGTCCTTCCGCAGCAGCTGCAACGAAAGCGCCAGCAGCTACGGCAGCGGCAACTTCACAGGCGACAGGACTAGATATTTCCAAGAAAGTGGAATTGCAGTTCTATATGTTAGGGCCTGCTCCGAAGGATCTACCTGTCATTGAAGAAGAAATTAACAAGCTAGCATTGAAAGATTTGAATGCGACTGTCAAATTTAATTTCACAACATGGACAGATTGGGATCAGAAGTATAAGCTGCTCTTATCCTCCGGTCAAGCGGTGGATCTGATCTTCACAGCGGACTGGACACAATACCAAGCCTACGCGAAAAAAGGTGCTTTCCTGGCTCTCGATGATTTGCTTCCTAAAGCAGCACCTAAATTGAATAGTTTTGTACCGAAAGATATGTGGGACGCTGTTAAAATTGATAACAAAATTTACACGGTTCCTGCTACCTACAAAGAGTATGTAACTACGGGCTTCATCTGGCGTGAAGATCTGAGAGAGAAATATAATTTGCCTAAGCCGGATTCCCTAGCTAATTTCGAAGCGTACCTGGCAGGCATCAAGAAAAATGTCCCTGATATGGTGCCATTGGCAGCGAATAGTGACGTTAAAGGCAGTCTTTCCGATCAATATAAAAACTTGACGATTGATCCTGTCGGAGCTCTTCCTTACGGCATGAACATTTCGTACAAAAATCCAAATGACGTTACCTCTTATTGGGGATCTCCAGAGCAGCTGAATGAGCTGAAAACGTTGAAAAAATGGCAGGATAGCGGTTATATCACGAAGAACGTCCTGAATACGAAGGATGCCATGACTGACTTGATTACAAGCGGTAAAGCGGCAGCAAACCTTGGAGATAACCCTAGCCGCTTTAACGATCAAAAGCTTAAAATCGCATCTACGCACCCAGATTGGAAGCTTGAATACTACCCAGCTCCAATGATTAAAGGTCATGCTGAGCCTGTTCACCCTATTCATAATGGCTTCGCTATTCCAAAAAGCAGTAAAAACCCAGAGCGTGCACTTGCGTTCTACGAAAAAATGGTAACGGACAAAACATACAATCAATTAACAGAGTACGGTATCTTAGGCAAAAACTACACAGTTGATAATGGCTACTACACAATGATCGGTGACAGCAACAGCAACGGTTTCCCTAGAGAAGCTATGCAGGGCTGGGCTTGGAGAAATCCTGAGTTTATGGTGTTCGACAAAGGCTATGATGGCGTGAAAAAGATCTTCTCTGATCTAGATAAAATTGCGACTCCTGATAAATTTACAGGCTTTGCAGAAGACTATACTAGCTATCAAGCTGAAAGAGCGGCGTTAGAGCAAGTGGAGAAACAATACTTGTATCCACTTGAAGCAGGTCTGGTTGCAGATGTTGAAGGCGGACTGAAAACATTTATGGAAAAAGCGAAAGTAGCTGGACTTGATAAAATTCAAGCTGAATACAAGAAGCAATGGTTGGAGTATGTGAAAACTGCTGGTATTAAATAAGCTTAAATAAAGTAAAAGGGCGCCCTTCTGCAGGGCGCTCTTTGCCTTATATGTTGACAGTTGGAGGCTTTTTGTTTAAATTGGAAGCAAATCGATTGTTCACAATAAGACGGAGGGAAAGGAAACGGCCAATGAGCAGTAGTGAGTTTTTGAAGCTGGAGAATCAGCTATGCTTTAGCTTGTATGCAAGCTCGAGAGCGATTACCCGTATGTATCGTCCATTTCTCGAGGATCTAGGCATCACCTATCCGCAATACCTCGTCCTGTTAGTACTCTGGGATCAGAAGGAAAGTACGGTGAAAGAGCTGAGTGAGAAGCTCGACTTGGATTCGGGGACGCTGACACCAATGCTCAAACGCATGGAGGCGCAGCATCTGCTTGTGCGGAAGCGTTCGCAGGAAGATGAACGCGTAGTGCTCATTCACATCACAGAGGCGGGACTAGCCCTCTATGAGAAGGCGCTGTGCATTCCACAGACGCTATTTGCTGCTAGCGGTATGTCACCGGAAGAAATAACGAATTTCAATCTGCAATTGAAGCGAATTATAACTAGCGTGAATGCCCATCCGTAAAATGCAGTTAGGGATTCTCGATGAATCGAGGCTTTGAAATGAATTATTTCGTGTATATTTTAGTCAATAACATCGTGCCTATTTGTATTATGATTGCGATTGGCGTGACTATGTATCGCGCCTTTCGCATTGATATTCGAACACTCTCCAAGCTGAATTTCTATGTTTTTTCACCTGCGTTAGTTTTTGTAAAGCTCTATGAATCCGAAATAAGTATGTCCATCCTCATGCAGGTACTCTTATTTTTTGTCATTTTCTTTAGTCTGCTGTTCGCGATCATTGAAGTGATCATTCGTATTCAGAAGCTTCAGCGCGGCATGCGGATTGCAATGCGAAATAGTGTGATTTTCTATAACAGTGCCAACTATGCGCTGCCGCTGAATCAAACGGTATTTGCCGGCAATGCCTATACATTAGCGATTCAAATTGTCATCATGATTATGCAGACGCTCATCCCCAATACCTATGGCATTTACTCGTTAAATGCACATAAAGCTTCGTGGAAAGCCACGATGAAAACGATTCTATCGCTACCGGTTATTTATGCGATTCCTATTGCCTTGCTGCTGCGTTATTACCATGTACCCGTACCAGCCTCTATTCATCTACCGTTGACCTACATATCGAATGCCTTCATGGCGACAGCACTGTTAACCTTAGGTGTACAGCTTGGCGCGATGAAATGGGAGTTTCACTTTTCGAATGTGCTTTTGTCGAATGTGCTTCGATTAGCGATCGGGCCGCTGCTTGGATTCCTAGTTGTTTGGATGCTGGGGATTGAGGGCTTGACAGCAAAGGCATTAATTCTATCCTGCGCCGTTCCTACATCACTAAGCAGTGTACTGCTGGCCATAGAGTATGAAAATGAGGCGGAGTTTTCTTCGCAGGCTGTTTTTACATCGACACTATTTAGCATGTTTTCGATTCCGATTGTGATTTATTTGTTGGATTTTATTTGAACATTGAGGGGAATCATAAAATTAGCAGGAATTTCGACAATTTTTGGCGAATGGGTACTTATACCTAAACTTATCCAATTCAAGGGGGATTTTTTCCATGCGGTATCAATTTTGCCAGTATGTCACGATTGTCGATATGAATGATGAGATTTTGTCTGAGGTTTTATATGAACATGGGGAATTTGAATCTAACGCAGTCTCGATTGGCTCCTCTGTTCTTATTCATCAGCTTGCACTGAAGCAATTCGATGTTGTCTATGACAAGCGTGAAGGCAAGACTACGCGATATAAAATTGAGGATATTGAAGTTAATTTAATTGAACAACCTACGGTAACGCGTGTTTTCTTGGAGCCTGTTCGATTGATTGTAGGTCAACATGATATTGGTGAAGTTGAGTAATTTATTATCGTTGTGAAAGGGAATAGGTCTTATGATGAAACTGTTTATGCTGATTGGAAGCTTAAATGCCTTCCTTTCTGTCGCATTAGGTGCGTTCGGCGCCCACTATTTAAAAACGAAAATTCCCGATAAGATCGATGTCTTTCAAACCGGGGTCCATTATCACATGATTCACGCGGTTGCGTTACTCGTAATCGCACTCCTGTCGGACAAGCTGGGAAATAACGCGATGGTGAACGCTTCGGGATGGGCCATCTTTATCGGGATCATCTTGTTCTCCGGTAGTCTCTATGCATTAAGCTTAACGGGCCTTAAGGTCTTCGGACCTATTACACCGCTGGGCGGACTTAGTTTTTTGGTAGGCTGGATCCTTCTAGCCATAGCTGCACTTAAAGCGTAACAGGGAAGAGAGTCGGAGAAATCTGGCTCTTTTTCGTATTTTATGGCAGGTAAGCAGGAAAAGGCACGACCTTTGTAGAAAGAAAGCAATGATTGGAAACGAGATCGTGATTTGTAATCGAAATATGGGAGCAAGATCGGATAGAGATAGAATGCTTCCCTTACGAAGATAGAACCATATAAGGAGGCGCATTAGTGAAAAGTCGGCTCTATATTGGCGTATATGTTGTCGCGGCCATATTCGTTAGCATTGTTGTAAAGCCGTACGCCCCTTGGATTTGTCTCTTGGGCGCACTTATATTGCTTTACCTTCTGCGTACGAATTGGACACTGCGGCAACAACCTATATCCAAGGAATTGCCAAGGGATCATGCGTATCTCAGTGTGTTGGATTCCCTGTTTGAACATAACCCAAATGCAATAGGTATCTTTAATGAAGAGGGCAGATTCATTCGGATGAATCAAGCGGCAGAATCGATACTGGGTTACTCGGTCAAAGAGCTACTATATCAACCATTTACGAGCATTGTGACGGAAGAACAACTGAAACGAACAGAGCTGCATTTGCAACAAACGGGTAACGGTGTCCCCTATACCTTTGAGACCTCTGTGCATCATCAGCGCGGTTATCGCGTCGATTTGCATGTAACAGCGGTCCCCGTGGATATTCAACATCATTCCAAAGGGAATATCCTGATCTGTCAGGACGTTACGGAACGTAAACGTGGGGATGAGCAGGTCCGTTATATGGCTTACTACGATGATATGACGGGGCTTCCGAATCGGCGGTTATTTAAAGATCATTTGAACGAACGACTTCGTATATTCAAAGCGGATGGGCATAAAGTTGCGGTGTTTTATTTAGATATTGATCGCTTTAAGCTTGTGAATGACAGCTTTGGCCATGATTATGGGAACATGCTGCTGCTTCAGCTTGCTGAGCGATTCACCCGGTGCGTGACTGCAGATGATTTCCTGGCACGGACCGAAGGTGACGAGTTTGCCTTCTTCTACTCAAATGTTGCAGATGTGAATGATGTTATGAGTGTAATCGCGGAAATCAATCGTGTATTAGAGAAGCCATTCCTCCTAGAGCAATACGAGCTGCATGTGACAGCAAGCATTGGTGTTGCGATTTCCTCCGAGGATACGGATGAGGCGGATCTGTTAATGAAATATGCGGATATTGCATTAGCTAGGGCCAAAGAGAAGGGCAGAAACGATTTCCAGATTTTCAATACGGACATGAAGTCAGTATCAATTAATCGACTGAGGCTTGAAAATGAGCTGCGCAGAGCGCTAGTTAATGAGGAATTCGTTCTTTTCTACCAACCCCAGGTTGATATTGAATCAGGGCGAATTGTTGGAGTAGAAGCTCTAATTCGTTGGCTGCATCCGGAAAGGGGTATGGTCATGCCGAATCATTTTATTCCATTAGCAGAAGAAAGCGGTTTGATTGTACCCATCGGCGAATGGGTACTTCGCGCGGCATGTAAGCAAAATAAGATATGGCAGGATGAAGGGTATCCGCCTATCCCAATCTCGGTAAATTTATCCATGCGGCAGTTTTTCCAGCATAATCTGAAAGGGAAAATTAGTCACGTTTTAGAGCAGGCAGGACTTGATCCGCAATATTTGGAGCTCGAAATTACCGAAAGCATGACCATGGATGTAGACCATGCGATTCAATCACTATTGGAATTGAAAGAGCTTGGTGTGAACGTCAGCATTGACGATTTCGGTACAGGCTATAGCTCGCTTTATTATTTGAAGAAGTTCCCGATTGATAAGCTGAAGATTGATCGTTCCTTTGTGCGTGATATTATGGTGGATCCGAATGACGCGGCCATTGTTGCTACAATTATTGCAATGACGCACCATTTGAATCTGAAGGTCATAGCGGAAGGTGTCGAGACGGAAGATCAATTGAACTTCTTATATCAGAACCGTTGTAACGAGGTCCAGGGATATTGGTTCAGTCCTCCCGTTGCGCGGGTGAAGCTTGAGCATATGCTTAAGCACGGTATTTCAGTAGCAACAGCTGCAGCATCAGGCGAATAGAAAAAGGTACCTTTGCGAATTGCCAGCAAAGGTACCTTTTTTTCTCAATTCGTAGCCACATAATCCTCAATTTCATTCAGCTTGAACAAATATACCTTCTTCTCATCGACATGATAGACGGTGACATTCTGGCTGCTTGTATCAAAATTAAGGATTCGACAAGGCAGATTCAGCCTGATGCCTTGCGCTTTGATCACCGTCAAACGGATCAAGGTATTATTGGCCTTGAATTTCTCTAGCTGTTCGACAATGTGCATGGCAGCTTCAGAAGTCGTTGATCGTTTCGCCGCTGGCGCTGATGTTGGAACAGGAACTGAAGCAGCTGCTGAGGGCTTCTTACTTGTATGTATGGAAGGAAGGCTTTCAGGTTTCTTGTTAAGTTCAATTAATTGACCTAACCCAATGCCCTTAAGAATTTGATAATCTTTAACGCTGTCTACATTTAACAAGTGAAGGAGTTTTTCCATTGCCAGGCCATTTGTTGTTTCTTCAACTAAAATCTCTACGGTGAATAAATGTCCACTCTTCGGACTTGTGTTTGAATCCCGTTGGCTCATCATTGCCTCCTTACCGCACTGAAATTGCACTTATCTTAATTATATCATGATATTGTAACCAAATGTAGCTTCCATTTCACAAAAGCGCTAACATCTACCAAGGTAATATTTGTATTGCCTACTATTCACTGGAGAAGTACTATTGTCTTAATGAACTATATATACATTTGGAGGAACCGGATTGGATGATGAGTTAGCAGCGGGCATATAGATTGAATAAGGAAGGTTGAGCTATGAAATGGATAATACTAGTTCTAATCCTACTTTTTGTCCTTCTTTTGGTTTATAAAATTACTTTGAAAGTTAGAGATAAGGTTCAGACGAATAATATTATTAAAATGTCTTTACAGAGTAAAAAATCAGCAAGAATGAACAAGCAAACGTGTTCGTTTTGTCGTAAAAAGGAAAAGAAACTGACCTTCTATTCAGACGAACAGGGGAGAGTCGTAGGCGTTTGCAAAGTATGTAAACCTCAAGCTGAACGAAGAGCGTTAATGAGGTTGTAAATGAGTAAATAGGTAAATAAGTGATGCCCTTTCTCACCAAAATGAAAAATCACACAGAATCTTTACAGTGATCTCACACCGTACTAGCCGCAGGCGCATATACTACCGTAAGACTGCGAAGAGGAGCTGTGCAGAGCATGATGCGCGTAGAACCCATTCTTCTTGAAGGACATACAGCAATCGCGATAGAGGTCAAATTGCCGAAGACGACCTTGCTAGTGGTGACAACGGATAAAGGTTACATTATGTGTGGTGCCCTCGATGTGGGACTACTTAACGAGCGATTAAGTGACAGGAATATTGTAGCGGCGCGAGCAACCGGGGTTCGAACGATCGAGGAGCTTTTGGAAGCACCGCTTGAATCGGTAACCTATACAGCGGAAAACCTGGGCATTGTGGCCGGCATGACAGGTAGAGAAGCTATTTTGAAAATGATGTAATAATTCACGTTGCTAGCTTGGAACGCTTGGGTCCTTAGGACCTAAGCGTCTTTTTGATTTAGGCAATACGACAAAGCAATCAATGAGTTCTGTGCATGAAACTGAAAATGCATAAAAGTTCACACTTCCTGCAATTTCCTCGGTTTTTTTATGTATAAAGGTGTTGTTATTTTATTAACCAAGTGTTAATATATGATTCGTCCATTACATAGAACGGGGGAAAAATAATGAAAAAATTAATGATTTCTGTAGTAGCAGCAGCTTTGGTTTTGACAATGGCTGGTTGCGGATCCAAAAATAACGGTGGGACAAAAGTTAAATTTGCAACTGATGCAGCCTATGCACCGATGGAATATATGGATAAAGACAAGGTGACTGGCTTTGATATCGACTTCCTTGCTGAAGTCATGAAAGAAGCAGGACTTTCGTATGATGTAACAAATACAGGTTGGGATACGATGTTGACGAGTGTTCAACAAGGGAAAGAGTACCAAGCAGGTATCTCCAGCGTATCCATTACTGATGAGCGTAAACAAACGTATGATTATTCTGCTCCGTATTTCGAATCAACGAACATGATTCTTGTGAAAGAAGGCAGCCCGATCAAAAGTGCAGCTGACTTGAAAACAAAGAAAGTAGCGGTTCAAATTTCAACGACAGCGGACACTTTGATGACGAAAATTATGGGTTCCGATAACAAGTCCTTGAAACGTATGGACAACAACACACTTGCCCTTCTTGAACTTGAGAACAATGGTGTTGATGCGGTTGTTGCCGATATTGCTATCGTTCGTGAATATGTGAAAAACAATCCAAATAAAAAATTCGTTTCAATTGCTGACCCAGCAAACTTTGAGTCGGAGTACTACGGAATTCTTCTTCCGAAAGGCAGTGACCTCAAAGCGAAGCTTGATCCAGCGATCAAGAAAGTGATTGAGAACGGCACATACGCTACCGTTTACAAAAAGTGGTTCGGCCAAGAGCCAGACACGAAGAAATTGCTCGAACAAAAATAAACGTTCAAAAGCATGCGTGACTTAACCTTACGCATGCTTTTGTTCTGTAAGTAGCAAAATAATTAAAGGAAGGACGTGTGGAATGGATTTTCGTTGGGATATTATTATTGATTATTTACCATTGCTGCTGAAAGGTACGCTTTGGACAATTGGTATTTCCATTCTCTCCATCTGTTTTGGTTCTGTATTGGGGCTAGCAGTGGGTTTAGGCAAAATGTCACACCGCGGCTATCTGAGATGGCCAACTAGCATGTATGTTAACTTTTTCCGCGGCACACCGCTGCTCGTTCAAATATTGCTAGTCCACTTCGGTGTCGTGCCCTTATTCTTAGGGTCAACCAATCCGATTATTGCATCGATTGTTGCATTGTCTCTGAACTCAGCGGGGTATATGGCTGAAATTTTCCGCGCCGGTATTCAATCCATTGATAAAGGGCAAACGGAAGCCGCGCATTCCCTCGGAATGACACATTTCCAGACAATGAAATCGGTTATTTTACCACAAGCGATTAAACGTATGATTCCACCGTTCGGGAATGAATTTATTGTATTGATTAAAGACTCCTCCTTATTTGCCATCATTGCTGCTCCAGAACTCATGTATTGGTCCAATGCAATGCGCAGCCAATATTTCAAGGTATGGGAGCCATATTTAACCGCAGCACTTATTTATTTCATTCTTACCTACTCTCTAAGCAAGGTTCTTAGCTATATCGAAAGGAGAGTATAACGATGACAGCTTTGATTGAAGTAAGGAACCTGAAAAAGGCGTTCGGAGATAATGTTGTTTTGCGTGATATCAGTGCGGATATTAAGCACCAAGAAGTGCTCGTTGTGATAGGACCATCGGGTTCAGGGAAGTCAACATTCCTTCGTTGCTTGAACCTCTTAGAAGAGCCTAATGGCGGAACCATCACCATCGATGGACGCAATCTGATGGATCCTACGAATAAAATTAATGAGATTCGCATGGATTTGGGCATGGTATTTCAGCGGTTTCACCTATTCCCGCACATGAAGGTCATCGATAATATTATGCTGGCACCGATGCAGGTTCGGAAATGGCCGGAAGATAAAGCTCGGAAGAAAGCGCTGGAACTTCTAGCTAAGGTTGGACTCGCAGATAAAGCTAATGCGCTTCCAGACTCGTTGTCAGGCGGTCAGGCGCAGCGTGTTGCGATTGCGCGCGCACTTGCGATGGAACCGAAGATCATGCTGTTCGATGAGCCAACTTCCGCGCTAGATCCTGAGATGGTCGGCGAAGTGCTTGCCGTGATGAAGCAATTGGCCAAAGAAGGCATGACGATGGTTGTCGTTACGCATGAAATGGGCTTTGCGCGTGAAGTGGGTGACCGCGTCATGTTTATGGAGCAGGGCGTTATTGTGGAGGAAGGCAAGCCTCATCAAATTTTTGAGGCGCCAACTCAGGAACGGACGAAATCGTTTTTGTCTAAAGTGCTATAGTATTCCTGAAAAAGATAGAATGGAATATAGTGAAGAAGAGAGGTTCGCTAAGTGCGAACCTCTTTTTGATATCAAAAAATAAGATGGGAAAAATTCCAATATGCTATGATGGATAGGGAAGTAACTATCCTATTTGAAACGTAAGGTGACTTATGCCATCACTGTTTACACATCTATTTAACCGCTCTCAACTTCGCGTATTTCTGTATATACTCTTGGCCATTTCCATACCGCTGGTTCTTGTGCTCTATGTTGGCAATCAGCAAGTCTCAAGGTATATGGAGAAAGAGTTCATGCGCGCCGTGGATCAAGAACATGATCAGATCATCAGGGGATTGCAACAGGAATTGCAATATATAACGGAATCAACACATCGACATGCTGAAGACTTTGGCATCATCTCTTTTGCTAAACTCAGAGATTCATCTTCCATTGAAGGAAAAGAACGAAGTGACTATGCGAATAGCTTGTTGTCTGAGCAAATCTATCAAAGCCGATACGTCGAGCAGGTTTGCCTGTCGATCCAGGCATCGAATAGAACGCTTTGTGCACACAATGGGGAAGAGGACAGGGCACTGGTTACACGAGTGAAAAGTACGAACAAGCGCTTTGAGCCTTTAGGTGAAGAGTCTATCCGTTACAACGCTTATCTGCTGACGTATTCCGAGTCGATTATGGACAGACCAAGTATGCAGGAGCTGGGTAAGGTAACGATTTGGTTGAATATGAACAAGTTATGGAAGGAGCTGTCTGTAAAAAGCAGTTCTCATGCCAATGTACTGCTGGATCAGGACAAAAGGGTTGTTTTCCGGGATGGCGTATACACGGGGAATTTGCAAGAAGTAGAACGGGATTCTGGCATCGCGCGTGGGGATGGGGCGAATATTCATTCTGTGAAACAGGTAGAGGTCATCGGGGAGGTGCCGTGGCTATCTTATTATGAAGCTCCTCTGCCCTTACATAGCGAAGTGTTTCCTCATTATCGTACTTGGATAACTGCCTTATTTGTTGTGGTTATCACACTTACCATGGGTGGATTACTCCTATTCATCACTTCTGTGACGAAGCCGCTCTATGTGCTGAAAGTGTTAATGAATCGAGCAGAACGTGGCGATTTGAGAGCCTATTGGACATCCAAAAGCTCGGATGAGTGGACACAAATAGGTCAAAGCTATAATCAAATGCTCAATCGTTTGGAAGACCTAATTAAGCAAGTGAAGCGGGAAGAGTCGCTGAAGAAAGAAGCCGAAATGGAGGCGCTTCACTATCAGTTGAATCCACATTTCCTCTACAACACGTTGAATACGATTAAATGGGTAGCCAAAATTCATAAGACACCTCAGATCTCAGAAGTGGTAAGTGCACTAGTACGCCTTCTACAAGCAAGCTTAGGTAAAAAGGGTGATTTTATCACATTGCGTGATGAGATTGGTCTGACCCATGATTACATGGAAATTCAGAGGTTTCGTTATGGCGATCGCATTCAAATTGAGACGCATGTGGATAACGTAACTTTAGGCTGTTTAGTTCCGAGAATGCTCTTGCAGCCGCTTGTAGAGAACGCGATTATTCACGGTATTGGGCCAACTAAGCGAGAAGGTATCATTACGATTCGGACATGGTTAGATCGAGACCTTTTATTTTGCCAAGTAGAAGATAATGGCGTTGGGATGCAGGTCGAAGAGGGCAGCTCCGGTTGGAAAGCCATGGATGCTGCTGGAGGAGCGCAGGAAGAACGTATGCTGAAGGAGCGAATGAGCGGCGTGGGGATATCTCATATTCGGGAGAAAATTAAGTTGATCTACGGGCCCCAGTATAAAATGCATATTAGCAGTAAACCTGGTGAAGGAACCACGTTCCGAATGTTTCTTCCCATCCATCAGGGCGAGGAGTGAAAGACAGATGAACGTGCTTGTTGTGGATGATGAACCTATCATTCGTCTAGGGTTACGCGAGTTAGTAGATTGGGAAATGCATGGCTTTATCTATGCAGGTGATGCTGAGGATGGTTTAGAAGCCTATGAGCTTCTGGATGCCTTGCACATTGACATCGTGATCACCGACCTCATTATGCCGCGTATGGATGGTTTAGCGCTAATACGTAAGCTTAAAGATCGTTCAAGACCGATTAGTGTCGTCGTATTGAGTTGTATGGATGACTTCACCTATGTGAAAGAAGCTATGAAGCTAGGTGCCAAGGATTATATTCTCAAGCCAACGATGGAGCCCGAGTCGCTGATCGAGATCTTGCTTGGTGTGAAGCAAGATCTCGAAATCCAGCGGAATGAGCGAAGGGAACAGGGAATGAAGGAGCTTGAGCTTGCCTCTACCTTGCAAATGCAGCTCTCCAATCGACTGCAAGCTTATCTGCAAACAGGACTTGGCGAAGCTGAGCTGCAAGCTGAGCTATTTGGTGCAGAGGCGCGTAGTGCAAGCGGTTGGCATCATGCAGACCATGCGAATCATGCAAACAGCATCCTAGTCAGTCTGCTGCTTCACACCGGACCCAGCGCCATGGCCCCAGGCTGGCACTGGACCGGCTGCCTGGCGGCGCTGCCGCTGGCCGCCGACAGCGTGCTGCTGCTCATGCCCGCAGCAGCAACAGATGGCGGCGTTGACGCCGCTGCCGCAGCGCTCGAGCGCGCCGCGCAAGTCCGGCTCGCGCACGCGCCGGACTGGTTCCTTGGAGCCGGCGTCGTCATTCGCCGGCTCCAAGATGTGCAGCCTGCTGCGCTATTACACGCGCAGCAGCTGCATGAGCGATTCTACGGCGCCTGCCGGAATCGCCGGATCATGCTTGTGCCTACGGCCGCAAGCATGCCAACCAAGACGCTGCCGTATGACATTCGCAGCGACCTGCTGCGCTGTATCGTGCACGATAACAGCGAGGGAGTTCTGCATCATGCGGAGGTTCTTTGCGCCAGACTGAAGGAGCAACGGCCAGAGAAGGAGCGGGTGTTGTCCTTTATCCAGGAACTGCTTGCACTTGCCGCTGGTTACGCACGTGAACGCGGCTACGCAGAGATTGAACGCTATGAAGAGCTATTCGTTCATAATAAAGCGCTGAGCCATTGCGTAAGCTTTGAACAGGTATCGGGGCTTTTTCATCAAGCGATGAACATGCTTACGGAGAACCCGATAAACCAAGGGAATGATCAGAAGCATCGCTCCAATAATCCATTTATCCGTAAGGTTCTCAGCTATATGAGGGAGAATTATGCATCACCGATCTCCACGTCGGATATGGCAGATCATGTTAGGTTAAGTCGAAGTTATTTAAGTGATTTATATAGCAAAGAAATGGGAGAATCCCTTAGTGAAACGCTGACACGCATCCGTATGGAGGAAGCGAAACGCAGATTGCGAACTGGAGAAATGAAAGTATACGAAGTGGCAGATGCAGTAGGCTTTCCGGATGCCAAAACATTTGCAAAGACGTTCAAGCGCGTTGTAGGCTGTTCGCCGAAAGAGTTCGAGAAGCCTTTTAATATTGTCATCCGAGATTGAGGCATATTCCTATCCAAAATTTGAGAAAACGAACAAACAGACACCTTTTCCAACAAAGGCGATCTGTTTATTTGTTTTGTAAAGGTTTACATTTAGAGTAGTTCATGATTAGGAATGAAGAAGAGGTGCTAATTTTGACTATGTATGAGGTTCAAATACCCTTGGTGCAAGCTATAGGTGTAACGCGTGTGTTTGGGAAAGGACCGGGAGCGGTTCAGGCGTTGCGCGGGGCTAATCTCTCAATTCCAGGAGGTAGACTTGTAGCATTGCGAGGAAGATCGGGGTCCGGTAAAACAACGCTGCTTAACATCATAGGCGCTTTGGATCATCCTTCGGAAGGTGCTGTTTATTTAGAAGGAGTGGAGATCAGCAGTTTATCCGAATCCAAACGGAATGAACTCAGACGGAAGAAGATTGGGCTTATTTTTCAATCGTTTGCCTTAGTGCCTTATATGTCCGCTTACGAAAATGTTGAATTTGGTTTGCGCATTTCGGGTATACACCCCAGTCAGTATAAGACATTAGCCGAAGAAGCGCTAAATTTCGTGGGCTTGAAGGCAAGAATGAAGCATCGCCCATATGAGCTCTCGGGTGGGGAACAGCAGCGGGTTGCGATCGCAAGGGCTATTGCTCACAAACCCAAGTTGATTTTGGCAGATGAGCCTACGGCGGAGTTAGATAGCAGAATGGGACTACAGATTCTTAAATTGTTCAAAGATTTGGTTCAAGAAGGCATGACCATTATTTTGACGACGCACGATCTCGGGATCATGGAAATTGTAGATGAAGTGTATGCATTGGAGGATGGTACCATTGTCGATGAAGGTTAATTCATTTGCGTCTAAGCTTGTCCTGATCTCAGGGGTTGTGCTTATCCTAGCTGGATGTTCACTTCTGCCTAAGGAGGAGGCGGCATTGAAGCCGCCACTGGTTAAGCCCGTGAAGGAAAATTTTGAGCTTTACGAAGTGAAGAAGGGCACCATTACGAGGAAGGTCAGTATGGTAGGGACGTTCAAATCTAGCAAAACGACGAATTATTATTTTAAAGAATCGGGTCACCGATTAGCGGGTCTACGTGTCAAATTAGGGGATAGCGTGAAGCCAGGTGATCTCCTTGTTGACTTGGAAAAGGGTGACTTAGAAAACCGTTTAGCCCTTCAAAGATTAAATCTTGAGAAAGCGCAAATTGCTAGAAAACAAGCTGAGCAGTCGGATCCAAGTCAAGCGTTGGCGCTTCGCCTGAAGGAGATCGATGTAGAGGCTGCGCAGCTGCAGTTATCCGCCATTCAAGCGCAATTGGAGACGACGAGACTGACCGCTGAATCTGGAGGCGTTGTCACTTATCTCACCGATGCGGTGCAGGGGAATTATGTGGATGCTTATAGTTCACTGGTAACGATTTCGGATCCTACAGCGATCCAACTCGCCTATGAGACCTCAGATAGTGGCATGCTATCTGGTATCGAGGTTGGCATGAATGTCGAGGTGACGATCGGAACTGGAGGCAAACCGATACAAGGTAAAGTGCTGCAAACACCGTCCAGCGCTCCTCGCACAGATAATAAGGCGCAAGCTGAGCGGAATGCGAAGACCATCATTGTCGGGGTTCCAGACGGAACAGAGGGAGCTCAAATCGGGACTTCCGGAGATATGACGATTATTGTTGAGAAACGTGAGAATGTCATGATTATTCCAAGAACAGGTCTTCGCTCCTATTTAGGCAGAGATTATGTGCAAGTATTGAATGGGGAAAGCAGGAAGGAAATCGATGTGGAAAAAGGGCTTGTTTCGTCTACGGAAGTAGAAATCCGTTCTGGACTTGCTGAAGGTCAGAATGTCATTTTAAATAATTAGTACTCTTTAAAGCTTATGCTTACGATGCTAGTTTTGCTAAAGCAAAACTCTTAGGAGGATTATAATGGCTTTATTTCTAATGATTCTCCGTAAAATGGTGAAGAACCGCTGGCTAGAGCTTAGTTTACTCGTGGGGTTAATTATATCGGTAGCCCTAGCAAGCTCGATGCCGATTTATACCCATGCCATTTTACAGCGTATGCTGATCAAAGATTTGGAAGTTCAGCAGACGGACACGCAGCAATACCCGGGGCTCGTTAATAATCATGCCTTCTTTAGTATTGCCAAAGACGGAGCTAACCGATTACGTGATACAGATGCTTTTATGGCTGAGCAGAGCAAGCAGTTCGGCTTGCCCATACTCCAGTCTACAATAACGCGCAGTACGAAGACGTTTGAACTTACGCCTAGTGATCCAAGTAAAGTAGATCCTAAAGTGAAACGGTATGGCGAAGTAGCTGCTATGAAGGATTTGGAAAAACATATTCGGCTTGTTGATGGCGTCATGCCTTCCGCAAATCTCGAAGATGGTGCCTATGAGGTGTGGGTATTTCCAGAGCTGTTGACGAAATTGAAAATCGTTCTTGGCAATGAAGTAACAATCGTGGACAAAGAATTGAATATCAATATTCGAATTAAACCGGTAGCTGTCATCGATCGTGCTGATTATGCAGATATGTACTGGACCAATCCGATGAATGATTTGAGTTCAAGATTATTCCTTCCCTTTGATTTATTTGAACAAGATTTTACGAAGAATAGTCATTTTATTGATATGTTCTCTTACTGGAATTACATGTTTGATTATCAACAATTGAAATTAGACGGACTAGACACCTACATTACGGCAAATTCAGAAATGGAGCGATATTTTAGTGAAAATTTAGCAACGTATCAATCTTTTAATCCAACCATTGCCACTTTGACAACGTATGGCGACAAAGAGAAAAAACTCCGAATATTGCTTTGGTCCCTGAATGTGCCCGTTAGCATTCTGCTTGCTTTCTATTTATTCATGGTTGCTAATTTGATTACGGAGAGACAGAAAACAGAGATTGCGGTACTGCGAAGTCGTGGAGCAAGTCGATCTCAGATTTTGTTTGGATATGTCATAGAAGGTATTTTGCTAGGTGGGATTGCGCTTCTAATTGGCCCTTTCCTTGGACTCCAATTAACGAAAGTCTTGGGGGCTTCGAATGGCTTTCTGTCGTTTGTCCAACGTGCATCTATGGAAGTTAAGCTCAATGGCGAGGCGTATCAATACGGCTTAATTGCTGTCGTTGCTTCCGTTTGTATGACGCTCATTCCTGCCATTCTAGCGACTCGCGTGAGCATTGTTGGTCATAAGCAAACACTTGCTAGGAAGAATAAGCTTTCTTTTGTTCATAAAATATATCTCGATGTCGTCCTAGTGGCTGTTTCCATGTATTTATTACAAAGCTTTAAGCGACGGATGGGTGATCTGGTAGCGCTGGGATTGGATTCCATGGACATGAAGGTGGATCCGCTTCTTTTCGTGGTGCCCGCCTTATTTATCTTCGCGATGGGCCTGGTTCTGTTGCGGATCTATCCATGGGTCATTCAACTGATTTATACAATGGGCCGAAAGTGGTGGCCTCCCTATTTATACTCAACATTGCTGCAAGTTGGGAGATCAACGACACAATATCAATTCATCATGCTCTTTATCATAATGACGCTTGCCACGGGCTTATTTAGTGCCAGCGCAGCAAGAACGATGAATAAAAATGTGCAGGAGAAAATTCATTATAAAAATGGCGCCGATCTTGTTTTACAAATGCCATGGGATAATGATGCCCCTCCTCCACAATCAGGGCCGCCTGTAGAAGCCGCTGGAACGAAGTATTTTGGCAAGAATGAACAGGTTAGCAAGAAACGCGTCCAATACGTGGAGCCTCCGTTTATGCCATTCTCGCAATTGACAGGTGTTGAATCAGCGGCTCGTGTATTTAAAAAACAGGATGCGTATATCGCACTAGGCAAAGAGATGAAAAAAACAACACTCATGGGGATTGATACCGACGATTTCGGTCGAACAGCTTGGTTCAGAGACCACTTGCTAGATCATCACTTCTATGACTATTTGAACGTATTGGCTGCGGATTCCAAAGCGGTGTTGATCTCCAGGTCAATTGCCGAAGAAACTGGAGCCAAAGTAGGTGATGTGGTTCGGATTGGATGGAATGATGTCGAGGGAGCCACTTCGGTTATCTATGGCATTATTGATTATTGGCCCAGCTGGAATCCGAATCCGATTTTGACTGCATCAACGAGTTCGACGGGCAGTAGTAGCTCAACCAAAAGTAAAGTGGATGCTCCTAAGCTGGTTATTGGACATCTGTCCTACATCCAAAATAATTTGGCTGTAGAGCCCTACGAGGTGTGGCTAAAGCTGAAACCAGATATGACGAGCCAAGCTTTATATGAAGCGCTGGAGCAGAAACATATGTCGGTCTCGCGTTTAGTCGATACGAATTTAATGGTGATTCGTTCCAAGAATGACCCTTTCCAATTGGCAGTGAACGGTGTCATGACGCTTGGGTTCTTGATTGCGATTGGTATCAGCTTCATTGGATTCCTCCTTTACTGGCTGCTCTCGTTGTACGGGCAGATTTTACAATTTGGTGTGCTGCGTGCGATGGGGATTTCTTATGGACAGCTGATTCGGATGCTCATCGCAGAGCAACTTTTAACGTCAGGAGCAGCTGTATTAATTGGGATGATCACGGGGAATACGGCTAGTCAATTATTCGTTCCGTTGTTCCAATTAACGTTTGATTCATCGAGCCAAGTACCTCCTTTTCAAGTTAGCTTTGACCCAAGTGATCAACTGCATTTGTACGTCATTGTTACGGTGATGATTGGGCTAGGTCTGTTGCTGCTAGGCACGATGCTCTCCAGAATCAAGATTCATCAAGCCGTTAAGCTTGGGGAGGATTAAGCATGATTCACTGCGAGAATTTAGTTAAAATTTATAAAACCGCCGACATTGAGGTTGTTGCCTTACAAGGTCTGGATCTCCACATTCAAGAGGGAGAGCTGATGGCGATTATCGGCAATAGCGGGAGCGGGAAGTCGACGCTGCTCAATATGCTGGGAGGTCTGGATCGCCCTTCGGCGGGGAATTTGAGTGTCGATGGGAAGGATTTGTTGAAATTTAAGGAGTCGGATTTGGTCAAATATAAAAGGGAAACCGTGGGCTTCGTCTGGCAAAATAATGCCCGAAACCTGATTCCCTATTTGACGGCTTTGGAAAATGTGGAATTGCCCATTCTGCTGCAGGGAAGGCGTAGACGCCATCGTGCTTTAGATTTACTGGAAGCTGTAGGCTTGAGTCATCGGAGAAATAATAAGCTCAATGAGCTCTCAGGTGGGGAGCAGCAGCGTGTAGCGATTGCGATTGCACTCGCTAATCAGCCTAGACTCTTGCTGGCGGATGAACCGACAGGCTCTGTCGATACGAAGATGGCGAATCAAATTCTTGATCTGTTTCGTGAGCTGAATCGCAGCTTCGGGTTAACGGTAGTCATCGTCACGCATGATCCGCTCTTGGCTAAGAAGGTAGACCGCGTGGTGGCTATTCGTGACGGCAAAACCTCCTCGGAAATACTGCGGCGCAAATCCTATCAAGAAGAATTGTTAGAGCTTGAGCAGGGGATTATTGCTTCGGAAGAGGATTCTCACGTGGAGTACGCTGTCGTTGACAAGGCAGGCAGGCTGCAAATTCCGGCGAACTACCTGGAATCCATCGGCGCTTCCGGTAGCAATAAGGTTCGTGTGGAGATGGAAGATGGACGCATCGTACTTCTCCCGCCGGATAAATGATTAGGAAAAAGCCCGTCATCGAAGTTGGATTCGATGGCGGGCTTTCCTTGCATATCACCCTTTTTAATAAGAGGGCATCTGTCGTGTTATGTGAAAATGAAGTTTAAGAATAGAGTTGTGGATGTTGCAGGTGATCTAGTTGATGGACATATCTAAGCAAAGAACGTTATCATGATGAAAGGTGGATTTCATTGCGTGGAATAGCCCCTTGGTTGGAAGGCTTCAGAAGCAAGCTTTATGGGTTACTGTACCGATGCTACGCGCTTTAAACAATAACATCAGGGGGATGTGAGTTGGTGTTTAAAAGTAAGCGGTTTCGAAATAATTGGATTATTATTCTACTCATTTCCAGTATTCCAGGACTTATCTTCGGAGGTTTAATGAATTGGCTGGCAGGAGGACGCCTGGAAAACGAGCTCCTTCAGATGCACAATAAACAGATTCAACTGAGAGCAGCCAATATCGACGAGCAGTTCTCTTACTTGGAAACGTCAGTAATGCATTGGGCATTCGATCCAAATTTCAGTTACTCATTAGCGAGTTTAAGTCTATCGCGCGATTTTGAGATTGCTCGCAACATTACACAGACTTTAGCCAATATGAAAGGTGCCAATCCACTGGCTATTGAGGCAGAGTTGTTCTTGGAAGGGTCAGCCCCCGTGCGGTTTCATCCGCAATACGAGGCATTAACGGATGCTGCGCAGATCGACGGATACAGGCAATTGCTCGCGCATGATAAGAACGTGTTCTGGTCACAGATTACGTCCGAATCGGATTCTCCAAATGATAACTCATTATCTTTAATGATCAAAATACCTGAAACCGATGAGAAGCCTTTCGGCATCATTGCGGTCACGATCGAAACGAAGAGGGTTGTCAAACTACTGCAAACGTTGGCCCCTTATGACGACGGGGGGACGTTCCTGTTGGACGAGAATGGCGGGCAGCTGCTATCTAGCTCAGGGCAAGAGTCAGCGTCACAGCTGGAAGAAGCCATTAAGAGAGAGGTTCTTGCCAGCAAGACTAAATCAGGCTCATTCCTGTTTGATTGGAATCAAACGACCTACACTGTATCCTTTGGGACGATGTCACGCATTGGTACCGATTGGAAGTACGTTACTGCATCTCCCATCAGCGCGATTACAAAGCCGGTCGTTTTTATTTCTCAACTGGTTTTGACGTTAAGCATCGCGATGCTGCTGCTCGCATCCGTTTTATCTTGGCTGGCTTCACGACGGATCTATTCGCCTATCGCCCAATTAGTTAGGATGCTGACGGGAAATAGAACTTTAGCGGCGTTAGGGAACGAACATCATGATGATTTTAAAATAATTGAGAAAGAATGGCTGCACCTGACTAGAGAGAGCATGACGCTTCAGAATAAGCTGGAACAGCAACTTCCTCATCTCAAGGAGGGCTTCCTGCTTCAACTTGTCCAAGGGTATCTCTATTCATACTCCGAGCAGGCTCTTCTTGAGAGGATGCGCAATTTCGGCTGGACGGTGGATAATCGGCATTACGCCGTGCTGTACATCCATTTGAGCGGATTTGAAAACTTGGAAGGACGCTTCTCGTCTGGCGATGAAGGTCTCGTCACTTTCGTTGCTGCGAATATTACGAAGGAGCTCGCATCAAGTCGTTTCGAGCAAGCGGAAGTGATGAATTTCCACGATTTGTCTGTGGGTCTCCTCCTCATCGTTCCGGACGAAACTGAAAACGAACAGAAGGAAGCATTCAGAACCTTTAGTCAAGAACTGACCCAGGCTATTCATCATGTGCTTAACGTGTACGTCTCGGTTACGATCGGCAGTCTCGCTGTATCTATCGTTCATGTGCCCTCCCGATTTGAAGAAGCGATGCAGGTGTCTAGCAGACGCCGCTTCGAGAGCCGGAACCAGATTATCGATCTGGAGTCTCTGGAGGAGTATGATAAAGAGAACCAGGAGATTCATTATCCTTTCGCACTCGAAAGAGAGATCATTCAAGCGCTTCGTACAGCCCAGAAAGATGAGGCGAAACAGCTCATTCAGACTTTCTTGGAAGAGCTGATTGAACGCGGTGCTAAAGTGATTGACATTCACCAGGGAGCACTCCAACTGCTTGGCAGTATCTTGCATGCGATTCGACTTGCGGGTCTGGATCTAAACCGTATGTTCAAATCGGCCAATTTGTACGAACAACTCATGCAAATCGGAGATCAACAAAAAATGATCACCTGGTTTCACGACAAAGTAGTAAGTCCCTGCATGATAGAATTGGAATCGCGATCCGACTCGCAAGTGAAAAAGACCGTAGAAACTGCAATGATTTATTTGCAGAACAATTATATGAAGGAAATATCTCTGGACAGCTGCGCCGATCAGGCAGGTACGAATACAGTTGCGTTAAGCAAAGCGTTCAAACAGGTCAGTGGTAAAAATTTCATCGACTATTTAACCGAACTGCGTATTGAAAAAGCGAAGGATCTCTTGCGTGACACGGATTTGAAAATCAACGACATTGCCGAGAAGGTTGGCTATCAGCCGAGTTATTTTAATCGGATCTTTAAGAAACAAGAAAGTATTACACCAAGCCAATATCGGGATTTAAATCGAAATTAATAGCATGATGGTCAAGAACCGCCTACAATGGCGGTTCTTGTTTTTTCACCGTTGAAAAAAAGTCTTATTCTCGAAAAAAAGTGAAAGCTCCCGTCATATATGGAATTAAAAAGTGTTGTTGTTGGAAATTCCCGCAGATATTAATCTTGAACCGAGATACGAAATGAAATTGGAGAGGGGTTAAGATGACATGGGACTGAAAAAGCATCACCGTGTGCGTTGGTTGGAAGAAGCACCGCCATGCTCTTGCGGTGTTACATGGGGAGTACCTTGGCACAAAGGTGAATTGAATCGGTCGCAAGCCGGCGCTTTCAACCTGATTGGTCCATCCGGAGACGCTCAGGAGCTTCAGAGCTGGCCAACCGCCTATTGGCCTGACGGCAGTGTGAAATGGACAGCGCATGCCGCGTCGTTTGATAAGCCTGAAAGTGAAGGCTATTCTCTTATATCCACCGATGAACAGTCACCAGCGATCCAAGCGAGATCTCTCTTGAAGGTTACACAATCGGCTGATGAAGTGATCGTCAACACGGGTGTCATCCGGTGTATCGTTGGTAAGCAAGGAAAGTCTCTAATCCGGGCTCTCTATCACGGGGAGAAACGGCTTGGCTCGGAAGGAATACTCGTCTGTATTCGTGAAGAGCGACGGACAACATCGCGTGGTCGTCTTTACCAGGAAGAATCGTATTATGGCGATGTCAAATCTGTAATGATTGAACAGGAAGGACCCTCACGGGTCGTACTGCTCGTGGAAGGCGAGCATATTGCCAAGGAAGGCGATCATTCTTGGCTCCCGTTCCGGTTGCGTCTATATTTCTATGCCAACCAAGCATCGATTCGGATTGTCCACACGTCATTGTTTAACGGAGATCCGCAGGAGGACTTCGTGAAAGGGCTTGGCATTTCTTTGGGTATACCGCTAACAGCTCCTCTTTATAACAGGTACGTGCGATTTGCGGGCGATACCGGCTTTTTCAGTGAATCCCCCCGGCATCTGTCGACATGGCGAACAAAGGGTGTCTACACGGAAATGTTCAGGCGACAGCAAGCTGGAGAAGCCATTGTATTCGATCCGGAGAAGGATGAGAAATTCATGGCACTGCTGGATGATTCCGCTGCATGGGACAGCTATAAGTTAACGCAGCTTTCGGCAGACTCCTATTCTGTCGTCAAACAAACGAATGAAGAATGCAGCTGGGTGAAGGCCGTCAGCGGCAACCGTGCGAGAGGGCTCGTATATGCCGGAGACACTCACGGCGGACTTGCAGTAGGTTTACGCAATTTTTGGCAGAAGCATCCTTCGTCTTTGGAAGTAACCGGTATGACGACGGATGAGGCCAAGCTAACACTCTGGTTCTGGTCGCCCGATGCGGCAGCTATGGATATGCGTCATTACGATACGAAAACGTATGTGGAAAGCGCCTATGAAGGAGCGGAGGAGCTGCGCAGTACACCTTATGGGATCGGAAATACGAGCGAGCTTATGCTGTGGTGCTGCGATGAGACACCCGCTGCTGCCGATCTTGCTAACATGACCGGGAATGTTCAAGCCCCGCCGCAGCTCGTATGTGAACCTACACGTTATCATGATACGAACGTTTTCGGCATCTGGAGCCTGCCTGACCGCAGCACGCCTGCCAAAGTTTGGATCGAGGATCAACTCGATGCCTGTTTGAACTTCTACAAGCAAGAGGTTGAGGGGCGGCGTTGGTACGGTTTCTGGAATTATGGTGATTTCATGCATACGTACGATGAAGTAAGGCACGAATGGAGATACGACATAGGCGGTTTTGCCTGGCAGAACACCGAGCTTGTACCGAACATCTGGCTGTGGCTCTCTTTCTTGCGGTCAGGACGAGCAGATTTGTTCCGCATGGCGGAAGCCATGACGCGTCATACGAGTGAAGTGGATGTCTATCATTTGGGAGAATATGCAGGGCTCGGGTCTCGTCATAACGTGGTTCACTGGGGTTGCGGATGCAAGGAAGCCCGCATCGCAATGGCGGGTTTGCACCGTTACTATTATTTCTTGACTGCAGATGAACGAATTGGAGATATTATGGCGGAAGTGGCCGATGCTGATTTCGCTACCGTCGGAATCGATCCGATGCGAGCCTATTTCCCGAAGGATGAGCATCCAACCCACGTAAGGAGCGGACCGGACTGGGCGGCTTTCAGCTCGAATTGGATGTCGCAATGGGAACGGTTTGAGAATTCGAACTACCGAGATAAGATCCTGCAAGGGATTAAGAACTTGAAGGCTGCACCATTCCGGCTCTTATCAGGTACTACGTTCGGATACGATCCGAACACCGGGATTCTTACCCATATCAGCGATGGAAACTACGGTTATCATATGGTCATATCCTTCGGCGCACCACAGGTGTGGATAGAGCTTTCTCAGCTGATCTCTGATCCTGAATGGGATGACATGCTTGTAGAATTTGGTAACTTCTATTACTTAGAACCCGAGGAAAAGTTAGCACGTACGAATGGGGTCATTCATCAGAAACAATTCAGCTGGCCGATGTTTG
Source organism: Paenibacillus sp. J22FR5 (assembly GCF_059691975.1). Classification (NCBI taxonomy): domain Bacteria; kingdom Bacillati; phylum Bacillota; class Bacilli; order Caryophanales; family Paenibacillaceae; genus Paenibacillus; species Paenibacillus sp. J22FR5. Next base: position 183,757 of record NZ_JCAUAN010000006.1, on the reverse strand, counting down.
CGTCAACGATGGCGGCCTACGCAGCCAACCGACGGAATAATGCGGGGTTAGCTGTGAAGACATGGCGCATTTTGCTGGAGAATCGACTGCCGGGAGACAGTGATGACGCATCGCGAACCTATCAAGTGCCAGAGCTCGCGTATGTAAGGCCGATGCAAGAGCTGCCGAGCATCACGACAAATGTAACATCGCAATGGTCATTGAATGCCATCATGTGCCTTGAGTTGATCGGGAACGAGCTTCCGATGGAGCTAATTGCTGATTTTTTGAATATGCTCAACCAGTAAGCGCTTTACAGTCTTAGCATTCAACTTTCAATGTTCGGGGAGGAAGTTTTTTGAAATACGTAATGATCAATGAAACGGATATTAAACAAGCTATTGACCGGCTCGTAACCAGAACGTTTCAGATGGATATGACATGGGATTGGCCTGCTGGAGTCGCTTTCTACGGAGTAGGCCAAGCTTATCTGGCAACAGGTGAATCTAAGTATTTGGATCAATTGCAAGTGTGGATCGATGAGCAGTTGGAGGATGGTATTCCTATATTAACCGTCAATGCGGTCTCTATCGGTCATACATTGCTTATGCTGTACGAACAAACCAAAGCGGATCGGTATCTGGATGTAGCCGTCCAAATGGCGGAATTCTTGCGAACCGATGCAGTGCGATTCGAGGATGGCGTGTTTCAGCATACCGTATCGCAAAACTACGATTTCCCGCAGCAGGCTTGGGTCGATACGATGTTTATGGCCGGATATTTTCTGATCCGCATCGGCATTTTGCTTCGTAGAAACGATTGGCTGGAGGATGGCTTACTGCAGTATCATGCACACGAGCGCTTCTTGCAGGATCGTGATACGAATCTGTATGTTCACGGTTGGGATCATATCGCCCAGAACAACATGTCCGCGGTCTATTGGGCGCGCGGCAATGCATGGGCGGCTTACACGATGTCGGAAGCTCTTCATCTTGTAGAAGTCACACATCCGTCTTATATGAAAATTTACGATTCGCTGCGTGATCAACTTAGCAGCATCGTTCGTCTTCAATCCGATCATGGGCTCTGGCATACCGTATTGAACGATCCGACCGCCTATGAGGAAACATCAGGTTCTGCAGGTCTTGCCGCCGGATTGATTCGATATAACGAAGCCATCGGAGCCCCTATGTACAATAAATATATTCAGAAGGCCGTGCCTGCCATATTATCGAAAATTTCTAATAACGGTACAGTACTGGACGTATCAGCAGGAACGGCTGTGATGAAAGATGCCGACGGCTATATAGGGGTTGCCCATCAACGAATACAAGGCTGGGGACAGGGCCTGGCACTGGTATTCCTATCTTCGCTTCTTACGTACAAATGGGTAAAGGACATTTCACATACCGAGTAAAAGTATTGTTCAGGCCTTATTTTGTTGCTAATACTTTTTTTCTTGATTCATACTATTTTGAAGAAAGTGATTTTAAAAAAGTGTTATTGTCAGAAATTTATGAATCTTATAGTGTGGGTGTTACAAAGCCACAAGTTAACATTTTAATTGCGAAGGAGTGAGAACATGATCAAAGCATCAGATGCTGATAAGCACATAGTACCTGTCCCAGCAGCAAGAACTTCCAAGCGTAACACGCTAATAGCCAAAGGAATAAGAGATAAATATTTGCTGCTTCTACTGCTTCCGGGATTAGCCTACTTTATTATTTTTAAATATGTTCCGATGTGGGGGGTTCTGCTTGCCTTCAAAAATTATCAGCCTTACGTCGGTTTTTTTAATAGCGAGTGGGTCGGACTAGATAATTTCAAGCAATTTTTTCAAGATCCTGTATTCTTCAAATTGATACGAAATACGCTTTTGCTTGGTTTATACGATATGGTGTTTTTCTTCCCGGCGCCAATCATACTGGCTATCTTATTAAACGAAGTCCGCAAATCTTTCTACAAACGTTTTATTCAATCGCTAATTTATATCCCGCATTTTATTTCGATGGTTATCGTTGCAAGTATTTCCTATCTTCTTTTGACGACAGAAGGTGGAGTCATCAATGAATGGATGCTTAGGCTATTCGGGCATAAAATCGACTTTCTAACAAGTGAAAACTGGTTTCGTCCCATGATCATCACACAGAGTATTTGGAAAGAGATGGGTTGGGGAACGATCATTTTCCTCGCAGCGCTTGCTGGGGTAGATCAAGAGCAATATGAAGCGGCCATCGTCGATGGAGCAAACCGATTTCGCCAGCTTTGGCACATTACGCTGCCAGCTATTCAGGGAACGATCATTGTCGTGTTGATTTTGCGAATGGGTCACTTTATGGACCGTGGATTTGAACAAGTATTATTAATGATTAATCCGTTAAACAGGCCGGTTGCGGAAGTATTTGACACGTATGTTTACACAGCGGGGATCATTCAGGGTGCTTTCAGCTACAGCGCGGCAGTAGGGCTGTTTAAAGCCATCATCGGCGTTATACTCGTTTTTGCAACGAATTATTTAGCCAAAAGAGCTGGGCATTCCGGCATATTCTGATCCTTGCACATGCTTACGAAGTCAGTTTTGCTATCGCAAAACTCTTAGGAGGAGAGCACGATGAACACACGTCATTCGTCTTTAGGCGAAAAATTGTTTGATACCGCTAATTATTTGTTTCTTGCTATCGTTGCCCTTGCCATGATCCTTCCGGTTATGTATATCGTGGCGGGATCGTTCGCAAGCGATCTCGAGATAGGAAGCAGATCCTTTTTCCTCATTCCCAAAGACATCACATTTGATGCCTATAAATTTGTTTTTAAAGATAATACGTTACCGCGAAGTTTGTTAGTATCCGTATTAATAACCATAGGGGGCACTTTTGTAAATCTATTCTTTACCTTTACGATGGCCTATGCATTATCGCGACGTCATATGATTGGCCGAAATGTCGTGTTGAATATGATCATCTTCACGATGGTGTTTAGCGGTGGGATTATTCCTACTTACCTGGTTGTTAAAGGCTTAGGACTACTGAACTCCTACTGGGCGGTCATGCTGCCTGTCGCGATCAACGCCTTTAATTTGATTGTCGTGAAATCATTTTTCCAAGAAATTCCTAACGAACTGATTGAATCAGCCCGAATTGATGGGTGTAACGATATTGGTGTGCTTTGGCGAATTGTTCTACCACTTTCTAAACCAGTTATCGCAACATTCGCTCTTTTCTACGCTGTTGCACACTGGAACGATTTCTTTAATGCGCTGATCTATCTATCAGACGCCAAGAAGTGGCCGATGCAGGTGCTATTGCGGCAAATTGTACTTATGGCAACGGGCTCGCTTGAAATGGGAACTTACGATCCTACTTACGTTAAACCACCTGATCAATCGATTAAAATGGCAATCATCGTCGTAGGTACATTACCGATTTTGATGGTTTACCCGTTTATTCAAAAGTATTTTGCAAAAGGGGTTTTAATTGGTGCTGTAAAAGGTTAAGCGCTTTCTTCATGACGGGATTATTTTCGGATTGTCGCAGCATCGGCTCAAGAGCGGTAAGGTATTGATGACAGGTGCTTGCTTCATCATAAACAAAACCATTTTTGATTTGACAAAGGGAGGAAAAAAATATGAATTGGGACAAAAAGAAAAAACCATTGTTTGCCACAACTAGCGTGATACTAGCAGTTACAGTTATTGCGGGGTGTAGTTCGGGTACTGACGGGTCTAAAGCGACAGAAACAGCTAAGGCGACCGCAGGAGCGACGACTGCAGCAATAGAAAAGCCATTGCCAATCAGTATTATGTTGAAGAGCTACTACAATGATACGGCTACACCGGAAAGTAAAGTATGGAAAAAAGTAGAAGAATATACAAACACGAAGCTGGATTTTCAATTTGTTCCTGATGCAAGCTATAACGATAAACTGAACATAACACTTGCTTCCGGTTCCATACCTTCTCTTCTATTTGTAAATAATGCGAAATTGCCTGCTGTTGCCAATGCGATCAAAGGAGGCGCATTCTGGGAAATAGGTCCTTATCTCAAAGATTATCCGAATCTTAAACAAGCGAACCCAACTGTTCTTAACAATACGTCGGTAAACGGTAAATACTATGGTCTCTATGTATCCCGCCCGATCGGACGGATGGGGATCAGCTACCGTAAGGACTGGCTTGATAATTTAGGCATGCAGGAACCGAAAACCATTGATGAGTTTTACAATATGTTAAAGGCATTCACCAAAAATGATCCCGATAAAAACGGCAAAGACGATACGTATGGCATGGTCATAACCAAATATGCGGGACCCTTTGATATTATGCAAACTTGGTTCGGGGCTCCGAATAAGTGGGCTGAGAAAGACGGTAAGCTGATACCCGCCCATTTGACGCCAGAATATATGGAGGCACTCAAATTTTTCAAAAAACTGTATGACGAGAAGTTAATCAATCAAGATTTTGCCGTATATGATTCGGCGAAATGGAATGATCCGATTATTAACGGACAAGCGGGAGTGGCGGTTGACGTTACAGAACGTTCCTATCAAATTGAAGAGAAAATGAAACAAGTCAATCCGAAGGGCAGTATAGATGTAATTGGTGCTGTAAGCGGCCCTACCGGCCTTCATAACCAACCGACAGCTGGACACAACGGCATGTTCCTCATTTCGAAATCTAGCGTTAAAACAGAAGCCGATCTGAAGAAAGTGCTTACTTTCTTGGATAAGACCAACGATAAAGAAATGCAAGCGTTACTCAACTTTGGTATTGAAGGTGTTCATTATAAAGTGGAAGACGGTAAACAGGTTATTCTAATCGTTCCGACTGACCCAATGGCTCCTGATATTAATAACAAGAATATGAACCAGATCTTATCTTCGATTCCGTACATTATACCTGACATGTTCAAACCGTCTTCACCTCTTCGCACGAAGTCGGTCGAAGTGCAAAAGGCAAATGAGAAAATCATTGTGACAAATCCTGGAGAACCATTTACAACAGCAACCTATACGCAAAAAGGCGCGCAGTTGGATCAAATGGTGGAAGACGCACGAATTAAATTTATTGTAGGTAAAACCGATGAAGCTGGCTTTAAAGCCGACATGGATTTGTGGAAAAAGAGCGGTGGCGATGACTATACCAAAGAAATAAGCGAAGCCTACGCTGCAAGCAAGGCTAAATAGTTAAGTAAGTAGAACTACTTTTTAGGAAAAGGTTCAGTCGCTTAATAGGACTGGACTTTTTCTCTCAAGGGTTCCAAGGTGGAATTTATAACGTTACAACTAAGGGAGCGATTGCGATGACAATGGCAAGAACCAGAGGCGGTAAAGGAACGATTTGGCCTTCGGAACGGCGCAGTTTTACAGATTTGATAACGGGTGTAACCGTAACTCAGCTAACAAATCACTGCTCGCATAGTCACCATATCTATTTCACGAATAACGGCTTCTATGGGAATGGGAAGTTGATTTTTGGATCAGATCGTGAGAATGTTACCAATCTGTACAGCATGGATCTGCACGATGGCGTAATTACCCAATTAACGGATTTGGAACGTGGCCGTGAATCTCGGATTCAAGGGACCTTTCTTCATCCTGATGGGCATGAGGCTTATTTCTACTATGACAATGCCATCATGGCAATCAACCTAGACACAATGGCAGAACGGATTCTCTATACGATTCCTCAGGACTATAAATTCGGCAGCTTGAGCTGCACTGCGGACGGGGAGTGGTTATGCTTTGGCCTGAACAAGGATTTAACGCAAAGTATCGCGATGGATACCAAGAATGGTTACTTGGGTTTTGAGGCGTATTTTCGTGCGAAGCCACACAGTATGATTATGGCGGTTTCCCCTATTGATGGGAAAGTGAAAAAGCTTCATGAAGACCAGCTGTGGATCGGCCACGTCAATACGTCTCCAACGCAAGCTCATCTATTAACATTTTGCCATGAAGGACCTTGGGAACAGATTGATCATCGAATCTGGGTGCTGGATATCGTAACCGGGCAAAATTGGAAGGTAAAGGACAAGAAGCTCAATGAATATGTCGGCCACGAATATTGGCTGTCAGATGGTATTCATATCGGTTACCACGGTTTTACCAACTCTCTTGAGGATCATACCGGGAAAATTATCGGGGCTGTCCTGTTTGATAATAGTCATGTCGAACAGTACGAGTTTCCTTTTCAAAATATGCATGTTCATTCCAATGATCTCTCTCTTGTTATCGGTGACGGTCAGCAAACGAGCGCTTATCATGGGCAGCAATATCAAGATACGATTCAGGTATGGCGCAATGTTGGGGCCGGATTTAAAGGTCCGCGTATCTTATGTAAGCACCGGGGAAGTTTCCATTCGCAAAATCTTCACGTTCATCCGAGACTAAGCCCGGACGGCAAGCAGGTGCTGTTTACGAGTGATATGTCGGGATACGGTAACTTGTACATGGTCGACATGCCGGAATTCGAATCTTTACCCGAGATGCCAGTTACATGAAGACCAAACCAAATCTACTTCTCATCTTTACGGATCAGCAGCGTTGGGATACGTTAGGGGCATACGGAAATGAAACGATTCAAACACCGCATTTGGATCGGTTGGCGCAGGAAGGGGCCGTATTCGAAAACGCGATTACCCCGTATCCTCTCTGTGCTCCTGCCAGAGCCTGTACGATGACGGGGTTTGCAGCCGGAAAGACGAATGTGTTCAATAACGAATCAGCCTCTGCTATTGCCGCCGATGAATCGATTGCAGCTTATTTGTCCAAAGCCGGGTATCACAATCAAGCGATCGGGAAGATGCATTTTACACCGGATGAGCAAACATATGGGATGGATCATCTTATTTTATCGGAAGAAATGAGAGGCGTACGTACGGCTGTAAGCGTAGAGGATATTCGGTTTGATGATTATGACCGCTACCTGATGGAGCATGATGCCTGGGGGTGGGAGAAACCTCCCGAGATCGGTTATAACGAACTTAAGCCGCTCGTGAACGGCCTGCCCAAAGAGCTTCATATTACACAATGGTGCGGGGATCGAACCGTAGAATGGCTTAAAATGGAAAGGCCTTCTACCAAGCCCTTTTTCTTATGGACATCGTTCGTCAAACCTCATGCTCCTTTCGATTGTCCTTCGCACTTGACGGATTTGTATGCGCCGGAAGAAATGCCTAGGCCTTGGGTGTCCGAAAAGGATGGAACATCGAAAAATCCGTATTTGGGGTCACATCGTCAAGCGATGGAAGCTGATCTATATTCGGAACAAGCTAATCTCACAAACAGGGCTTATTATTATGCCAATATTACGTTTATTGATGAACAAATAGGTCGGATTATGCAAACGTTGGAGGAAGAGGGGCTGGCTGGCAATACGCTCGTTATTTTCACATCCGATCACGGAGAACTGCTCGGCGACCACCGATTATGGTTTAAAAACTTAGGGCACGAGGGCAGTCTGCACATCCCGATGCTAGCATGGTGGCCTGGTGTTATTCATCCGGGGACCCGCTGTGAAGAATTGACTACCCTGCTTGATATTTTTCCTACTCTCGTCAATCGGGCAAGTGAAAAGCGCAAGTACGACGGAAGGTCTGGTTTAGATCTATTGGAACTGCTCACGGAACCTTCTTCGGTTCCCCGAAACGTAGTCTGTTCCGAATTCTATGTGGCACCCAACTATATGCTCCATGTCCGCAGCAAAGAATGGAAATATCTCTTTTATCAGAACGGCGGTTACGAGGAATTGTATCATCTCCTGAGCGATCCGCATGAGCTTGTTGATTTGGCGGATGATCCCGACTTTCAGCAAGTAAAAAAGGAGCATCAAGAGGAAGCTGTTCGTTGGGTTATCAACTATGGAAATCCTGAAATCGCACTCGATGAAACAGGGTGTAAGCTGAAGGTGATTCCATTTCAGCCTCAAGAAGCCAAATTGAATCCAAGGCCGTTCTCGAGAATGCCTTGGGACTCCAGAGTTCCGCCGTCGTTGCTTCCCGAACATCAGCGTTCGTGGTTTTGGAAACAACTGGATGGGGATTGGAGTAAGATGATCCGCTTATTGGGAGGGGGCAAGTAGAACATGAATTGGAACGAAATCTTCTCACTAGAGAAGCTTATTTATCATAATCCTTTGGCGGAAGAACAGGATGTACGGGATTTCAAAATGGAAGGAGAAGCCGTTGTCAGTTTTCCGCTGAATCGAATGCGAATGGAAAACAAGCTGGACCCCAGGCTTGGGCAAAAATCGAATTTCGTGTATTGGTGTTCGCATGAATTTCCGGATAACATCGCGATCACGTGGGATTTTTGGCCGATTCGTGAGCCAGGTCTTTGCATATTGTTTTTTGCCGCACAAGGAATAGGCGGTGAAGATTTGTTTGACAGCCGGCTTTCTGTAAGAACGGGTACGTATGATCAATATCACCATGGAGATATCGATGCTTTCCATGTTTCGTACTTCAGACGCAAGGAAGAAGAGGAGCGGAGTTTTCATACGTGCAATCTGCGCAAAAGCTATGGCTTTCATTTGGTTTCGCAGGGTGGGGATCCGATCCCGTCTATTGCTGATGTCAAAGGTCCATACCAAATGAAATTGTTTAAATGGGGGTGTGAAATCTTATTCGTTATTAATGATCTGACCATTTTTCATTGGATCGATGACGGAAAAGCTTTCGGGAAGCCCCTGTGCGGCGGAAAGATCGGCTTTCGCCAGATGGCTCCTCTCATAGCGGAATACGCTAATCTTAACGTATATACGATTTCTAAGCCTGGTTAATTCACAAACCAGGCTATTTTTCTATGTTTTAACCTCGAAATTACCAGGTTTTACACCCAAATGCATAGCTCGTGTGATATATTGACAAAAGGTATAATTTCCCATTATAATTATAACATACTATTCCAGTTGGAATTATCAAATTTAACTATTTGCCGTTTTATAAATACATCTATTATTCTAGGAGGCAAGCTCATGTCAAATTCTGAACGTAAGCACTTACCGGAAACATTAGCGATTCATGCAGGTCAAAAGGTTGATCCTACGACCAATTCACGAGCTGTCCCGATCTACCAAACGACGTCTTATGTGTTCAACGACACGGACCATGCAGCCAATTTATTTGCACTCAAGGAATTTGGTAACATTTATACGCGCATTATGAATCCAACGACAGATGTATTTGAACAACGTATTGCAGCCTTGGAAGGTGCACCCGCAGCGCTTGCGGTCGCATCCGGTCAAGCGGCGATCACGTTCTCAATTCTGAATATCGCTGAGGTTGGTGATGAAATCGTTTCAGCTTCAGCTTTGTACGGCGGGACTTATAACCTTTTTGCTAATACATTGCCTAAATTAGGGATTACGGTGAAATTCGTAGATTCTAGTAATCCAGAAAATTTCCGTAGTGCCATTACCGATAAGACGAAAGCGATTTATGCCGAATCCATTGGAAATCCCAAAGGCGATATCCTGGACATTGAAGCTGTCGCGGCGATTGCTCATGAGCATGGTATCCCGCTAATCGTAGATAATACATTCCCGAGTCCTTATTTGCTTAGACCTATCGAGCATGGAGCTGATATTGTTGTTCACTCTGCAACCAAGTTTATTGGCGGTCATGGTACGACCATCGGTGGTGTTATCGTTGATGGCGGGAAGTTCGATTGGGCAGCTAGCGGCAAATTCCCAGGGTTGACAAAGCCGGATCCTAGCTATAATGGTGTTGTCTATACAGAAGCGGTCGGTCCTATTGCCTATATTATCAAAGCACGCGTGCAATTATTACGAGATTTGGGAGCGTCTCTTTCACCTAACAGCTCATTCCTTTTACTACAAGGCTTAGAAACGTTGCATCTGCGTCTAGAGCGTCACAGCTCCAACGCCTTACAGGTTGCCAAATATCTTGAATCCCATGAGTCTGTGGAGTGGGTAAGTTATGCTGGTCTAGAAAGCCACCCATCCTATTCACTAGCTCAGAAATACTTACCGAAAGGGCAAGGCGCGATATTAAGTTTTGGCATTAAAGGTGGCATTGAAGCTGGTAAGAAGCTGATTCACGCAGTCGAGCTATTCTCTCATTTGGCGAATGTGGGAGATTCCAAATCATTAATTATTCACCCTGCAAGCACAACACATTCGCAATTAAATGAGGCGGAACAAGCTTCAGCGGGAGTGTCTCCAGGACTTATACGTTTATCCGTTGGAACAGAAGCGATTGAAGATATTATTTATGATTTGGAGCAAGCAATCGTTGCTAGTCAAAAGTAAACTTGAAACGATAACCCGTTCCGCATAAAATATGAGAAGGCTGCGATTTAGGAGCTCAACCTAAATGCAGCCTTTTTCTTTGATTGTGAAACTTTTTCATTTGTATCGCAGTCTATTTCATTGAACAGCTTTAACATCTTCTAGGAGGTATGATGACAAGAAATGAAAGTCAAAATGAAAGTATCCATCGCCATATTAATGGCGTTATCCATCGTGGCTGGTTGCGGTAATAAAAGTGACGTGACGCCTAGCAGCTCGCCTACATCTGCGCCAACGGCGACAGCAGCTGCATCTGATGCTCCAAGTGTTAGCGGAGGAGGTACTCTCACACCTGCCACGCCAACCTCTGCGGTTACATCGAAACCTTCAGCTAGTCCAACGGCTTCTCCTGCGGCAAGCAGCACTCCAAATAAGAATGGTGCGATTCAGGTGATCGCTAAACCAGAAAGTATTACCGTTCTTGTAAATAAGCAAAACGCACTGCCATCCAGCTATGAGCCGACGGATCTTGTCTATCCGAACATTCCATTTACGTTTGCTGAAAAGAATGATAAGCGTAAAATGCGCCAAGTTGCGGCTACCGCCATTGAAAAGATGTTCGCTGGAGCGACAAAGGATGGCATCCCCTTAGCGGGTGTATCTGCGTATCGCTCCTATGCGACACAGAAATCCGTTTTTGAAAGCTATGTGAAAAATGATGGCGAAGAAAAAGCCAAAACCTACAGCGCGGTTCCTGGAACAAGTGAGCATGAAACAGGGCTGGCGATTGATGTGTCGGGCAGCAATGGCAAATGCGCGGCAGAGGATTGCTTTGGCGGAACGAAAGAGGCTGTTTGGTTAGCAAAGCATGCTGCGGAATACGGCTTTATCATTCGCTATCCGCAAGGAAAGGCTGCTATTACGGGCTATCAATATGAGCCGTGGCATTTGAGATATGTAGGAATTGATATTGCCAAAGAAATTCAATCGAAGAATTTGACAATGGAAGAATACTACCATACCGTTCCAGTCAGCAAATGAAAATAACCCCACTAGGACTTCACGTCCGAGTGGGGTTGCTTTGTTTACCAGCCTCGTTGATAAGGCTGCGGTGGAGTGAGCTCAACACGTAAGTCTCGAGCTGCTGTTCTAGCCCAGTAAGGATCACGCAGCAGGACTCTGCCTAGTAAAATGAGATCGGCACGGTTGTTCTGAAGAATCTCTTCCGCTTGCTGAGGTTCAGTAATAAGCCCTACGGCTCCGACAGAAATTTCAGCTTTAGTGCGGATTTCTTCAGCGAATGGAACCTGATAGCCTGGGAAAGTTGTTGGCATGATCGGCGCATTGCCGCCCGAGCTGACATCGATAAGGTGGACGCCGAGTTCTTTGAGCTTCGTTGCGAAATAAACGTGATCCTGAGGTGTAAGACCGCCTTCCACATACTCATCAGCAGAAATACGGACAAATAGCGGGCCATCCCATCGTGTTTGAATGGCTTGAACCGTTTCGCGCAAGAAGCGGAAACGTCCTTCTTGGTCACCGCCATACGCATCTTGGCGATGATTAGAAAGTGGAGATAAGAATTCATTGATGAGATAGCCGTGCGCAGCATGGATTTCAATCACATCGAAGCCAGCTTGCTTGGCACGATCAGCTGCATCAGCGAAAGCCTTAATCGTATCTTGAATGTTCGTAAGCGTAGCTTCCTCAGGTGTTTTGAACGTATCTGAGAAAGGAATGGCAGATGGCGCTATGATCGGCGTATCAAGAACTGCTTTTCTGCCTGCGTGGGCTAGCTGAATGCCCACATGAGCACCATGATTATGAATGGAAGTGACAACACGCTTCAAGCCATCGATGTGAGCATCCTCCCAGATGCCTAAATCTCGCGTTGAAATGCGCCCTTGCGCAGTGACTGCGGTTGCTTCAAGTATAATAAGCCCAACTTGGCCAACGGCCCGCGTAGCATAATGAACGTGATGCCAGTCTTTGATTTCACCGGAATCGTCGGAAGCATACATACACATGGGGGACATGACGATGCGATTCTTCAGGGTTATATTGGAGATTGTGTATGGCGTAAATAACATAAAGAAACAACTCCTTGCAGAGGATATGAGTACAGTCTAATTGTATTCTTTTCCTATAGGGATTATCAAGCTTGAAGACTTGTTTGCCGTTGAATTTCACTAACCAATCAAAAAGCTTGACTATGACTGAATTTTATCTTAGGGTTTTACTATAGCAATAACGAGTATGTCGTAATTTTGCACTTCGATTTGTCGCTAATTCGAAATTTAACCGCTTACTACCCCATGTTACAATGAACCCAAGTCACTTATTTGGAGGTCATATAGGATGAAAGTAGCAATGTTGAGTTTCTGGCACGTACACGCAAGGGATTATGCTAAACAGGTAAACGAACACCCAGATACCGAAATTGTCGCGATTTGGGACGAGATTGCAGAAAGAGGCCAGCAAGAAGCCGAAAAACGGGGAGTAGCATTCTACGCTAGTCTTGAGGAGCTGTTGGCAAATTCAGAAATCGAAGCGGTTGTTGTGGATACCCCAACAAATTTGCACCGAGATGTGATCATCGCTGCCGCAAAGGCAGGTAAACATATTTTCACTGAGAAGGTTGTTGCCCCAACGCTCTGTGAAGTGAATGAAATTCTAGCAGCTGTTGAGGAAGCAGGCGTGACTTTAACCGTTTCCTTACCACGTTTGAATTCACCGTCTACGTTGGCAATCCAAGAAATTGTAGCAAAAGAGTTATTGGGTCAGATCACCCTTGTACGCACACGTCTTTCTCACAATGGCGGAATTTCTACCACTGCGAATCCAAATGGTTGGTTGCCGCAGCATTTCTACAATGCCGAGCAATGTGGTGGTGGAGCTCTCATTGATCTTGGCTGTCATCCGATGTATCTCAATCGTCTACTCTTAGGATTACCTGTTTCGGTAAGCGCTACGTATGGGTATGTGACAGGAAGAGAAGTTGAGGATAATGCAGTTTCAGTGCTTCAGTATGAGAACGGAGCAGTGGGTATTGTTGAAGCGGGCTTCGTGAATGCGCATTCACCTTTCGTGATTGAAGTACATGGGACAGCTGGTAGCGTACTATATTCAGAGCAAGATGGACGCGTCCTGCTGCGTACGAACAAATCAGAAGAGGCAGCGAATCAATGGGTGGCTTATGAGCCAATACCAGAGGCTAATCCAACAGCGTTTGATCAATGGGTAGCACATATCCAAAATGGTACGAAAGCGACTGAAAATATTGCACTAGCTGTGGACTTAACGAAACTGATGGAAGCTTCCAATTTGTCCGTTGCAAGCAAGGGGCAGGTTCGATTAGATTCCCTAGTCAACTAATGTTCAAAGCTGGAAAGGAAGAGGTGTACAGCAGCATGAGTCAACCTTTTTATTTCGAACCAATGCTAGAAAATCCGATGGCTTTAGACCGTTTGGAATTAAGCTTCCGTTGGGGAGCTTACGGGCTTCGGGTACTGCGTTGTCACCTGACTTCTTTCCCAGCAGGAACAATCGTCGATTATCATCAGCATTCCGAATACGAGATTCATTATATCCCTTCTGGCAAAGGGAGAGTCATTCTGGATGGGATTACACACCCTCTCCATGAAGGATTGCTCTATGTTACAGCCCCTGGCGTTATTCATAGGCAAGAAGCCGATGAGCATGAAGCGATGGGTGAGCTTTGCTTGCATGTGGATATTGTAAAGCTAACTCAGAGGGATAATGAGGATTCCTTCTTAACCACGCATGGTTGGGGAGAGGAATGGGAGATCGCAGAAGCGGAAGCGTGTATCGGACAACTGAGCGAGTTGCCACATCTTCCAGCCGTGGATCGTCATGAAGCGATGAAATGTTTCTTAGTCGCTTATGAAGCTTGGCGGAACAATCAGCTTGGTCAGTATACGATTATTAAACAATCCATCGTCCAGATGCTGCTCAGGACGGTGAGTGCCTATAGACCGGATCAACAAGGTGTTAATTTGCCGGCCCGTGATATGAAAAGCTATCGCTATCAGATGGCTATTCAATTCATAGCAGACAATTTCCGCCGTCCCCTCACGTTGGAGGGAGTAGCTGAACGCGTACAAATTAGTTCGAGACAGCTCCAACGTATTTTCAAAGAGAAGGCGAATGTGTCATTTAGCGAGTATTTGGAACAAGTACGTCTCAAATTCGTGTGCAGCGAGCTGCAGCAGACCACGCTTACTCTAGAGAAGATAGCGGAGCGCAGCGGATTCACATCCAGCAATTATTTGCACTATGTCTTCAAGAAAGCTCATGGAACGACCCCCAATACATTCCGTGAAAATAGGCTGCTTGAGCACGCGAGCACAACTTAATCAAAAAAGAGCTGTTCAAAAGTAGATTTCTCTACTTTCGGACAGCTCTTTTTAGTGATTTGAGCCTATTTCTTATTTGAAAGGAAATAACCGGAAAACTTCAAATTTCAGTTGAAAATCAAAAAGTTAACTGTAGGTTTTCCATCTATTCGAATAGCTTGCGCAGATTCTCACCGTATGGAGCTTGAACGATACCTTTTTCCGTGATAATCGCGGTCACATACTCATTCGGCGTCACATCGAACGCCGGATTGAACACTTTCACACCAGCTGGCGCTGTGCGTTTGCCAAAGCCTTGCGTGATCTCGTCCTCATGACGCTCCTCGATCGGAATATCGCCGCCAGTCGGCGTATTCAAGTCGATCGTAGACAGCGGACTTGCCACATAGAACGGGATGCCGTGCGCCTTAGCCAGCACAGCTACGCTGTACGTGCCGATTTTGTTGGCTACATCGCCGTTTGCAGCAACGCGGTCCGTTCCGACGATGACCGCTTGAATCCAGCCTTTCGCCATGACCGCGCCGGCCATGTTATCACAGATCAGCGTGACGTCTACGCCGGCCTGCTGCAGTTCAAAAGCCGTTAGCCGCGCGCCTTGCAGCACGGGCCGTGTTTCATCGGCGAACACTTTGATGTTCAGCCCTTGTTCCTTTGCCAAGTAGAACGGCGCTAACGCCGTGCCGTACTTGGCAGTTGCCAAACCGCCGGCGTTGCAGTGCGTCAGCACGCCAAATCCGTCCTCGAACAGCGTGAGCGCATGTTCGCCGATACGGCGGTTGGTGTCTTCGTCCTCCGCCTGAATGACTTGCGCTTCTGCCAGAAGCGCAGCCTTGAAGGCATCTGGGCTCACGCCCTCAGCTGCCAAAGCACCTGCTCTCGCACGCATGCGATCGAGCGCCCAGAACAAATTCACCGCTGTCGGACGTGACGTTGCCAGGTAATCCGCTTGCTTCTGGACGTCCGCCAGAAGCCCAGGGGCCGCAGCATCTACGCCGCGGATGCCGAGGTATACCCCGTACGCGGCGGCGATCCCAATCGCAGGTGCGCCGCGAACTTTTAAGTGCCGAATCGCTTCCCACACCTCAATCGGTGTCTCCAGCGGCAAATACACGATCTCTTCTGGAAGAAGCCGTTGATCGAGTAAATCTAGCTGCTGGCCATTCCAACGCAAGGATTGCAGGGCACCTTGCTCTTGGTTGTCTGTTTTTACGTTGTTTGTCTCTACGCTGCCATTATCTACGTTGTTCGTTGTTGTCATAGTACAAAACCTCTTTCCGCTGCTCGTGTTGCGATTTCAATGAGGTCATCAATTGTTTCTACCTGACGGTTCGCACGAATGCTGGCTGTACCAATCGTTAAAGCCATGCGCTGAGCACGTTCTCTCGCTGCAGCATCTTCAATTTTATCAATATCAGCGACGTGGGCCAGACCGACTACGCGACGCACCATTTTGGCGCCTGTGAAGCCTACTGTGTCACGAAGCAAGTTGGACATGAAATAATCTTGGTATCCCGGAGCCGTAAATACACGATCTACCCCATGTTCGTTCCATAGTGCACGGAAATTTTGTTCAAAATGTGTCCATACATCCTTAATAGTTTGCGTTAAATAAGCGCGATAAGCGGAACGGCTTACTTCATCTTTGCTCCAACCTTCTTGCGCAGCAAAGTTGAGAAGCAGGTTGGCTAACACAGCCCCAATATCGAAGCCCATTGGTCCATAATAAGCAAATTCAGGGTCAATCACTTTAGTGGAAGCTGGTTTGATAAAAATACTGCCCGTATGCAAGTCCCCATGAAGAAGGGCTTGCGCTTGTGTAAGGAACTTGTTGCGCAAAATCGCAACTTCTAAGTGAAGCTCTTTGTCTGTCCAAAGCAGCTCCGCTGCATCACGGATAGGTGCTTCAATATTGTTCGTTTCCGCATCACGATACGGATCGTCGAAGATCAAATCCTCGGTAATTTTGCAAAGCTCAGGATTGATGAATCGTCCCAGCTGAATTTTCTTTTCTTGTTGATTTTTGCCTAGGTCCGAAGTGAAGAATAGGGTGTTAGCAAGGAAACGCCCAATATGCTCAGCGAAAAGCGGGTATTGGTTGCCCTCGATTAACCCTCTGCGCATAATGACATGATCGCTCAAATCTTCCATTACCGTTAGGGCAAGCTCAGCATCATAAGCATATACATGCGGAACAAGATCTGGATTTAAGGCTTCTTCAATCAACAAAGCTTCACTCTCAATACGAGCGCGGTCAAGCGTAAGCGGCCAAGATTCCCCAACAACTTTGGCATAAGGAAGAGCTTGCTTCAAAATAATACTTTTTCCTGTTGCAGCTTCGGTTATACGAAATACAAGGTTTAAATTCCCATCCCCGATTTCTTGGCTAGTGAGATCAGCACCTGCTTGAAATAATTGTGGAATATGGCGTGCATATTCAATAGCTTGCTCTTC
Source organism: Paenibacillus sp. J22FR5 (assembly GCF_059691975.1). NCBI lineage: Bacteria > Bacillati > Bacillota > Bacilli > Caryophanales > Paenibacillaceae > Paenibacillus > Paenibacillus sp. J22FR5. The sequence goes on along the minus strand of NZ_JCAUAN010000006.1, from coordinate 166,705 downwards.
CGATAACGGATGATATGTGGACATGTATGAACCTCCTAAAAGTTTTCGTCAGAAAACTGACTTCGTAAGCGGTGCTCTTAAGTGACTGGAATTAATTCCAACTAATTTACTGAGTATTAATAGTCTTTACCTAGTATAAGACAAATTGATTCCGCATGAAATACACTTTTCAGAAATGTCGTTTATTTTACATAAAATCTTCGAAATTAACGTAAATTAGCGTGTACAAGGACGATTATTAAGGAAAAACGAAGGAGGATTTCGATGACGAGCGCGACATTAGTTTCAACGCAATCTATTCAAGTTGTTCTCAATAAGCAAATCGCAAACTGGAATTTACTATTCGTTAAACTGCATAATTTCCATTGGTATGTAAAAGGGAATCAATTTTTCACTCTCCATGTGAAATTCGAGGAGCTTTATAATGAGGCTGCACTTCATGTAGATGAGCTGGCTGAACGATTACTGGCCATTGGCGGTCAACCTGCCGCTACGATGAAAGCCTATTTAGAGATTTCTTCATTAAAAGAAGCCTCTGGCACAGAGACAGCTACGAAAATGGTCGAAGCCATTATTGAAGACTTTACCATTCTTACCCAAGAACTGAAGGCAGGTATGCGGGTTTGTGAGGAAGCAAGTGACGATACCACATCGGATATGCTTTTAGCGATTCAAACTTCTTTGGAAAAGCATCGCTGGATGCTGCAATCGTTTCTGGGGTAATTGAGAAATTTACACAATCTTCATTTCACTCAAACATACGTAAAATGAAACCAAGGTATCCTAGAGACAAGATGGTTTCGAAGGATGTGTGTGGGATGATGAAAATCCTGAAAGTTGTATTTGCCGTAACTATATGTACAGTTTTCCTATGGATTGCTTTTCATGCAGATATACCTGATATGACCCAAGATCCGAACCCAATGAAAGTGAATCAAGAACAGTTTACGCGAATGCAGCAGGCGTATTACGCGGAATCACTGAATTAAGTAGAAGGAATGGCCGAATGCTAGCGCCGTTCCTTTTTATTTTGCATCCTATACGTCAATTTGCATTTGTTTTGCATAGAAAGTTTATTTATAATAGATAGATTAATGAGGAGAACGAGGAGTTGGCGTCATGGGGAATGGGATGGCTTTAAAGGAATGGGCATCTGCGGTCAAAGCATTAGAAGCAGGCTCGCAAATTTTTATTATGCGCAAGGGAGGTATTATCGAAGAAACAAGAGATTTCCAAGTGGAATCGAATGATTTCTTTCTCTATCCAACATATGAACACCAGAGAAAAGAACTACTGAAAGAGCAATATCGCGGGGTAATCGATGAAACGTTGGTTAATTGGAGCGCTGAAGATACACAAGTGACGATCAGTTCCTTTGCCCGAATGGTTGAAGATATCGAGGTCAGCGATCAAGAAAAATTAAATCAGTTGTTTCCATTTCACATTTGGACAGAAAATTTCACAGAAGAGCGATTAAAGTGGAAACGTAAAAATCCGCTGCATATTATGATACTACGGGTGTATACACTCGATCAACCGATTCAAATTGAGATCGAACAGGCCTATATTGGCTGCAAATCATGGATACAGCTAGGGGCATTGGTACCGGATGATTCAGCGATGACTCCCGTGTTGAATGAGGAAGAATTTACCGCGCAAGTTGCTGAAATTAAACGTACTTTGGCGTAAAATTCACGTGTTTTTTGAAAAAATGCTCTTTTTTTTCACGCAAATGCCCTTTCTTGATTTGTTACAGTAAGTTATAATAGAATTATTCTAATGAGAATCAGTGATAATCATTTACATATGGTTGTCATTTATCTAGTACACTCAAACATTATGGAGGCTTAAAGAAAATGGCAAATTCATCAACATTTACAATAGACGGTCTAAAAGCGAACGTCGAAGGAAAGGAAATTTTGAAAGGTCTTAGCCTAGAAATCAAAGGCGGCGAAATTCACGCGATCATGGGGCCGAATGGTACTGGTAAAAGTACATTGGCATCCGCTTTGATGGGTCACCCGAAATATGAAGTAACAGAGGGCTCTGTCACTTTAGATGGCGAAGATGTTCTAGAAATGGCTGTTGACGAAAGAGCTCGCGCTGGCTTGTTCTTGGCTATGCAGTACCCAAGCGAAATCACAGGGGTTACGAATGCTGACTTCTTGCGTAGTGCGATGAACGTACGCCGCGGTGAAGGCAATGAGATTTCTTTGATCAAGTTCATTCGTCAAATGGAAGCAAAAATGAAGCAACTGGAAATGAACCCTGAGTTCATGCACCGTTACTTGAATGAAGGCTTCTCCGGCGGTGAGAAAAAGCGTAATGAAATTCTTCAAATGCTTTTGCTTGAGCCTAAGTTCGTTATTCTTGATGAAATTGACTCTGGTCTAGATATCGATGCTTTGCGTATCGTAGCTGAAGGTGTTAATGCAATGCGCAGTGAAGATCGTGGATTCTTGATCATCACGCATTACCAACGTTTGTTGAACTATGTTAAACCTGATTTTGTACATGTTATGATGCAAGGTCGTATCGTGAAGTCCGGTGGTCCTGAGCTCGCTGAGCGTTTGGAAGCGGAAGGTTACGACTGGATCAAAGAAGAACTAGGCATCGTGGATGAAACCGTTGGTCAAGATACGGAAGAATTCAAAGTTCCAATGAACACACCCGGGCCGAAGTACTAGGAGATGAGAGACTTTGATCTTAGGGTCAAAGATCCCTATAAATGGAGGAAATCATGAGCACTAAAACAACACTTTCCATCGATTCTAACGCTGTTATTGAGCTCTCCCGCAGCAAGCAAGAGCCGGAGTGGATGACAGCCCTTCGTACAGAAGGGCTAGCGTTAGCGAATTCGTTGGAATTACCTATACTAGAAAAAACAAGAATTGACCGTTGGAGCATTTCCGCCTACGGTTCCTATAAAGAGCAAGCAACTTTAAGTTCACTTGATGCATTGCCTGAAGTGACGCAAGGTTTAACGAATTCCGAGAACCTGATTGTGCAACGCAACTCCGGTATTGTGTACAATCAAGTTTCTGAAGAATTGAAAAAGCAAGGCGTTATTTTCACAGATCTTGAAACAGCGGTTCGTGAGCATGGAGAGTTGGTGAAGCCTTACTTCATGAAAGCTGTTCAAGCGAATGAAAATCAGCTGACTGCTCTGCATGCAGCATTGTGGAATGGCGGTATCTTCATCTACGTTCCGAAGAACGTAGTTGTTGATATTCCGCTTCAAGCCTTATTTATTGCAGATGATGCAGAAGCAACGTTTGCACCGCATGTTCTGATTGTTGCTGAACAATTCAGTTCCGTTACGTATGTAGATAACTTTGTTTCCTCCGTTGGCGGCGCAGCTCTTGTACAGAACGGAATCGTCGAAGTGTTTGCAAAACCAGGGTCACGCGTAAGCTATTCGTCCATTCACAGCTTGGAAGCATCCGTAACAGACCTGACATACCGCCGTGCAATCCTTGAAGATGATTCTAGAATCGGATGGGTTGTAGGTGAGTTGAACTATGGGAATTCGATGTCCGATACGACGTCCATTCTCAAAGGTAAGGGTTCTGATTCCGATGCCAAAATCATCTGTGTTGGAACACATGAACAAAAACTAAACTTGACGACGCGCGCCGTACATTGGGGCAAAGCGTCAACAAGCGATATGATTACACGTGCAGTAATGCGTGATAGCTCGACAGCGATCATCAACGGAATCACGAAGATCGAAAAAGGCGCACAAGGCTGTAACGGTCAACAGACGGAGAAAGTCTTGATGCTTAGCCCGAAAGCACGCGGAGACGCGAATCCGATTCTTCTTATTGACGAAGATGATGTTAAAGCTGGTCATGCAGCGAGCGTTGGGCAAGTGAATGCAGAGCAAGTTCACTACCTAATGTCCCGTGGGATTACGAAGGAAGAAGCTCAACGCTTAATTATTTACGGATTCTTGGCACCAGTCGTTTCCGAAATTCCAGTGAAAAGCGTTGAAGAACAGCTGCAAAGCTTAGTGGAAAGGAAGCTAGGACAATGATACCTGCCGAGATACGTGAACTTTTTCCCATTCTAAAGCAAGAGGTGAACGGTCATCCACTGGTTTACTTGGACAGTGCTGCTACTTCCCAGAAGCCTATTCAGGTGATTGAAGCATTGACGCATTACTACGAGTGGGATAATGCGAACGTTCATCGCGGGGTGCATACCCTAGGTTCCCGAGCAACGGATGCGTATGAAGGAGCTAGAGCCAAATTGGCTAAGTTCATCGGCGCAGCCAGTGAGCAGGAAATTATTTTCACTAGAGGCACGACAACCGCTATCAATATTGTGGCAGCTAGTTTTGCCCAATCGGTACTACGTGAGGGCGATGAAATCGTCCTTACACCGATGGAGCATCACAGCAACCTGATCCCTTGGCAGCAAGCTGCTAAGAAGTCAGGCGCCATTTTAAAATATATTCCGCTGCAGCCTGACGGATCCATATCCCTGGCAGATGTTGAAAACACGATTACGGATCGTACGAAGATCGTTTCGATTGTGTATGTGTCCAACGTGCTAGGCGTCGTCAACCCGATCAAAGAGATCGCACGCATTGCGCATAAGCATGGTGCCAAAATCATGGTCGATGGTGCGCAAAGCACACCGCATATGAAGGTGGATGTGCAAGATTTGGATTGTGACTTTTATGCCCTATCCGGGCATAAGATGTGTGGTCCTACCGGAATCGGGGCATTGTATGGGAAGAAGTCTTTGTTAAATAACATGGAGCCCGTTGAGTTTGGCGGCGAAATGATCGATCATGTCGATCTTTACGAGTCAACTTGGAAGGAACTTCCGTGGAAATTCGAAGGCGGAACGCCTATGATTGCAGGAGCAGTTGGGCTTGGCGCGGCAATCGACTTCTTAACTGAAGTCGGGATGGATAACATATATAAACATGATGTTCAGCTCACGAATTATGCGTTAGACCGTATGATGCAGATCGAAGATCTAGCTGTTTATGGGCCGACAACGAATCGTGCAGGACTTGTAACTTTCAATCTTGGGGACGTTCATCCTCATGACGTGGCAACCGTCTTGGATTCCATGGGTATTGCTGTTCGTGCCGGTCACCACTGCTGCCAGCCGCTCATGAGATGGTTAGAACAAAGCAGCACAGCTCGTGCTAGCTTTTATCTATATAATACGGAAGATGATGTAGACCGTCTTGTGATGGCCTTACAGAAAACAAAGGAGTACTTCGGCGATGCAATTGGATGATTTATACCGTAGAGTAATTATGGATCACTATAAAACTCCGCGCAACCGTGGGAAGTTTGAGTCCGGCGAGTCTGTTACGATTGATCTAAACAACCCAACCTGTGGGGATAAAATTTCACTACAGATGCAGGTTGAAGAGGGCATCGTGAAGATGGCGAAATTCACAGGCGAGGGCTGCTCGATTAGTTTATCCTCTGCGTCCATGATGACGGATGCAGTCAAAGGCAAAACGATCGAGGAAGCACTGAAGATGGCCGATGATTTTTCTGGCCTGATGAAGGGCGAATCTGTCGATTTTGAATATGAAGACATTGAAGCCTTGTCTGGTGTAAACAAATTCCCAGCGCGGATTAAATGTGCAACTCTGGCGTGGAACGCTCTTCGCAAAGGGATTGAACATTCTCATAAGACCGATAACTAACGCATTTGCGATGGAATAGGTAACCAGAAGTAAGTATGTAAGATAACGTTAAGGAGGAATCGACCATGGCTAAACAAATGCCAGATTTAGAGGATTACAAATATGGTTTTAGAGATGAGCACAAATCCATTTTCCAATCCGGTAAAGGGTTAACTCGTGAAATCGTTGAAGAAATCTCAAGAATTAAAGGCGAACCAGACTGGATGTTGGAATTCCGTCTGAAATCACTTGAGCAATTCTTCAAAATGCCAATGCCGCGTTGGGGCGGAAACATGGATGACTTGGATTTCGATGATATCCAGTACTATGTTCGTCCATCGGAGAAGCAAGGTAAAACGTGGGAAGAAGTTCCTACGGAAATTAAAGAAACGTTCGACAAGCTGGGTATTCCTGAAGCAGAGCAAAAGTTCCTTGCTGGTGTATCAGCACAGTATGAGTCCGAGGTTGTTTACCACAGCATGCAAAAAGAGCTTGAAGATCAAGGTGTTATCTTCACCGATACAGATACAGCTCTTCGTGAATACCCAGAGTTGTTCAGACAGTATTTCGGGACGATCATTCCTCCTTCCGACAACAAATTTGCAGCATTGAACAGCGCAGTTTGGTCAGGTGGTTCCTTCATCTACGTACCAAAAGGCGTAAAATGTGAAGTGCCTTTGCAAGCTTACTTCCGTATTAACTCCGAGAACATGGGCCAATTTGAGCGTACATTGATTATTACGGATGAAGAAAGCTTCGTGCATTACGTTGAGGGCTGTACAGCTCCAATTTACAGCACAAACTCTCTTCATAGCGCAGTAGTTGAAATCGTATGTTTGAAAAACTCCCGTGCTCGTTATACAACGATCCAAAACTGGGCACCTAACATCTACAATCTCGTTACCAAACGTGCGGTTGCAGAAGAAGGAGCTACGATGGAGTGGGTCGATGGCAACATCGGTTCCAAGCTTACAATGAAGTACCCAGCAGTTGTTCTTAAAGGCCGCGGCGCTAAAGGGATGGTTCTTTCCATCGCTGTTGCAGGCAAAGGGCAGCATCAAGATGCGGGCGCGAAAATGACACATCTGGCGCCAGATACAACTTCGACGATTGTTTCCAAATCGATTTCTAAGCATGGCGGTAAAGTAACCTACCGTGGTTTGGCTTCCTTCGGACGTAACTCCCAAGGATCCAAAGCCAACATCAAATGCGATACGTTGATCTTGGATAACGAGTCCACATCCGATACAATTCCATACAATGAAATCTTGAACGATAACATTACGCTTGAGCATGAAGCGACGGTATCCAAGGTATCTGAGGATCAATTGTTCTACCTCATGAGCCGCGGTCTTACAGAAGCAGAAGCTACGCAAATGATCGTTATGGGCTTCATTGAGCCATTCACCAAAGAACTTCCAATGGAATATGCCGTGGAAATGAACCGTCTCATCAAGTTCGAGATGGAAGGATCTATCGGTTAATCGCATAAGTCATAAAAAAAGCGTGTCAGAGACCATCTCTGACACGCTTTTTTCAATTACCCGTTAATGCGCTTACGATTCTGTGTCGCGGCTGATTGGAGAGCGACATACAACGATTGGATGTTGAACTTTTTCTTAAACTCAAAGCGATAAAATGCGGTAGAGATGTTATTCGCTTTGTAATAAGGAGATGTTATGTAATGGATGATGAGTTCACTGTCATCAAAGCCTGTACCGCCAGACTCCATGGATACTTCATAAATCGAGTCGAGATCGATCGTGGAAACCTTCGTTTTTTTGCCTGTAACGCCTTGGTGATCAATCAAAATAATGCGCTCATCCGTGATTACGAAGGAGTCTCTGACTAGCTTAAAACCCGTTGATATCGTTTCATTCGGCATGAGATACGCACCATACTGCTTCGTAAGCTCCTCAACAGAGACCTCCGATAAATTACCTAATAGTCCACTGAAAATGCCCAATATCATCACTCCTTATATCGAAAATATATGTATATATATGTATATATTCAATATTTAGACTGAGATCCCCCTTTTCCTGACGCGGTCCAGCGATCGATTATCAATGTCCATTTTTCCAATTGCCGATTCTTCCAACATACTCCAAGTTGCTGATAGCTGCTTGATATGCATATTTGTACGCCACTTGCCTCACTCTATAAAGGATTATAATGCGTTCCTTAAGGAGAGAGAACTTCATGTGGAGTAAATTAAAGGCACCAGCACTAGGAAGTATGGTCGTCATGCTAGCGATTACGACAGCTTGTGGGAAGGATAATGTAACCCCCCGAGGTGCAACACCAACGCAAAGTCCAACAGGTCTTACAGGCACGGGTAACTCAGTCACGAAAAGCTTATCTCAAGCGGGCAAAGATATAATCGCGCTTGGGAGCAATGATGCCACCCTTCCAATGAGACGGATTGGCAATGTCAATTATGTGTCTGCTCAAGAGCTAATTAAGACGTTAAAGTTCCAATCAGAATGGGACGAATCCGCGAGCAAGCTGATATTAGGCGATAACGATGCCAATTTTGAACTGTTCATGAACTCGAAGAACGCTATTAAGGATGGCGCAGAAATCCAATTGAGTCAGCCTGTTGTGAAAGAGGGATCTACGGCATATTTGCCGGTCACCGACTTGGCAGATTTATTTCAGGATGATATGTCCTATGAAGTAAGAAAAAGTGATGTGCTTATTCACGCCTCCCCAATTGCGATTATTGAACATGAAGATGATCCCGTAAGCGCGAATGACAATTCACCTGAGTTGGATTTCGGAGATGACCCCGCTGATCCTTTCAAAGATAATGGCGCAACCGCAAATGCGGCAATGATGCCTAATAAATCAATTGGGGATCTACAAGTGTGGTCACCGTATGATCAAGAAGAAGTCGTGCCGGTTCTGAAGAATATCGATATTAACGCCATGATTAATAAAGGAAAGCAATATTTAGGCGTTAAATATAAATTTGGTACGGGATCCTATCCGAAAACAGGCCGATTCGATTGCTCAACGTTTACACAATATATTTTCGGAAAATATAATATAAAGTTGCCGCGGGTAGCTCGCCAACAAGCGACATACGGCACATTGGTATCCCGTAAATCATTACGTAAGGGTGATCTGGTGTTTTTTTATGTACCAGGACGCTTCAAAACGAACAAAACAGTCGGTCATGTTGGGATTTATATCGGAAATATGCAGATGCTGAACGCTAATACTAAACCGAAGGATGGGGTACAAATAACGAATATCAATAAACCATATTGGAAAAAAACGTTTCTTAAAGCCAAACGAATTGCGTATTAATGGATGAAATGGAAAAAGTCTATCCAAACGGATAGGCTTTTATTTTTGTCAATTTTGAAACAAAAGAACGCTTCATGCGTTTTAACTAGTAGGAAGTTTTTATGAAGGAGGCAAGAAGAATGACAATTGTACTTTATGAGAAATTAATGGATGGTCAACTTGTTAAAATTGGTGATCGTGCCTGGGATGATAAGCTGATTCAAGCCTTAAATGTGGCTAATTTTATACTCGTTGGCGGGAAGGAATACGAAATGATTGAAGGTCGATTAAACTTAGATCTCCAAGTGTTTGAGTTGCTTCTTGTTGCAGCTAGCTCAGAAGGGGGAGGGAACAAGTAGTGAAACGACCGCTTAAAGTACTATCAGCTTCACTTAGTCTGATTCTCTTAGGTCAAATCCTACTCGTTTCGGCTCAAGCTGCAGAGTCGCCAAGTCCAAATACGGGTTCATCCAAATTGGTTGAATGGTCGAATGAAGACGTTAAAGCGTATTACGATCCACAGGTGGATTGGAGTTTGCCTATCCCGGCTGATAAGAGATCAGCCTCACCCTCGCCAACGACAACACCGAGCACGACTGGCAGTACAGGAGGCAGCACCACCCCCATCATTGTGAATCAAGTTTCCGGTGGTGGCTTCGGATGGGATGATTTGCTCCTGTATCATCTAATTTTCAACACAGTGAGCCCGTATTCATCTAGCAGCTGGGGCAACAATCATCGTTCGTATTATTATCGATCCAATACCCCCTATGTGAATAAAACGTATCAACCAAGCTCGTTTACGAATCGTTCCACCACCAAGACGCCTACAACATCAAGCGGAACCGGGACTTTTACATCGAATAAATCGTCAACAAGCAGCAAAACAGGCACGACAAGCTCATCAGCAAGCAGTTCAAATTCAAGTGGAAGCAGCACCTCCGGCAGCTCCAGCTCGAAATCGACTTCAACCTCGTCCGGTAGTATTGGAGGTAAATCCAGCGGCTTTAGCTCATCCTCCAGTTCCAGCTCTGGGGGTTAATCGAATGGGATTTGAGGTGTTAGGGATCCCATCTCCCGATAGAGATTTCAGAGTGCAGCAATTGGCTGATCTTGGATTCACATGGGCCAATTTGGAGGAGGAAGCCTATTGGATTGATCAACTCGTCGTTATGCCAAGAGAGGTCTATCACGACCTTATTCATGCCGCAACAGGACTGTGGCGGGTGTTCGATAAAGCGGTCCGTCACGTTCATGGGAATAGAGAGCTCTATGCAGACTTATCAATCCCTGAAGTGCTGTGGGATGGGTTAGATCGTCTAGAGCCCAATACGGAGGGATTCATTAGCCGCTACGCCAGATTTGATTTTACAGTCGGTCAAGATGGCGCGATTAAACTTCTTGAACTGAACGCAGATACACCTACTGGCTATGTAGAGGCTGCGATTGCTACACCTTGGATATGTGAGCAATATGGGATTGAATCACCAAATGTGAGGATGAAAGAGCTCATAAGAGCTGCATGGGAAATAGAGGCGCCCGATTACGCGGCTTGCATCGGGTATGGACACCATATGGAAGACACGGGCACGATAAATGCGCTAGTCGCACATAGCCAGAGAGAGATGACCTGTGTGGACTGTTTGGATTTGTGGATTGATGAAGGCGTCGTCAAGGTAGGTGTCGATCAGAGAATTGGGCGGATGTTTGCCCTGTACCCGAAAGAATGGATGGGTGTTGATGATGGGGGAGAGGCATTGTCCTATGCGATCGAAGAACAATTCGTTCACCTATTTAATCCTTTGCATGCGGTTATTATGCAATCCAAAGGCTTACAGGCGTTAATCTGGGATTTCCATCTGAGACAGTCAGACTTGTATACGGTTGAGGAGCACGATGTGATTAAGACCTATATGCTGCCAACGTTCATGGAACCAATCCTTGAGGGCAGTTATGTGTCCAAGTCGATGTTTGGTCGTGAAGGCGGTTCTGTTGAGTTATATAACGAGCAAGGGCAACTAGAGTTCAAAGATGAAGTCGGGTTCGATACGAGTGTGTTTTTTAAGCGTGTATATCAAGCACGAGCAGACTTACCGCAGCTTTGCTTCGACCATGGTCAAGGTCATTTACTAACGGGTCTTTTTGTACTAAACGGCACGCCTTGCGGGCTTCTAGGAAGAGCTGGTGGAATCATAACGGGAAATGCAAGTCAATTTGTGCCGATTGGAGTGAAAGCGCCTTGAAACAAGGAAGATTTATCATATTGGCTCTAGGACTCATCGGAGTCATTGCTATTATATGGATTTTGAGTGTTGCATTCGATAAGAAACCATCTGTCCTGAGTAAGGCTACATCGGGTAACGCGGCAACAATCACAAATAATGTGGCAGGTGAGGTGCCTTGGGATTATCAGGTTCAGCAAGTGAAGGTCGGCGATTTGATCGATGGCGACATGGTTTTGTTGCCTAACAATGATCGAATTTCCAACGATCAGAATTTTGCGACAGGAGATACCATTTGGGTATTGAGCTATATGCAGGCAACGATGAAAGCAGACAGTCAAGGGAAAAACAACGTGACATTGTCGCAGTGGAAGCCCATAAAATCTTTCAAAACAAAAGAAGAAGCAGACAAAGATCTTGCTGAGCTGAAAGTTGAAATTAAGACGGATGTGAAGTTGGTTGGAGTTTACAAAACAGAGCTCGAGGGTAAATTTCGTTATTTTGCTGTAGTCGAATTACCAACAGGGCAGAAGGTTAAGCAGCCGATTCCAGAGGATCGATATCAATCATTTAAGGATAAAAAAGAAGTGGGCGTTGTTCTAGAAGAAGTGCATGATTACACAGATTTTGATTTATCGATGGCTAAATTTCGGGGGTGGGCAGAGTGATCGTGGTGGATCTTATTATTAGTTTATTTGTTATTGTCCTGCTGCAGTTTGCAGGGATGTATGTCTTCAGTCTTATGACACCTTATCGGGATATGGAAGAAATAAACGGCGGCAATGTAGCAGTGGGTATTACCATGGGAGGCAAGTTCGTGGCTACAGCGATCATTCTAGGCATTGCTGCCTATACGAACTCCTCCATCTGGCATATGAGCCTTTGGTTTGCCGTAGGGTACGCATGTTTAATAGCTTCATATTGGGTGTTCGATTGGTTAACCCCAGGCATGAAGCTATCAGACCAGCTAAAGGAAGGTAATGTGGCAGTGGGTATCCTTCTTGCTGCAGTATATATTGGCATTGCGATTTCGGTAAGCAGTCTTATTATTTAACTTGCATTAGATCGCAATTGTTGTAATTTCAACATTTGCAAGCTGGGATAGATCTAGGAATTGACCATTGATGTTAATGAGCGGTCGGAAGAAATCAGTAGGGTTCGTCATGATAATCGTACCTTCACGTCCGTCGCTCAAATACACTCTTTTACCAATAAAGTTAGGAATCATGTTCCGAATGAAGACTTGCGTGATTTTGGGATCCAACTCCCCAAAGCTCATGCGATGAAGCTCCTTTAGAACATGTAGAAGATCACGTCGCTGCTGATAGACCCTGTTTGAAATCATGGCGCTATAGACATCGGCAACCGCGACGATACGTGAATAGGAATGAATATCTGTGCTGAATTTACGGAGAGGGTAGCCAGTTCCATCCATTCGCTCATGATGCTGAAGGGCAACGAGAGCAAGCGTATCATCCTTTAATGATTTTCGAATGATGTCATAGCCATGAATTGTATGCTTCTGTACTTCCTCGTACTCTTCCTTCGTAAGCTTGCCAGGTTTATTCAAAATATCCGGGTGAATTCTACATTTACCAATATCGTGCAGATATCCTGCTTTACCGACGACTAAAGCTTCTTTCTCGGATTTGTTCATCCATTTCGCTATGTAATAAGATAACATCCCTACTTGCACACTATGCTGAAGGGTATATTCATCTTGACTCGTCAAAGATAGAACAAGTGAGACTACATCTTTCTCCTCTTGAATGCTCTCAATCATTGGATTGAAAGCGGATTCTACAATGTCCTTACGAATAGAACCCCCGTCTTGAAGAATTTCAAATAATTCTTTGATTCCCTCAATAGCATTGTTAAACGAGGTAACTTGTGAGATATTTGCATGTTGGGATGGTGTCTCCTCAACGACTGCCACGATTTCACTGCTTCTTGGAGCTATATCAACATAATCCACACTGTGACGATTGAGCATAGAAATGTCTCCAGCATCGAGAACTGTGCCTGATGATAGGAGATTTAGCCCTACTGAATTGTAGGAGTCGGAAATTAATTTGTCACCAACAATTAGTTGAAGCACATGTACACGCATAGAAGCTCCTCTCCAAGTCCTATTCTCACGTAGGTATATTGTAATACTACATCCCAATATAACGGCTGTAAAGACTTTTGGCTTGAATTAAATCCTCAGTCCCTTGAATAAGAACACGACCCCCGGGGAATAGGATAATTTGAATATCGGACGACGCATGGAACTTCAAAAGAAAACGGTTTTTTTCCACGACACCAAGTGGTTTTAACCGTTCTTCCCAGTATTCCAGCGGCTGTGTACTCGGGATGATCGGATGGATCTGAACCGAATTGCGCCCACAGAGAGATTGAATCGTGTCACTTTCAAGAATGGCATCCAAATAGTCAAATTGCTTGTTTGCACAAGCGGGACAATCCGATTTCTTAGCTCCAGATACCTTTATCGCGGAGTTCTGATTGAACCATAAGTCCCATTGCTGCATGCTGAGATTGAGCTGTTCGGCAGCTCCAACAAGCAGTTTGAGTGCTTCGGTGGCCTGGAATGAGGCGACAACGTGTATGATCCCGCCGATTACACCGGCTGTATCACAGGTGTCTGTAGTCCCAGCAGCAGGTGCTTGTGTAAAAAGGCACCGCAAACAAGGTGTTTGCCCGGGAAGAATGACTAAGGAGACACCTCGGGACGCAACAGCCCCGCCATAAATCCAAGGAATGCCAAGCTTAATGCTGACATCATTTAAGAGGAAACGGACAGCGAAATTATCGGTGCCATCTAGAATGACATCGACATCATGCAGCAATTGTTCCGCATTCGTAGCATTAAGATCACAAACATGAGGGTCAATCACGACAGCTGAATTAACAAGCTGCAGTCGTTTAGCAGCGGCGATCGCCTTCGGGATGGTAGCGGCAGCGTCTTCTTCATCGTAAAGCATCTGCCTCTGCAAATTGCTCTTGTCTACAAAATCACGATCAATGATACGAACAAAACCGACGCCTGCACGAACCATATGATTGGCAAGGACCGTTCCTAAAGCGCCCATGCCAACAATAGCAACACGTCCATTGCCAAGCTTACGCTGACCTTCAAGGCCGATGGGGGGGAAGAGAATTTGTCGCGAATAACGCGCATCGACCTCAGGAATTGTTTCTGTATGTAAATGTGGATCCAAGTAGTGTCATCTCCGATCAAAATCTTTATTCTGCTTTCGGTGGTTGAAGTGGGTTCCAAGGTCCAGTTTGATTACCTTTCCATTCGGACCCGTCTTCCCAAATTTCTTTTTTCCAGATGGGTACGATTTGTTTCAATCGCTCAATCGCGTAGCGGCTAGCTTCATAGCAATCAGCACGGTGCGGAGACGATACAGCAATCACAACACTAGCCTCTGCAATGGCTACCTTGCCCAAACGATGCGTGATGGCACACAGGGTGCCAGGCCATTTAGAATCTATTTCTCCACCGATACTCTCCATCGTTTTCAAGGCCATGGGGATGTAAGCCTCATACTCTAAAAGCACGGTACGCTGACCAAAGGTCATCTCTCTTGTCGTGCCGATGAAGGCAAGCGAAGCGCCATGATTTGGGTGATTGACCTTTGACGTCACCGCAACAATATCAATCGTTGAATCGGTGATTTCATAGAGGGAAGGCTGCCCGCCTGAAACAGGTGGTATGAGAGCGAGCTCGTCGGAAGCGGAAACCGTATCCTGATCACCGGCATAAGCTTGATTTTTGGCGAAAAAGCATGTATGAAGCTGCGCCGAGGCTGCAGGATAGTCAGTAACGATTATGTCTTTCAATTGTGCGATAGTGATTGACTCTTGTTCAACGCAAATCGTTAGAACAGAAGTCCCGAATAGGTCTACGAGACCAGCGAAAAGTTGGATGTGTAGGTTCAAGTTGTTTCTCCTTGCGATTGATGTTAGAATCCCTTACAGCATATCATATTTTGCCCTAAAAATGGTATAATGAGTGAGACTTTGGCGGGGAAAGCCGCTGGATTTCGGGAGGAGACCTAAACATGCAAGCTAATTCAGTCATTCAAGTGTCTGACATACATAGGAAGAATGAAACATTTACCGTCCAGGAAATGGTGGATTTGACGGATCAGCGGTTACATAGTCAAGATCGTGTGCCATCGGTGCAGGGAGATGCTTTTGATCTCAAGGCATGGTACCGAAGCTGGAAACGTAAGCAGCAAAGCGAGGCTACTGAGGAGCCTACCCACGTGAGAGTAGAAGCCATAGACGAGTTCCAAGCGTTGATACCGTGGCCGCAGCTTGATGAAGCTCTTTTTCTATATGCGCAGGAGGGACAGCCGCTGAAGAAAGGGTATCCCATTCGTCTTTATGTACCTGATGGAAGCAGCGAATGCCTCAACGTTAAAAGTATTGTAAAGGTGTGGTTTCTCTATGAGCCAGCACTGGGCGAAGAAGCGACTTATGGGTTTAAGAATAAAGTGACCCTCGAAGATCTGAAATTCAAGAAATGAGGAGGAGGATACCTGCATAACATATAGACGTGCTAGGATCTAGTTGATTACGAAGAGAGGTGAACGGGATGTCGGCCCCCTTGCAACGGCTAGTTATTTTGCATACGAATGATATTCACAGTCATTTTGAACAGATGCCCAAAATTAGCGCATATTTTGATCGTGTTCGCCGTCTTTGGCCGCCCCATCAGGTTTTGACACTCGATATAGGCGACCATATGGATCGGATGTTTCCCGAGACAGAAGGAACGAATGCTATCGCGAACTTAGAAATCATGAATGCCACTGGCTATGATGCAATGGTTCTAGGAAATAATGAAGGATTGACATTTACGCCTGATTGGTTAAGAGCTGTCGTGTTGGAACACGCGCAATTTCCGATTATTGGCAGCAATATTACCGAAATCGCTACTAAGGAGACCCCGGATTGGATGCTGCCCACACTTACCGTTGAGAAGTCGGGCCTCCGTATCGGATTGATTGGGGTTACAGCTGCTTATCAGGATTACTATGAGCTGTTGGGCTGGGATGTATCCGATCCTATGAAGGCCGTGAGCGCACATGTGAGTCTTTTGCGTCCTAAGGTGGATATTCTTATCGTCATGTCGCATCTAGGCCTCAGGAGCGATCAGCGGATGGCTGACGAGCTGGAGGGCATCGATGTAATCCTAGGCGGACATACCCATCATCTCCTCGAAGAGCCGCTATTGCTCAGCGGCACTTATATTTGTGCGGCCGGCAAGTTCGGTCAGTATGCCGGCCACATTGAACTTGCCTACGACCCGGCGCAGCGCCGGATCGTGGAACTGAACGGCCGCGTCGTCCCGATGACGGCCGATAGTGAAGAAGACAGCAGCGTCACCACGCTGCTGGAGCACTACCGCATCGCCAGCGCAGCCTCGCTGGCGATCGAGGTGGCGCAGCTGCGGCAGCCGCTGCGCCTAGATTGGTACGGCGAATCCCCGCTCGGCAACTTGCTTGCCGCGGGTATTCGCCGCTGGACCAGCGCCGAGATCGGGCTGGTCAACAGCGGGCAGCTCCTTCAGGGGCTGAAGGAGGGCGGTTTAACCCGGGGCCGGCTACTGGAAATCTGCCCCGGCCCGATCAATCCCTGCCGCATGCTGCTCAGCGGCGCGGATATTCGTCAAGCGCTCGAAGAGTCGCTGCTTGACGAATTCATGGAGAAGCCGATACGTGGCTATGGCTTCCGTGGGGAGGTGCTCGGCGTACTGTGTGTGGACGGGATCACCGTCCAAGTGGATGCCTCGCGCCCTCCCTATGAACGCATCGTCACTGTGTATGTCGGCGATGAGCTGCTTGATCCAGAACGTTCCTACCTCGTAGGCACGATCGATATGTTTACGTTCGGCTCTGGCTATTTATCGCTCAGTCGAGGGAAGCAGATTGTCTACATGCTGCCTGAATTTATCCGTGACGTGCTAGCTGATCAACTGCAAGACGAAGCTGCGATTGCCAGCAGCCACCAAGTAAGATTCGAAGATGTTGTCAGACCTAGTCACTAACAGGTAGAATAGATAGTTGAAACGAGTTTAACCAGCATTAATCACGATAATAGGGGGCAATTATGCATACAATTTTTGAGGCGATCATCATTGGGATCGTTGAAGGCTTGACTGAGTTTTTACCCGTATCTTCTACCGGACATATGATTTTGGCGCAAAGCTTATTAAACACACAAAATGACGAAGTCATGAAAACATTTGATTTTGTGATTCAATTAGGTGCCATTATGGCAGTCGTCATTATTTACTGGAAGCGAATCCTCTCCTTATTTGGGCTCGTGAAACGCAAAAGTGAAAGTAGAACAGGGAAAAAGCTGAATTTAATTCACATCTTGATTGGTATCGTGCCAGCGGGTGTGATCGGCGTTTTATTTAATGATGTGGTCGATGAGAAGCTATTCAACACAACGACTGTATTAGTTGGACTTGTGCTTGGCGGTATTCTATTGATCATTGCCGAGAAGAAAAAGGAACAGCCGAAGACGATGGTGCTTGACGACTTGACGTACCGACAAGCCTTTGCCATTGGTTTATGGCAACTCGTATCTATTTGGCCTGGCTTTTCCCGATCAGGCTCCACAATTGCAGGTGGTATGCTATCTGGTGTAAGCCGTGCGGCTTCAGCTGACTTTACCTTCATTATGGCGATTCCGATTATGTTCGGAGCTTCGGGCGTCTACTTTTTGAAAAACTACGAGGCGCTTTCTTCGAATGACTTGGCCTTCTTTATCGTAGGATTTCTAGTGGCTTTCGTAGTCGCTTTGTTGGCTGTCGTTACTTTCATTAAACTTGTTCAAAAGATGAAGTTAACTTACTTTGCTTATTATCGTTTTGCAATTGCGATTATTTTCGCGCTTTATATGTTTTTAAAGTAAATTGTATACTAGTTCTAGCGAATCGCGTCGAAAGGCGCGGTTTTTTGTATTGAACTTTTCTGTAAAATCTATTACATTTAAATAGAACGTAATGCTCACCTATGCGGGGGTCCTGAAATGCTGTTTATGCCGATCAACATGTGTCAACCTGGAATGAGGCTGGCCAAGAATATATACAACGATGATGGTATGGTCCTTCTGGCCGTTAATGTTGAGCTTACACAGAGACTCATTGATCGCTTATTTACATATGGAATTGATTATATCTACATAGAAGACGCGAGAACGAATGACATCATTCAAGAAGATGTGATTCAAGATGAAACAAGAAGCAGGGCTGTTTCCGAAATTCGTAACACCTTCAAGAAAGTAATGGAGGATTCGAATAAACGTGGAGCGGTTAATTATTATGATATTGGGCGTAATTTTCGTGATGTGATGAAGATGATTATTGATGATCTAAGTGCTCATGAGGGTGCGATGGTCATGCTCAATAACATGAATGTGAAAGATAATTACTTATTTCAACATTCCGTAAATGTAAGTATATACGCCATTATGCTTGGGATTAGTTATGGGTATAGCCGCGAAAAGCTTGAAACACTTGGCTTAGGCGCATTGTTGCATGATATTGGTAAAACGAAAGTACCTTTAGGCATTCTTCGCAAGCCTTCTCAACTAACGCCCGAAGAGTTTAAAGAGATGAAGAATCATACGACCTATGGTTTTAATCTTTTGAAAGATGAACCCAATATCCCACTCCTTTCTGCACATTGTGCCCTACAGCATCATGAACGGATTAACGGCAGCGGATATCCTAGAGGGATTCAAGGCAATGAAATCAATGAGTTCTCCAGATGGATTGGACTTGTCGATTCCTATGATGCCATGACGACAACGCGTGTATATCGAAGACCGTTGTTGCCGCATGAAGCGATGGAGCAGTTGTTTGCAGGTTCTGGTACGATGTATGATCAAAGTCAGATCGCGTTATTCCGCGACAAAATTGCGATATATCCTCTGGGTATTACGGTACGCCTAAATACAGGAGAATACGGAATTGTATCCAAGTTGAACATGGCTGTACCACAAAGACCAACTATTCGTGTACTGCAAGATGAGGCGGGTACCGTGCTTAAAGAACCGTATGAAATCGACCTTTCTAGCAAGCTATCGATATTAATTTCCGAAATTGGGGAAATTAAAGTAAGCGAATCGGTTATCGATTCAAACATGCCAACACTTTTATAGCTGATATATGATGAAGAACCTGGGAAACCAGGTTCTTTTTGTAGATAAAGGAGGACTAACGATGCGGGAATCCAAGGAACGAGGAAAGTTTTGGAGATGGGGCTATACCATGTTTCGCTTTCGGTGGCTTGTTCTAACAATCGGAATGTTGTTAATGCTCACCTTTGCTGTTTTCGCTCAAAAAACGCCTGCCATGCTCAAAGATAACGGGTTTACGCCGAAAGGAAGCGAATCCGACATTGGCTTGATTCAGATGAGGGATGAACTTGGCGTGCCACGGACACAGCTTAGTCTCGTATATACCGGTAACAATGGCCTTAATTTGACGGAGAAATCGCAGCAAGATGCGATTATGGATTCACTTGCTAAACTAAAAGAACTCCCTTATGTAGAGAGCGTGAAGTTTGTATCATCATCTCGTAATGAAGGACATCTGGATGTGCAAGCTGTTAACGTTTCACTCGAGTTGGAGACAGATCCTGCGTTGGAGAAATATCCAGAGCTTAAGTCGCTAGTGCTTCCGCCAACAGGTATGGACGTGTATGTAACTGGCGGTCCAGCTATTCTGTATGACATGCAAGTAGCCAGCAAACATGATATTGCCAAGTCAGAGGCGATTGGTTTACCGATTGCACTCCTTGTTTTGCTTATCGTTTTTGGTACATTTATTGCAGCGCTCTTACCTATGATCGTGGGTGTGATGAGTGTGACCCTTACACTCGGGGTTACTTATTTTATTGCACAGCATCAATCCTTATCCAATTTTTTGCCAAATATGGTGACCATGCTAGGGCTTGCTGTCGGTATTGATTATGCACTCTTTCTCGTTAGTCGTTTCAGAGAGGAGCTTAAGGCACAGGGGAGTGTTGCTGAGGCTGTAGCGATGACATGTCAAACAGCTGGGAGATCCATTTTCTTCTCAGGTATCGCCGTACTCATTGGTTTGTTGGGTATGCTGTTCGTGGATTTGACCTTCTTCCGCTCCTTGTGTTTGGGCGGGGTTATCGTGGTTTCCATCTCCGTAATTGTGGCGAACACGGTGCTGCTTGCGCTTCTTGGTGTTCTCGGCCATCGTATTAACTCCTTGCAGGTCATTCCTAAACGGTTCCGCAAGCAAGAAACTTCCCAATTCTGGGAAAAAGTCGCGTATGCGGTGATGAAACGTCCGGTAGTTCTGGTTGTTCTTGTAGGTGGTATGTTGATCTATACGATGACCCCTGTCGGGCAAATGAAATTAGGAGTACCGAATGCGGAGGTGCTTCCTCCGAGTTATGAATCCCGTTATGGGGCAGAACTGTTGAAAACCGCCTATGACTCTCGCATGATGGGACCTATTCAAATTGTCTTACAGACGAAAGATGAAGTTTGGTCATCCGATGCTATTGGGCAGATTCACACTTACGGTGATCGGGTCAAAGCGGTTGCTGGCGTGAAAGAAATTCAGAGCTATCTTAGCGTCCTAGGTCCGCATACGGATGCGGAGCTTGCAGGTATGTTTACGAGTCCAGATATTAAAAAGCAGCTCGAAGACACGCAATTAGCGAAAGGGCATACCGCGTTGTTGGTCGTTGTTCCAGAGAAGGATACAGATGATCCTGCGACGGATACGCTTGTCCGAGATCTTCGAAAGCTGAATAAAGACGGGTTATCGGTTAACATCACAGGCGGACCTGCCTACCGATTGGACATCATTGACCGCATTCAAAAGGAGATTCCTGCAGTCTTAATTTTCGTTATGGGAATTACCTATCTCGTTCTGTTAGTGGCCTTCAGGTCTGTTCTACTTCCACTCAAAGCGGTGCTTATGAATATGCTTAGTTTGGGTGCCAGCTTGGGCATTGTGGTCTTAGTTTTTCAACATGGCTATATGGCAGATATGCTGCACATTACGTCGATTGGATATGTGAGTGCAACCCTGCCTGTCATCATCTTCTGTGTCGTTTTTGGTATTTCCATGGATTACGAGGTATTTCTGATTTCACGCATCATGGAAGAATATGAGGCCAGTGGTGACAATGAGCAGAGTACAGCCGAAGGGTTGAAAAAAACGGGAAGCTTGATTACAAGCGCAGCATTCATCCTTGTCGTCGTTGTGGGTTCCTTTATTTTCACGGATATTGAAATTATGAAGGCGCTGGGGCTGGGTCTTGGACTTGCCGTATTGATCGATGCCACGATTGTGCGAGTCATGCTTGTGCCCGCACTTATGAAGCTGCTCGGCGAAGCAAATTGGTGGGCACCGAGATGGCTTCGAGTTAAGCCTCAAGCGAAAGCGGATAAGCGCTAAGGGCATCGCACCTTGATGCCCCTGTTTCCTTTTTTGTGAATCATAAGTTACAATAAAGGGCATAGGTATAGGCATAATAGGTAGTAATATGTACTTGAATAGGAAATGATAGGTCAGGTGTAAACAGCATGAATAGGAACGTAACAAACTCCATCTTACCGGAGCTTACTCCCAGTTATGATCCGTGGGACCCCATTCGGTCATATCGGAAATATGGGAAACATGTATTAACAAGTATAGAGCTTACCATCACCAATCTGTGTAACATGCGCTGTGAGCATTGTGCAGTTGGGGATTCACTTACGATGACAGAAGGGCCTCGCATTCCGTTACCCGTCATCTTACAAAAGCTTGATGAAATCGAGCATCTGGAAACGATCAGTCTAACAGGCGGCGAACCGTCTTATCACATTAAGATTGTGAAGGACTATATGCTTCCGATCCTCAAGTATGCCCGTGAGCGGGGGATCCGCACACAAATTAACTCCAATTTAACCTTGGATTTGGAGCGATATGAGCTATTGGCACCCTACTTGGATGTCATGCACATTTCCTTTAATTACTTAAATACGGACGATTTCCATCAAGTAGGCTTTGTGAACTCACAGCGCCCTGTAGGTCGAGCAACCGCTTCAGGGATGTATGAGCGAATGGTCAATAATACGATTGCACTTAGCAAAGGCGGCTTATACGTCTCTGCCGAATCGATGATTAACACGCGGACTCATTTGAAATTGCCTGAGATCCATGCATTGATTAATGAGATGGGGTGCAAACGCCACGAGGTACATCCGATGTATGCGAGCTCATTTGCCTCCCATCTTCCGATGGTATCGCTGGATGAATTGCGAGCTAGCATTCATCGCTTGTTAGATACGCGGAATCCAGACATGTGGATGCTGTTCGGAACTCTGCCTTTCTTCGCATGCAATGAACTGGAGGAGGATCGCAGGTTAGTTACGCGTTTACGTGAGGAACGTAATGTGACTGTTCGTAACGACCCTGATGGACGAAACCGCTTGAACGTCAGCACGTTCACAGGTGAGGTTTTCGTCACCGATTTTGCTAATGAGCCTCCGCTTGGGAATGTACACGACGATGGGCTTGATGCCATCTTTGCACGCTGGGAGCATAACCCGCTGAATCAGCGCGTGAATTGCTTTTGCAGCACGGCATCCTGTTGCGGTCCCAACCTGCTAGTTGCTGATTCGTACTATCGAGATGTTGATTTCAAAAGCCGCAAAGCTATTATCTAATCATCTATCTGAAGGAGAAATACATTTTGCCACATACGTCGTTTGATTTCGGTTCGATCGTACTCAATCTTTTCCTGGTTATCTTACTCGTCCTGCTGAACGGATTTTTCGTTGCTGCAGAGTTTGCCCTTGTAAAGGTTCGAGTTTCTCGGATTCAACAACTCGTGAATGAAGGCAGCAGTAAAGCCAAATACGCGAGTATCGTAACGTCCCAACTGGATCGTTACTTATCAGCCACACAGCTTGGGATTACACTTGCATCCTTGGGACTGGGTTGGGTTGGAGAACCGGCGATTCATGACCTGATTATGGAGCCCCTCTTTCATACTTTTGGCATAGGGGAATCCGTGTATACAACGACTTTGTCCTTTGTTATTGCCTTCGGATTTATTACGTTTATGCACATCGTGATGGGAGAGCTTGCTCCTAAATCGTTTGCCATTCAAAAACCAGAAATAACATCCTTGTGGCTATCAGCACCCTTATTGTTTTTCTACAAACTATTTAGGCCGATTATTTGGGTGCTTAACGGAGCTGCGAATAAATTTCTAGCGATCATTGGCGTCGACCCCGCAAGTGAGCATGAGGCCGCGCATACGGAGGAAGAAATTCGAATCCTCATGGATGAGAGTGTCAAAAGCGGTCATATCAATGAAGATGAAATGACGCTTTTTGATAACATTTTTGAATTTTCCGATCTCATCGCACGTGAAGTCATGCTGCCGCGGACAGATATGGATTGTCTGTTTCTGGAAGTAAGCTTTATCGATAATTTAAGGTTTGTTCACGAAACCAAACATACACGATATCCTGTTGCTGATCAGCATAAAGATAACATCGTAGGCTTTGTACATATCGCTGATCTGTTGACGGCGGATCCGGATGTCGAGCAGGAACTTAAGACCTTCATTCGTCCTATTCTCAATGTACCCGAGTCGATGGAAGTCAGTCGGGTATTGAAGCTCATGCAGAAAAAGCATTCACAGCTTGCCATTGTCATTGATGAGTACGGTGGCACTGCGGGGCTCTTGGCTTTAGAGGACATCATCGAAGAAATTGTGGGTGAGTTGCACGATGAATTCGATATTAATGAACGACCAGGTGTGGAAGTGAAAGATAAATACACATCTGTCGACGGTCGTGTTTTGCTGGAAGACTTGAACGACATGCTAGACCTCCAAATTGAAGACGATGATGTGGATTCGATTGGTGGATGGCTGTTTAAGAAGGTGGAAGGCGCACCGGTTAAGGGTAAAAAAGTGCCCTATGCGAACCACGTATTTGAAGTGACCGAGGTAGATAGGTTACGTATAGTACGGATACATATTACGAATATCGACACGGTTAAACCGGGAAATGATTAATCGGAGGAGTTCCTATGTCACCTAAGACGGCCATACTCATGGTGCTTGGATTATTGCTGTTATATGGATTGTTCACCATAGGACTGCCATTTCTGTTAGCACTGGTGACAGCCATTTTCTTAGATCCATTAACGTTACTTTTGATACGTTTTGCGAAAATGAGCCGCTTTATCGCTGCTACAATCATCTCTACGGTGTTTACCCTTCTGATGCTGGCTTTAATCTATTTTATCGGGATGAATGTCGTGACTGAGCTTATCGATCTAGGTCGTAAGGCACCTAACTATATGGAAGATGTCAATAAATACGTGGATCAAGCCGTTGTGCAAACCCAGGTGTTCTATGATTCTTTATCACCAGAAATGGCTGCTCAGGTCCAGACTTGGGTAGAACGCAGCACGGAAACGTTAACGAGTGCTCTAACAAGTATATTGAGCGGAATATCTGGATTTTTCCTCAATATGGCGGGTAAAATTCCTAATATGTTCATGCTGTTACTTGTGTATGTGATTGCTCTGTACTTGTGTATGTATAGCTTGCCGAATCTGAAGGTTGCGTTTCTCTCCATTTTTGAAACGAACACGAAAGAGAAGATGGGGCAAGTGCTGGTCAATTTGCGGGTAGCTATATTTGGCTTCATTCGCGCTCAGCTCATCATGGCGATTTTTACGTATTTGGTGACTTTTATCGGGCTGCTTATCCTTCGTACAGAGTATCCATTAGCTATTTCGCTGTTAGTCATGGTGATGGAATTCGTGCCGATAATCGGAACAGGGCTCATATTCATACCGTGGATCATCTATCAGCTGCTGGTGGGGCACACGGGGTTGGGGATCGGCCTGTTGGTCCTATTCTTAATTTTGAGCATTCTGCGCCGAATTATGGAACCCAAAGTGCTAAGTGATGCGGTTGGCATTAATTCCTTGGCGGCTTTAATTTCTTTGTACATTGGTTTTGAGTGGCTTGGCTTTGCTGGCTTGTTCCTCGGCCCACTGGTGGTCATTATCTATCAAGCGTTGCGCAAAGCAGGCGTGCTGAACTTAAATATTAAGTTAGATTAAAAATGAGAAGTCCCTTTTCGAATTGCGAAGATGCAATCGGAGAGGGATTTTTTGTGTTGGGGGGAGATGCTCCGAATCCGAACTCATCAAGCGCATCTAATGGCATATTCTCGAAAAAGATGGGAAAAAGGTGATTTTGGTCAAGTTATACCGCATATAACGAGTCATATAGGCTATGAAAAGGAGGAGACGTATGTTTACTCAGTTTAAAAAATATTACCCGTATATTGGCCCGTGTGACCCGTGTCCGCCAATTAGGGTGAAATGGTATAATACCCCGCCACAGTTATATATTCATTTTCAACCGCCAGGTCTGCCACAATATAGCCCGTATGATGCCTTGAAAATAGGTACGCTCTGGCCAGCGCTTTATGGGCCTTACCCGATGTATGAGCCAAGAAGTGAAGAAGGAGGCCAATCTACATGAGTGAGCGTGTGCTACCAGAAGCCTATTACAAGCAGCTTCGTGATCTGCAAGCCGTGGATTTTGTATTGGTGGAGTTGACGCTCTATTTGGATACACACCCTGACGATCTGAGTGTGATTCAACAGTATAATCAATTTGCTCATAAGCGCTTGCACATGGTGGAGCAGTTCGAACTGGCATTCGGTCCTTTGATGTCCTATGGACATAGCTTCACGAAAGCCCCATGGCAGTGGGTGGAGACTCCGTGGCCGTGGCAAGTTTGAGAAGGAGGATAGCCCATGTGGATTTATGAGAAAAAGCTGCAATATCCTGTCAAAGTTAGCAAATGTGATCCTCGGATGGCCAAACTGCTCCTTGAGCAGTATGGGGGGGCAGATGGGGAGCTTGCTGCGGC
Source organism: Paenibacillus sp. J22FR5 (assembly GCF_059691975.1). Lineage (NCBI taxonomy): Bacteria > Bacillati > Bacillota > Bacilli > Caryophanales > Paenibacillaceae > Paenibacillus > Paenibacillus sp. J22FR5. The sequence goes on along the minus strand of NZ_JCAUAN010000006.1, from coordinate 140,551 downwards.
TCTTCGCTATTTGAACCAACGATACTCGATTCCAGATAAGGTCGTCGGATTGTTGACCGACATCGGAACTGAAGAGTTCGCCCATCTTGAGATGATCGCGACCATGGTGTATAAGCTGACGAAGGATGCGTCACTTGAGCAAATGAAGGCGGCTGGTTTGGATGAACACTATGTGGCTCATGATCGAGGACTCTTCTATCAGAGCGCCGGAGGCGTCCCCTGGACGGCTACCTACATACAAGCGAAAGGAGACCCAATCGCCGACCTTTACGAGGACATAGCGGCAGAGGAGAAGGCGAGAGCGACTTACCAATGGTTAATCGACCTAACGGATGACGTTGATTTGCAGGATAGCTTGAAATTTCTCAGGGAAAGGGAGATCGTGCATTCGCTGCGCTTCAGGGAGGCTGTTGAAATTTTGAAGGACGATCGAGTGGAGAAGAAGATATTCTAAAGGTGGAGGTTATCCTATTGGAGAAATGACATGGATGGCTCGCTAAAATGGCTAATTATTTGATTTGAATGGAAATATACAATCGAATCATGCTCTATTAACGGCAATCGTGATAAGTTGTGGGGGGCGAATAGTGTAGATAAAAAGCCAGCTCACCTGAGCTGGCTTTTGTCGTGGTAGCAGGGTTAACCATGCTTCCTCTGTATGAATAAACGTGTGCAGACAAGCACACTCTTAAGCTTTCATTGCCGCACCGCGCACCCAAACCTGCTCGAGCTCAAGCTCCGAGCTGATCAATAGCAGATCGGCTTGTTTGCCTTCGGCAATCGAACCGTGCGTCGCTTCGAGGCCGAGCAGCCTCGCCGGATTGCCGCTCGCGTACCGGCTCGCGTCTGCGACACTGACGCCAACCTCGCGCACCATAAACCGGAGCGCATCCATCATCGTCAGCGTACTGCCGGCGAGCTCGCCGCCACCCGTCAGCCGGGCAACGCCCGATTGCACGGTTACGGCCTGGCCGCCGAGTTCGTACTGCCCGTCGCCGAGCCCGGCGGCGGACATGGCGTCCGTGATCAGCAGCAAGTCATACGGCTGCTTCACCATCGTCAGCAACCGAATAGTTGCTGGATGGAGGTGAATCCCATCGGCGATGACTTCGCCGCTGATGCGGTCGTCGGTGAGCACAGCACCGACGGTTCCAGGCTCGCGATGATGCAGCGGCTTCATCGCGTTGAAGGTGTGCACCGCATGCGAGAGCCCCGCGTCCACCGCCGACTGAATGTCGGCGTAGCTGGCGTCCGTATGGCCGCATGCGGCAACGATGCCATGATCGCGCAGCCACGCGATCATCTCAAGGCCCCCCTCGCGTTCGGGGGCCAAGGTCAACTGCTTCATGAGCTGCGGGAACCGCTCATGCCAATCGATGAGCCATGGAAGCTGCGGCGTAACCATGAGTTTCGGATCTTGAGCACCTGCCCATTTGGGCGAGACAAATGGCCCTTCGAGATGCACACCAAGCAGCTGAGTGTAAGGCATGCCCTGCTCAATGTAGCTCTGCACTTCGACAAGCACGCGGTCAATTGCTTCTCGCGTAGCCGTCATTGTCGTTGCTAGCATCGAAGTGGTGCCATGTGAGGCGTGGAAACGTGTTATCGTATCGAGAGTTTCCGGATTCGCATCCATGAAATCGGCGCCATAGCCGCCATGGACGTGAACATCAATGAAACCGGGTAGCAGCCATTTGCCGCCAGCATTGATATGCTCGGCAGTAGGACTAGCTGTTTCCGGGCTCCACCAAGACAGTTCCCCAACGAAGGTCAATTTACCATCAACCACATGAATCAAACCATTTTCAATTATGCCTTCTTCCGTGACAATCTTGGCGCCTGAGATGAGGAGTTCACTCATTCGAAAAGCCTCCCAGCCTCTGCATCAAGAAGAACAACAAGGTGAGGATGAGTTTGCAGCAATGTAGCAGGAACTTCAGTTGTAATTGGTCCCGTCAGGGCACGATGAACGATTTCGGCTTTATCGGCGCCGCGTACGATCAATAGGATGGTTTTCGCTTTCAGGATGGTACCTACTCCCATTGTTAGAGCGTGTGTAGGCACGTCATCAATCGAATCAAAATAGCGCGCATTGGCCTCACGTGTTTCCTCTTTCAACGCAACACGATGTGTGCCGCTAATCAAGGAATCGTCAGGTTCATTGAAGCCGATATGTCCGTTATGGCCTAAGCCAAGTATTTGTAAATCAATTTGCTTGGCATCATCCAAAAGTTGATTGAATCGCTCACATTCCGCTCCCAAATCAGCCGCATTGCCATTCGGAATATGCGCAGATTCAGCAGGAAGATCAATGTGTGCAAATAAGTGTTGTTGCATATAAGCATGATAACTTTCGGAATGGTCGACTGGTAAGCCAACGTACTCATCCAAATTAAAGGCAGTAACCTGTTTAAAACTAACACGGCCTTTTTCGTAGGCTTTCACAAGCTCTTCGTAAATACCGACGGGTGTGCCGCCTGTGGCTAAGCCGAGAACGGCTTTCGGTTGCATTTGAACCAGGGAAGTTATAATACCTGCACCTGCTTCGTTCAGTTCTTGTTGATTTTGGAAAATATGAAGGTTCATTGTTGTTTATCCTCTCTTTCCTGGCTAAATATTCGAATGATAAGTCCGTGGAGATTGTACTATTTATGAATCTTATTTTGCATGAAAATTTCATTTTTTGATCAAATTATTCTCATTTCAATCATAACTGAATTTTTTGAGATCGGCAATAACCATTTTCCATGATTGTACATTGACTTACATGGGTATGTTTGCCATTCTTAACTATGATCATAACAACTATTTATTACATATAAAGGAGCAAGAAGATGACGACTCGGGGACAACTGCCGGAAGCGATGCTTTTTGATTTGGATGGGACCTTATTTCAAACGGAAACCTTACTGTTGCCAGCTTACCACGCGACATTCGACGAGCTTCGCGCAAGAGGCTTATTCAAGGGAGAGACACCGCCGGAAGAACGGATTTTAGGGGCATTGGGCATGCTCCTTGAACATATATGGATGCGTGTTATGCCAGAAGAACCCATTGCCACACATCAGGAAGCGGATAAATTATTGATCAAGTACCAGGTTCAAGGACTAATAGAGGGCCGCGGGGTATTATACGATGGCGTAGCTGAAACTTTGCAGACACTTCATGCCAAGGGCGTCCGATTATTTGTGGCAAGCAATGGGCTAGAGACATATGTCAAGGAAGTGGTTGCTGCTAAGGGTCTCGCACATGTATTCGAAGGCTTGTATAGTGCAGGCGAGTATCAAACGAGATCGAAGGTGGATTTAGTCAAAATATTGCTGGAAACCCATCAGATTGGGTCTGCTTGGATGGTCGGGGACCGCTCCTCCGATGTGGAAGCGGGTCTACGCAATAATCTGACGGTTGCTGCTTGTGATTATGCAGGCTTCCGGGAGGCTGGCGAGCTTGAAGGTGCGCACATACGAATCGGCCGTTTTGCGGAGCTGCTTGATCATATTTCCTAATCTCTGCAATCTGTCGCAAAGCAGGGTTGTTGGGCATACACTGTAGCACATTAAGAGATAAAGGTGCTGATCAGAATGCCTTCTTTTGTAGGGATATTTAACATCATAAGGAATGAAGGAAGCCTGATAAACGGAGATACGTGTGTGATTGCACCGACGAGTGCATCTAAATCAAATTCAGGTGCAGGTGGAGGAATAACAGGAGATTTTGCCGTATTGACAACCCTTTTCAATGCCACGATTACTATCGACCCCGACGTGATCGATGCCGGTGCGAATAAGACAGCAACGGGGACGTAAGGAACAAGCATGACTTTGACCGACTTAAACTCACCTTCAGTGGGTTGATGAATCGGTCTTTTATTTTTGAGGAAGCCTATTGACACAGGCAAGCTAGCGTATTTATTATTAACATATGAATAATTGTTCATATATGTTTTTGAAACAGCGTTAGGCGCGGTGTGATAATGAGTGAGCAGCCAGGGAGGGAATGCCATGCATCAGCATGATTCAGAAAAAAAACAAGCATGTGGACATGACCATTCAGATGAGAAGAAAGGTCATGCGCATCATGACCATGCAGGCCACAGTCACAACCACGAGCATCAGCATGGTCACGGCCATGGTCACCACCACCACGGACATGGTCATCACCATGGGCACTCTGGGAATAAACAAGGGTTGCTAATTGCGCTAGCTATAACAGCAGGTATCATGGTTCTTGAATTTGCTGGCGGTCTTTGGACGAATAGCTTGGCGCTGCTTTCTGATTCCGGTCATATGTTAAGTGACACAGGATCGCTGGCTTTAAGCCTCCTTGCGTTGTGGTTTGCAGCAAAGCCGACTTCAGGTCGCTTATCCTTTGGCTATCATCGATTTGAAATATTAGCAGCACTTTTTAATGCAGTGACGTTATTTGCGATTGCGGGTTTCATTATTTGGGAAGCTGTTGAGCGATTTCTTCATCCTACTGTCGTAGCTAGTGGATCCATGATGTTGATCGCGTGCATTGGATTGCTTGCTAATTTGTTAAGTGCTTGGTCGCTCATGCGTAAAGGCGATGTTCACGGTAATCTCAATTTGCGCAGCGCTTATCTGCACATTTTAGGTGATGCCCTAGGCTCGGTAGGTGCGATACTAGCTGGCGCTGTGATGCTGCTCTTTGGGTGGTATGCGGCGGATCCCATTATAAGCATCATCGTGTCGCTTCTTATTTTAAAAAGTGCTTGGGGCGTACTGAAATCAACCCTGCACGTCTTGATGGAAGGGACACCAGGTTCTATTTCCATCGTGTCCGTTAAACAAGTACTAGAAGATATTGAAGGTGTTGTTGACGTTCATGACTTGCATGTATGGACAATTACATCGGGAATCGAGGCCTTGAGTTGTCATTTGCTTATTAAGGATGATCGAGACAGTCAGGATATTCTTCAGCAGGCGATTAATCTGATCGAGAAGACATTTGGCATTACGCATGCGACGATTCAAATCGAAAAATCAACGAACAACCACGGTGTTCTCTCTGTGTAAATAGATAGTGAGGATTGGAGGGTTTGGTATGGACAATGGATTGCTAGAAGCAAAGTCGACAGCCGAAGATTGCGAATGCGCGCATGTGCAGAGATCCCAAAGGGAAAGTGAGCATGTGCTTACCGATGGGCAGGCGATAGGCATTGCTGAGATTTTTAAAGCGCTAGGAGATCCAACGCGTGTTAAAATCATCTACTTCTTACTTCACAAGGAGCTCTGTGTTCACGATCTTGGGGCGCGAATAGGGATGGAGCAATCTGCGGTTTCACATCAATTAAGGTATTTGAGAGACCTGCAGATTGTCAAAAGACGTAAAGAAGGAAAAACGGTGTATTACTCACTAGATGATGAGCATATTGAACAAATTTTTGTGCAAACAATGGGGCATCTAGGGCATATGTAACCCCTATCTTACCAACACATGAAGAAAACCTGAGTGGAAGGGATTCGTCCCCTACATCTCAGGTTTTTTACTTATAGAGGAAGGTGATTAATCCTCTGAGCTTTTATTGTTTTGATTCAGCATCCAAAGGGCGTATTCAAGCGGTCTTGTCACTGCCTTTTGGTAGGTCGCGTGCTGACCAATTCTGCGGAATACTTCCCGTGAAGGCTTCGGATTGACTTCGAGGAGCCACACATTGCCTTTGGGATCGACGGCGATGTCCATACCTAACTCACACAGTTTGCCGAATTTGACTTCTAAATAGTCAGCGAGCTTGTAAGCAAAAGCGTTCATCTCACTTTTAATCGCTTCTATTTTCTCTTGGGAAGAGAAGCGATAGCCTAATAATCGATCTTGCGTTACTGCAGTACCGCCTCCGTGAAGATTGGATGTAATACTGCGATGAGGACCGATTCTTCCGGCACACCCCGTCACTTCCCATTCACCTTGCCCGTTTTTCTGAATGAGCAAACGATAGTCATGAACGCGGCCATCTTTTAGCGTCAGATGGATGCCTTGCTGAACGACATAGTCGGGGCTCAGATTCAACGTATGAAGCTTAATCGCTAGCTGTCTTTCATTCGCACGGAAAGGCGCTATGATGGATCGATATTGATTTCTTCCTTGTAATAAATATAGATCGGAGGAAAGCTGTTCAATACGCATGATGCCTCTTCCTCCGGTGCCATTCTTCGGTTTGACATAGATGAGCTTATACTTCTTTAGAAACCTCATCAACTCGTGGATCGTACTGTATCGAACTGTCGCTGGTAAATAAGGTCGAATCGCGCTGCTTTGGGAGAGTGTTTGATGCATCGCCCATTTATTGGCGAGTGGTTTACTTAAATAAATGAGCTTGGCATGGCGGTTTCGGAAGGCTTGAAGCATATGATAATTCGCCGCTGCTTTATAGCGGCAGCGATCATAAACAATGGGAGGTAGAGTCGTTTGCTTCCGTATCCATTTCCCTCGAGTAGAATCAAATGTGAGTGTTCGCACTGCGTTTCCCTGTACATCCGCCGGAGTAAACACCTCGACTTGAACACCTAGCTTCTGGCCTTCTGTACTTAGTCGTTTGAAGTAGGCTAGTTCTTCAAGACGAGAATTGTTTAAATAGATAGCGAGTACGCCTAGTCGTTCTTGAGCCAAGCATAATCACCTTCTTCTCCGATTATTAATCAAATACAGACTGTACTGTATGATTCGTTCAAGGGATTTTTGACGAATTCGTGGTTCATCGAATTTCATAGGCTTCGAATTGGCTTCGAAAAACCAGATGTGTCCTGTCGTGTCAACGCCGATATCCATGGACATTTCCCCAAGAGGATTGCCAGATGATTTCTCAATTTGGGTGGCTAGTGTGATCACCGCAGTCCGAACTCGTCTTAGAATTTTTTTGGCTTCTGTAGCGCCAAACGCATGTGTCAGTAATTTTCGCGGTTCATCAATCGATCCGCCGCGCGGAACATGGGTTGTGATGCTTGCTTTACCTGCTACACGTGCGCCGATACCAGAAACGCTCCACTCACCTTTAGCTGTTTTCTGAATTAAGGCACGCAGATCGTAGGCGCGCTCATTGAATCTCGTAAGCGCAATCCCTTGCTGGACGATATAATCTTGGCCACCGCGCTGCCGATTCCATTCTTTCCAGATGTCATCGCTTGAAGAATGATAACTATAGACCATTTTCTTATCTTCTTGACGGCTCAGGCGATATTGAACCGCGTTATTCTTAGCTGACACGCGATCAATCCGCATGATGCCTTTTCCTGCTTTACCTTTGACAGGTTTCAAGTAGAGCACAGCGTGTTTCTGTAGTAGTTGTGAGAGATCGGATACCTCGTTCATTTGCTGTGTATCTGGCATGTAAGGTTTACTTTCCTTCGCACTATTTAACCAACTGAATAATGTCCATTTATTAAAAAAAGAAGGGTTGAATAAATGGACGCTTGTGCTGCGTTTACAGGCCTGAATGGTTTGCTGGACCTCAGGCCGCATTTCCATTTTACGGTAAGGAATGCGATTGTAAACAACTTGAGGAGAGGGAACGAGTTCCCTGCTCCATTTACTAGCCCCTGGATGAAAGCGATAACCGTACATCTCAGGATTCGATATGCTGAAGTCCTTCGTCGTCACGACATAGACATCCAGTCCATAGCGCTCACCTGTTTTTATCAAATCCAGAAAATTGTCTAAGTTACCGCGAAAGATGCGGGAGCTGTCTTTCACCGTGAGGATAGCAAGCGTAGGTTTTGGTGCACTCTCATGAAGGGTAAAACCCATTAGTTTTCCCTCCTTGAGCGGAAACGGCTCAAATACAGACAGTGCTCATAGACACTTTGGAGGGTAGCGGCATCTCCATCTTTCAGTGAGGGATGCTTGAAAATCGATCTGCCCGGCTTCGCATTCGCTTCAAACATCCACACTTTTTCGTTCTGATCGATCCCGATATCGAAGCCTAGCTCTCCGAGCAAATGGTCATAATTATTTTCAATCCCCTGAGCAAGCTTAATGGCAGTTTCTTTGGCGTTCTCAAGAATCTGTTCTCCACGCCCTCCATAAACTAATCGTAGAACCTGCTCAGGTGTCATTAGTTGACCACCGTTTCGGATATGCGTTGTGACACTGCCTTTACCTGATTTCTTAGCACCAATCGCTGCCACAACCCATTGATTATTGCCATTTTTGGTCAAGTGGAAGCGGAAATCAATGGGGCAATTATCAATTTCGATGAGTCGAATGCCTTGTTGGGCGACGTAGCTTGCTAAGCGACCGCGACCTGTACCCAGCATTTGCATCAAGCCTTCGAATTTGGCATATCGAATCAGGACATTTTTATTCGACTTCCGGTAGCGGACGAAATAACCACGCTTCGGATTATAGGTTACACGATAAATGCCGATGCCGAGGCTCCCAGCTGTGGGTTTCAGGTAAATAAATTTATGTTTATCGAGCATTTCTTTGATTTGTTCGGCAGTGGGGTTAATGCGGGATTCCGGTACAAAACGAAATGCATCGTCGCCGTCTAACATTTTGTAAACATCCCATTTATCAAAGAAGCTCCAGTTAAAAATCGGAATACCTCGTTGCACGAAGCGATTTTTAAATCCCTCCATACCTGCTGATTTCTCTGCTGTGCGGCTGGATAGCCGATTGTAGATAACGTCCGGCAGCGGGAATGTTTTGCGCATCCAGCCTCCTCCTTCTTTCGGAATAATGCCTGAAACGGTCTCTTGAATCCAGTTCACACTCTTGGGACTAAAAGCGAAGCTGAATGAGCGATGTGAACCTGTATTAATGACTTGGCGAATGAATCCAGTTTTCGAGCCGAATGGCGATGTTCCATTCTCCACATTCGTTAAAACGCCGATAAGTGGACCGATACGAAGCTCTTTATTATTGGTATTAACAACTAACACATTCCCCGTGCGAGGAATACGCAAGGAGGCCATTAAGGAAAGCGGGATATACATATGCTGACCACTTTTTTTGATCAAACGGACCGGTAACGTAGTACCTTTACTCCCAACCTTTACAGTAATGGATTTAATTCCGGTTAACCGTAAAGCTTTGGCGAGATCACTCGTTAAGTAGACCGATCTATCTGTTCGTTGTACGGCGTGGAGCATACACGATGTCAAACTCATTAGGTTACCCTCCTAAACTTGTTGCCCTACGGGGCTTTCCGTGTCAAAACAGGCAGAGATGACCTTCTGCCCCCAGGAGCACGTTCAAACAAAGCTTAGCTAGCTCAGCTCAGCTGTTTGTTTAACAAAAATCCAGCATAGTGGATCGGATTTGCAATTGAATTCTTACGTGCTCGCTCATTATGCAAACGGGCAAAAATCGTTCTGCCCGGCTTCGAATTTACTTCAAGAATCCACACGCGTCCGTTGGTATCGATCCCTAGATCAATACCAAGCTCGGCTAGTCGACCATGGTATGCTTCCAGCAAGGAAGGAATGTGTTTGGAAAGCATGGCAATCGTATCAATCAGCTGTTGTGACTTCATCTCACCAAATTCTCTATTCAGAAAATCAGTCACATCTTCGGCTGTGCCCCCGCCATGCAGGTTGGAGGTGATGCTTCCAGGTTTGCCAACACGAACCGCCATGCCCGTATGTTCCCAGTTTCCGCGACCATTCTTCTGTACTAAAGATCGCACATCATAGGCCATTCCGTTCGTCGAATGGAGATGTAAAAATTCTTGCAAGAGGTATGGACGGGAGCCAATCCCATTTCTAAGCCATTGCCAGCAAGAATGCCACTCCGTAAACGTACGTGCAAATGGATAGTTATGTCCATCTCGTCCTTGAACGTGAAACGACGTTCCTCCCTTGTGAATGTGTATCGTACCTCTGCCTTGACTACCGCCCTGTGGCTTTAAGAAAGCGTCAGAATTGCTCTGAAACCAGGTTTCTAGCTGATGTCCGTTCCGGAGTCGGCTGGTCTCAGGCAAGTAGGGATGTAAGGCAGGATCTTTCTGTAAGATCTGCCCCACTTCCCACTTTCCGCTCAGGCCGTAGCCAAGGAATCGAATAGAGGGGAGGGCACGCAGCTTGCGCAAGTGATATTGATACGTAAGATAACTACGCTTATTGTTGAAGAAACAGCGATCATAGATGAGAGACGGAAGGGGAAACAACTTCGTGACCCAAGTCTGGCTAGCCCTTTCGTACATGTAGCCTCTTATCATTTCTTGTTGCCAGTCGATGCGATTTGGGGAGAAAACAAACACATCAATCCCCTCATTAGCTCCGTGATGAGTCAGATTCATATAAAAATCCGAGCTCGCAAAAGGGAGTTCCCGGTTCAGTTCGGTTACCATGATCCCTAACAAAGGGCGCTGTGTTTGCAATCGCATGTTTCACCTCAATGCTTCGCCAAAAAACGAGCATATTTGACTAACGTTTTAACAGAGGGTCTAATTTTACTTTTATTGGTATCAGGATTCAGTGCGGTATTATCATCCTTAGATGGCTTGGAGTTGACCTCCAGAAGCCAAACTCTGCCTGATTTATCAACGGCAAGGTCAATCCCAAGTTCTCCGAAATGACTGGGGATTTGAGTTTCGATCCCTTTGGCAATGTCCAATGAGGCCTTGCGTAAACGCCGAATTATTGAGGTTCTGGCCGCAGCAGTTGAGAAAGAGGCTTTGGCTAATGCGGCAGGCACTGTTGATAGGGATCCACCTCGTGCCAGATTAGAGACGAAGTGCTGCGCACCCGCTATCCGACCAACAATGGAAGTGATTTCCCATTCCCCCTTTTCTCCTCGCTGCACAAGTGCGCGGAAATCAATCGGATTTCCCTCGGCAGAAATAAGATCCAGTCCTTGCTGAATTTGATATCGTTGCGTTTTGAGCTTTCCAGAGATGGACTGAAAGACGGCTAGAAGTGAAGGGTAGGTCTGTCTACGGACACCGGCAAGGCTTGTTGAATGAGCCGTATATGATTCTCCAAGACCTTCTCGGCGAATACGAATAATGCCATTGCCGAGGCTTCCAGTGATCGGTTTAAGGAAAAGAACACTATGGCGGGCAGCCATAGATTTCAGCATTTGAAAGTTTTTGAAAAGGTAGGACTCCGGTAAGTAGCTATGCAAGGAGCTATCTTTGCGTAGAGCATCGAAAACCTCTGTTTTGTTCAAATATTTCTCATTGAAGATTTCCGTACCATAACGGGACTTAACGTCCTTCATGAATTGTTGAACGTTGGGCATATTCTCGTACTTTCGCGAGGTGAGCCGATTGTAAATGACATTGGGAATCGGAAACGTTTTTTTACTCCAAGAACCATTGGCATAAGAATAAGCAGAAAGTGTGTGAGCATTGGCACGCATTTCTTGTGGTGGGAAGAAACACACACTAGCCCCTAATTGATCACAAGCATCAGTCAACTCTTTACAAAAAGTGGTAATGGTACCGAATGGGCGGCTGGGTGAAGACGTATTAACGCGGCTAATCATGACGCCAATTAAAGGTCCAATCGACATTGTATTCGAAGTTGGCTTATAGTTGATGGTAAGCCGTGCCCCTTGATGTAGACCTATCTTAGATGCAAGTGCAGGGTCGACACGGAGGCAATTCGGTACAGCAGCTGTGACCACTTTGACATCCTGCTGGTATGAGCCGAATCGCATGTTAATCATTTGATTGGATGGAACTTTCCATTTTCTTGCAATGGCTTCACTTAGAACAACGGTCCGATCATCCAAATAGATGCTGGTACTTTGAATGGATACGCCAACTTTCGTTCTGGTCAATAGTGAACACTCCTTCCAGCATGAGAAAATCCCTATCGAGGCCATTCAAGGATGATCGACCGCGTTTAAAGGTAGATTTTATCGCCAATAAGAAAGCTGTTTTCGTAAACCGAAGACTTAAACTTTCTTATGTGGACACAAATGGCATTGCTGTTTAAGCAAAGTAAACTACTCCATCATATGAGGACATATTTCCCTTTGTGCCTAGGCTTCTGAAGGAAAGCGCCCATTCTTTAAACATAACTTCAGCGAGCATTCAGCTAATTTTTAGGGTTTACTCAGGATTTCAAGCGCCTAAGTACGTATAATTAGCTTAAATTCTTATTCAAATTGATGGGAGGGAACAGGTATGAAGGCATCCTCCAAATGGACGAAATGGCAAATCGGACTCGTGAGTGCGATGATTGTGTTCTATTTGTTTCAGGAAGTCAAAGAAAGCCCTGAATTTTTAACGGCTGTTCGTGATGCTTCTAATTCAAAGCTGAATGCATCAACAATCGTTACTCAGAAAAAGACAGACACCCAATCTACAGAGCAATTAGGTAGAAATTCAGGTGATAGGATGGAACGTAGGGGAAGAAGTCGAGACCAACTCAATCGCACAGACGATACTTTCTCACAACCGCAACAACAGCAAACACAACCACAACAGCAGCAGCAAACACAGCCGCAACAACAGCAAACACAACCACAAGCGCAGACTCACACAAGAAGTCACGCATCCTAGCATCATAATGGGAGGGGAGAGGAGGCCACATGTTTCACGAACTCACATTCCGCGCAATGAATTCACAGATGCAGGTCCTAGTAGAATCGGAAACATCGTTAACCCAGCTTGAAATCCCCATACTTGATGGATTTGCTCTTGCGGAACAACGATTTAGTCGGTTTCTCCCCTCGAGTGAATGTTCCTATATCAATGCACGAAGCGGGCAGCCTAGTTTCGTTTCTGACAGCATGGTAGAGGTGCTTGAGTTAGCTAGGCACTATCATGAACTAACGAATGGCGCTTTTGACATTTGTGTTGGACATGCGATGCAGCAAGCGGGGTATAGGCACTCATTTGAGCGGATAAAGGAAAGTAATGTGGAGCTTGAACAGCATCCTCCCCTAGGAGGATCAGGTTTGGCGCTGCAAGTAGATCCATGGATGAAATCAGTTCGAATCCTGGCAGGTCACCAGTTGGATTTCGGCGGGATTGTGAAAAGCTGGACAGCCCACCAACTAGCAGATCAACTCCGTAAGGATTGGCAAGTAGGCAGGGGACTCATTAATGCAGGTGGCGATGTGGAGGTGTGGGGTGGCGCGTCGGAGAACGAGTCATGGTGCATTGGCATTGCGAATCCTTATGAATCGGATACTTCCCATGAAGCTACACTTCAATTAATGACTGGTGCTGTAGCTACTTCCAGTACACTGCGCAGACGCTGGCAAACGAGTGATGGGGAGCGGCATCATCTCATTGACACGCGTACGATGCGGCCAAGCACATCTTCCGTTGTGCAATGCACCGTTGTCGGCAAAGATTTGATTGCTTGCGAGGTTTGGGCAAAAGTGATGTGTATGCTGGGAATGGAAGAAGGGGTTCCCCTTTTTCGGCGAAGATCACAGGGCATGGAAGCTATATTATACACTTCGGTTGGTGATGTGTTTCAAGTAAAGCCACTACTCGGCAGCATGGAGCTAACATGGACCGGATTGAAAGGAGTAAGAAGTCTATGATTCATTTTTTCGTTGAATTATTACCTACCTGGATGCTCATTCGAATCTTTGGTATTCTCTCATATCTGATATTGTTCGTTGGCATGGCTCTCGGAATCACCTATAGCTATCCTCAGATTAAAGGACACAAAAAGGGGCAATTGCTCCGCTGGCACACGTATGCGAATCTAACGGGAACCTGTTTTGCACTCTTGCATACCGTTCTTCTCATTATAGACACGTTCATGCCTTTCGACTGGGCAGAACTGCTTATTCCGTTTACAGCCAAACATAACCCTGTATTAAATGGCATTGGCACGCTTGCCATGTATGGCCTATTACTTGTTCTGTTTACCACGGATATTCGGAATAAGCTCAAGCGCAAGGTATGGTTAACTTTTCATTTGTTGTCCTATCCGATTTTTGTATTGTCCCTGTTGCACGGTATCCTGATAGGTACAGATAGCAAGCAAGGATGGGCCTCACTAATGTATATCGCGACAGCGATCATCCTAGTTGGTTTAACAGCTATGAGATTCCAACTGTCGGCACGTAAACGTCAAGTGAAGGTAGGTCAAAGCAAGCAGGTGTGATGCGAGTTCCAATCATTCGATTGGGGCTCTTTTGCTTATTCCCTTGTTGCGAAACATGTCGAAAATGTCTATAGTAAAAGGGTATTTATAAGGAAATGAGGATAGGCAACCGACATGGCAAAAGCAAAAATCACGGAGCTTGATATTGTCAGAGCAATTTCCATCTTAGCGGTCGTCCTGATTCATGTAACGGCGGACTGGACAGTGGATCCCGCTTTGAAAGGCAGCAGCACACAGCTGTTTATTTTATTTCTGAACAAAATAAGTTATTTTGCTGTTCCCGTATTTATTTTTCTGAGCGGCATCGTATTGTTCTATATTTATGAGGATAATTGGAGCGCTAAGCAAGCTGGTATTTTCTATTGGAAACGGGTTCGACAAGTACTTGTCCCCTATATCGTCTGGTCCTTTTTCTACTATATATATAATCCATGGCTATGGACGCCAGAGCATCCAATAAAAGTAGATCTTAGCGTTTTTCTCAAGCAGTTAAAATGGGCGGATTCGGGTTATCATCTGTATTTTATGATCATTATCGTGCAGTTCTATCTGCTGTTTCCGCTGCTTGTTTGGGCAGTCCGAAATGCAGCTTGGTTTCGTAAAACGCTGGCGTTTTGGGGGTTAGCGATCCAGGCTGGCGTCTACATCTATAGCCATTGGTTCGGTGCAATCAGCCATAAACCTGAGCTATGTATCACGTATTTCGGCTATTTCCTCGTTGGCGGCGCCATTGGGATGAATTATGGTCATTTCCGCGCTTGGTTGGATCGCAATAAAGGTTGGGTGATTCCGTCTTCCATCTTGAGTGGTCTGGTATACACAGGGCTGTATTTATTAGCATCTAAGGGACATTCCTTTGAAAATACATGGTTTGAGATCATGTGGCTGCTGTATAGTCTAGGCATTGGTGTGAGCATGATCTGGATGGCCAAGGAACTTCTATTAAAATGGAAGCGGGTGGCGAGCTTCTTCGTCTCGCTTGGGATGGTTTCCTTCGGTGTCTATCTCATGCACCCCGCCTTGCTTTCCCTCTGGAAGTATAAGGTTCACATGCCAGGCTCCATTCTGCTATTCAACGTTTACAATGGAATCGTATTTGTACTGATTGTAGGCATTCCATGGGCGTTGACCTTGCTGTATCGAAAAGGAAGAAAAGTGCTGTTGAAATAAAGTTGGAGAGTACCTTGATTCACAGTGGCGAAAACCATTCATCTCGAAACTCCTACAGAAACTGCAAAAATGCAGGTTTTGTGGGAGTTTTTCGTTGTCTCCTAAATTATGTATTTATATGATTGCGGATAAGTGCTCAGTGGTCAGCTGCAGCATGGAATTACACGAAAAAATCGATTAGTCTGTAAGAAGGAGAAATATTGATCATTGCGCCTATTTCAGGGAAACTGAAAGAAATGAGAAGAAGGACGTGGATCTAGGGAATGAATACCATTATTGATCTTTTACAAAGTCATCGCTCCATCCGTAAATTTACAAACGAGCCCGTTAGTATCGAACAACGTGAGGCGATTATCAATGCCGCTCAAGCCGCCTCGACTTCGAGTAATATGCAAGCATACAGCGTGATTCACGTCTCGGACGCTGACTTGAAGAGGCAGCTAGCCGAGTTAGCTGGCAATCAAGCTTACGTCAGCGAGTGCCCGCTTTTCTTCGTGTGGTGCGCAGACCTGCACCGCTACGCGGAGGCGGTCCACCGTCATGTGGACACGCCAGTTACCGGCAATGCTGAGAATCTCATCATTGCCACGGTCGACGCTGCATTAGCTGCGCAAAATGCAGCCATTGCCGCCGAGTCACTTGGCCTCGGCGTCGTCTATATTGGCGGGCTGCGCAGCAAGCCCGCTGAAGTGAGCGAGCTGCTGGGCTTACCCCAGCTCGTGTACCCGGTCTTCGGCATGTGCATCGGCATGCCGGATCAAGAGCCGATGCAGCGCCCGCGGCTCCCGCTAGAAGCTGTATACCATGAGAATGGGTATACGCATAACCAAGCCGCGGTCGAGGCGTACGACGAGACGGTTCGCGACTATATGAATGTGCGCACCAGCGGCAAAGTAGATACGACCTGGACGAAGGAAATGGCTGCGAAAGCGCAGCACCCAAGGAAACATATGAAAGCCTTCCTGAGCAGCCAAGGCTTCGAAGTGGAATAGACTCGTCTTCATTTTCAACCCTGCGTTCATATAACTAGAACTTGTCTCATACAATGAAAATAGAGATAGGTGCGAGGTTATTTTTAAGCGAAGGGTGTGTGATCAGATTGAAAGGTTTCAAAAATGTCGTGTACATGAGTTTGGCAGTCGGCATGTTATTTTATTCCATTCCGCAATTACAATTTCGTGAGGTTGGTTCGTTGCCGATGATTTTTAGTGTCATTTGGCTCGTGATGGCCTTGCTCATCATTGCTGCGCATTTGCACCAAATTCTTGGTGTGGATGAAGAGAAACGTAAGCAGCAGCTCCGGATCAATCGGATGAAAAAATGGCAAATGGAGCAGCTTGTCCAAGGCAGACGGAAGCTGCTGCAATTCCGTAAGTAGGAGAAAAATGCGTCAATCTTTGACATCGAACGTACGTTTGGTATAATGAACATAGAGCATCCAATCCATTAGGGTTGGATGCTTTTAGTTCACCCGGAACCTCATTGTTCTTACACGCTAGAACGATTATACTAGTAGTACAGAGTAATACAGGATCTAGTGAATGAGGTGTAACAGTTGGATACACATTCCGTCGATACATTAACGAAGCATGAGCAGATTTTGCGGCATATTGAAGACTTGAAGCTGGGCAGTCGGATTTCCGTGCGTAAAATCGCCAAAAATATGGAAGTCAGCGAAGGCACGGCTTATCGCGCAATCAAAGAAGCGGAAAATCAAGGACTGGTTTCGACCAAAGAACGGATCGGAACGGTTCGCGTGGAGAAGAAGCTGCGTCAGAACATTGATAAACTGACCTTTGCTGAAGTTGTTAATATGGTCGATGGTCAGGTACTTGGCGGAGCGAAAGGTCTTCATAAGACGCTTCACAAGTTCGTCATCGGTGCGATGGAGCAAGATGCGATGATGCGCTACATTGAGGCTGGCAGCCTGCTAATTGTAGGTAACCGCAACCGGGCACATTTGTGTGCCTTAGAGCAGGGCGCTGGCGTTTTAATTACCGGTGGATTTAATACGAGTACCGAGGTCAAAGTATTGGCGGATGAATTGGAGCTGCCGATTATATCTAGCAGTTATGATACTTTTACCGTCGCATCCATGATTAACAGAGCCATTTACGATCGTTTGATTAAAAAGAAAATCATGCTCGTCGAAGATATTCTCGCCTCTGGTGCAGCTCTCTTCGCACTGAAAGCGAACAGCACATTGAAGGACTGGCAGCGTATGTCCGAGGATACGGGCTACAGCCGTTTTCCTGTCGTTGATGAGTGGAACCGCATTATCGGTGTGGTGACATCCAAAGATATGGTCGGCGCGAGTACGCACCAATCCGTCGATAAATTGATGACCAGAAATCCGCTGACGGTTTCTCCTCAGACGTCTGTCGCATCGGCTGCGCATATGATGGTGTGGGAAGGGATTGAGCTGCTGCCGGTCGTGGATACGAACCGGAAAATCGTAGGTGTCCTTAATCGCAGCGATATCTTGAAGGCGATGCAATCGATTCAGAAGCAGCCACAGAATGGTGAAACGTTCGAGGATTTGATCTG
Source organism: Paenibacillus sp. J22FR5 (assembly GCF_059691975.1). Lineage (NCBI taxonomy): Bacteria > Bacillati > Bacillota > Bacilli > Caryophanales > Paenibacillaceae > Paenibacillus > Paenibacillus sp. J22FR5. Next base: position 122,798 of record NZ_JCAUAN010000006.1, on the reverse strand, counting down.
GTCGGGGATGGAAGAGGTGAGAGATGAGAAGGGCAAACTGCGGTTTCATGGTGTCATCACACCACAGATGACGAATCATTTGGGGACCGTCTCGGAAGGGGTTCTTACTACGCTCATGACACAGGCGGCTTACCGAATCGTGCAGGAGCATAAGAAGGGCGACCTTGTTATGGATAATATGTCTACCTATTTTCTAAAGCCGCTTCAAATTGATTCAAAAATAGAAATACGACCCACCATCATAGAGGTGAGCCGTAAATTTGGCAAGATTGATGTAGAAATTTATCATGCTGGGGCCCTGGTTTCCAAAGCGATGTTAACCGCTCAAGTGATCTAGCGCAGCAGGCGATCGAAGTGTCCGTGATTGCGAATACCGACGAAAACATTGAAAACACCGATCAAGACGAGTACCGTGCCGAAGATACGGCGGAAGCTGGATTCGCTGAAGAAGAAGATTTGCGTAACAGCAATGAGAACGAGCATCAATCCCATGAAAATGTTCATGCGGGCCGTATACAAGCCGCGTTTGGCAGCATCTGCCTCACGCCTGGAGCGAATGCTGTAGAACAAAGTAAGCCCGAGAAGAAGGCAGATAAGAATGAATAAGGTGAGTTGAATGGCATGCATAGCTAGAATCCGTCCCTTATGTAGAATTTACAATTAACTTTAGCGAGTTTAAGACGGGATTGCAAGATGAGACACGAATCATGTTATGTTTTTTTCTCTGTTGCCGTAATCCAAACGGTTAATTCGGTTTGGATTAACACAATGGATTTGACTTCAACAATATATTTTTTGTCATGTAGAAAATAAGTTCTTTGCGTGATTAGTCGCTCGTAGAGGGGCTGGGAATCACGTACAAAGGCGGCCTTTTGGCCAATGACGAGCTTAAGCTCACTTTTGATATCACCTTCAATTTCCTTCTGAATGTCCTCACTAAAGATGTCAGATTCGCTTTTGGGCAGCAAATGGACATTGACTACGTTGACCAGGGTTTGATTGTTTTTTGTCTTTTTTAAGTTAGCGATATCGATTTCGAGATCTTCATTCTCCTGTAAAACCTTATGCAATTGGACATATAACTCATTATAGGTGTGCTGATGAATGCTCATATACACGGCGCTCCCAATGATCGCTCCCGATAACAGCAATCCGAAGCTCGCAAGCATTCGTTGGTATCGGGCAAAAGGAGGGACTCTCAAGGTTGATGGCCTCCTTTGCAGATCATTTGGATGAGCGCAGTCCCGAACTGTGCCCCCGTAAAAGCAACGATAATATAGACAATTTGTTTGATTGCCGGATTGAGATGTCCGATGGCCACGTGACTTTCAATATAACGGATTGGATCAATTGTGCCGCCAACCGCAGCGACCATAGCCCAAATCTTGATATTTTCAGAAATGGTCAGCATCTTCTCGGTGGGAGATTGAAGTGTAAGTACAGCTGCGATGCCACTTAACATACTGCCTCCAAATACGACCCCAAAGGCAATGCAGAAATACATGATAATATTTGCCCAAAAGCTAACCATGCACGAATCTCTTCCTTTCTACCTAAGTTAGGAGGACAAACTCTCTCTTTTCTACTGTATGGGACTGGCTGGCTCCAATATGATAAAATAATAAGAATAAATGAAGAAAGAAGGGGGGAATTGCGGATGAGTACGTTTGTACATCTGCATGTGCATAGTGAATATAGTTTATTAGACGGTGCGGCACGGATGGAGGAGCTTGTTTCACAAGCGGCTAATCTTGGCATGACCTCTCTGGCTTTGACGGATCATGGTGTCATGTACGGGGCGATTGCTTTCTACAAAGCCTGCAAACAGCACGGCATCAAACCTATTATTGGCTGCGAGGTATACTTTACTGCGGGTTCCATTCGTGACAAAGGGACAAGGCAGGAACAGCCAATTTATCATCTTATTTTGCTCGCGAAGAATTTCAAAGGCTATCAAAATCTAATGAAGCTCACGTCGATCGCACATCTACAGGGCTTTCACTATAAACCGCGTATAGATTTAGAACATTTGGCCCAGCATTCGGAGGGGCTGATTTGCTTAAGCTCTTGCTTAGGCAGCGAGGTTTCCCAGCATTTACTTCATAACCGATATGACGAGGCTCGTAAAGCGGCAGAGCGTTATCGCGATATTTTCGGTGAAGATTTCTTTCTGGAAATTCAAGATCACGGCATGATTGAGCAGAAAAAAGTTATGGTTTCGATGATTGAATTGAGCAAAGAAACCGGTATTCCTTTAATCGCGACGAATGATGTGCATTACGTAACAGAGTCGGATCATGTGATGCAAGACATTCTTATCTGTATTGGTACTGGCAAAACCGTGGAGGACACAGATCGGCTCAAAATGGGAACAAGTCAGATGTATTTGAAAAGTGAAGAGGAGATGCGGCGTTTATTCGTCCATGTGCCTGAAGCGCTTGCGAATACAGCTGAGGTTGCTTCACGCTGTGATCTCGAACTGACGTTCGGGAAATCGATTTTGCCAAGTTTTAGACCGATTCCTGCACATTTGTCAGCTGGTCAATATTTACTGGAGCTATGTACGCAGGGATTAGATCAGCGTTATAGCAGTAAGCCGGAGTGGCACGATGCGAGTCATCCAATGAGGAAACAGGCCGAGGAACGACTCGCCTATGAGCTTGGTGTCATTGAGAACATGGGCTTCTCCGATTACTTCTTAATCGTGTGGGATTTTATTCGCTTCGCCCATGAGAAACGGATTATGACAGGGCCAGGCCGGGGTTCCTCTGCAGGGAGCTTAGTTGCCTATGTGCTTCGCATAACGAATGTCGATCCGCTGCAATATAAGCTGCTCTTTGAGCGGTTCTTGAACCCAGAACGGATCTCGATGCCGGATATCGATATTGATTTTAGCGATGAACGCCGAGATGAAGTCATTGATTATGTGGTTGCCAAATATGGACATGAACACGTCGCGCAAATTATTACCTTTGGTACGATGGCAGCCAAGGCTGCGGTTCGGGACGTAGGACGTGTTCTCAACTTGCCTTATGGGGATGTAGACCGTGCAGCTAAGGCCATTCCTAATCAACTCGGCATGACGTTGAAGGAAGCTCTTCAAGTGAGTTCTGATTTGAAAGGTATGGTAGCCAGACAGCCTAAGACTGCAGAACTACTGGAGATGGCCATGCGAGTAGAAGGAATGCCGCGCCATGCCTCTACGCATGCTGCTGGTGTTGTCATTTCGCGTGAACCACTGACGCACTATGTTCCTCTGCAAGAAGGGACAACACAGACGGCACTCACGCAATATACGATGGAGCATTTGGAGGCGATCGGACTCCTCAAGATGGATTTCCTGGGTCTACGGACCCTTTCGATCATTGAACGAACCGTGGATTGGCTTTCCCAAATGGAAGAGGTTCAGATTAACTTTGACCAACTGGGCATGGATTCGGATGACATCACCTATGAGATGCTCAGCAGAGGAGAAACAACCGGTGTATTCCAGCTAGAGTCAACAGGTGTTCGCAAAGTACTGAAGGATTTGAAGCCCTCTGAATTTGAAGATATTATTTCCGTCTTGGCTTTGTACCGTCCAGGCCCAATGGAGTTTATTCCCAAATATATTGCAGGTAAACATGGACAAGTGGAGGTTGTTTATCCGCATCCAACACTTGAGCCTATTCTACGGGACACTTATGGCATTATTGTGTATCAAGAGCAAATTATGCAAATTGCCTCGTCGATGGCAGGCTTCTCCTTAGGTGAAGCGGATCTATTGCGTAGAGCCGTTTCCAAAAAGAAGCGGGAAGTACTCGACGAAGAACGTACACATTTCGTTTCGGGAAGTTTACGTCAAGGTTTTAACGCTGATGAGGCGAACCATGTGTATGATATGATCGTACGCTTTGCGGATTACGGCTTCCCGCGTGCGCATGCGACGGCTTATGGGGTGCTTGCTTTCCAAACCGCTTATCTCAAAGCGCATTATCCGATCTATTTCATGGCTTCCATGTTGACCGCGGTCATGGGGAATCATCGCAAAGTTGCTGAGTATGTAGACGAATGCCGACGTGTGAAGCTTGCAGTTCTTCCGCCGGATGTGAATGGCAGCGGAACGGTGTTTACACCTGATTCGAGTGCCGGAGCTATCCGATTCGGACTCGCTGCGATCAAAAATGTAGGAACCCATGCCATTGATGCGATCCTCAGCGAGAGAAAGAAAGCACCTTTTGAGAGCCTGTTGGATTTCTGCCGCCGGGTAGACCTTCGCGTATGTAATAAACGAGTCGTTGAATCTCTCATTCAAGGTGGGGCATTTGATTCACTCGGCGGGCATCGTGCTCAACACCTCGCGATCCTAGATGAAACGATTGCTTCCGCTACGAAATGGCGCAAGGAACGGGACGATTTGCAGCTTCATCTCTTCGGATTTGTCGAAGAGCCGAACTGGGAAGTTGAGGTGCCGAACATCCCGCCGATGCCGCAATCCAAGCAGCTAGAGCTGGAGAAGGAGCTTCTCGGCATGTATATCTCGGGTCATCCGTTGGATGCTTATGCCGAACAATTAGCAGAGCTGGATGCGGTGATGCTGCATCAGCTAACGGAATTGCCGGATCATAGCGATGTCCTTGTCGCAGGGATGATCCTCTCGAACAAGACGATCGTCACGAAGAAAGGCGATCCCATGGCGTTCATGGAGCTGGAGGATCGCATCGATAAAGTCGAGGTGGTCTTGTTCCCCGAGACCTGGAAGAAGTCGGCTCCGCTCGTGCAGAAGGGCAGACTCGTCCTTGTCCGTGCGAAGCTGCAGCTTCAGGACGAGGATCCGCCCAAGCTGCTCGCGGAGCAGCTCGCTGCGCTGGACGACCCGGAGGCCGTCCAGCGGCTTCGCCGGCAGCCTGCGGCACAGCGACGATCCCCTGACGATGTCAGGGATCGTACGCCGCGCCCGGCTGCCCCACAGAGCGGCGCGCGCAGCGCCGCTCTGGCACCGCAGGCGGCCCCTGCTGCGGGCCGCCCAGAGCCCCGCGCTGCGGCTGCGCCAGCGCGCACTATCCCCCCCGCTGCTGAGGCGAAGCCGCAGCGGGTGTTCGTCAAGATTACGGCTGACTGTGAGCAGCCGGATAAGCTTCTGCAGCTGAAAGCGCTGCTGAAGCTGCATAAGGGCCAGCTCGCGGTTGCGCTGTTCTATGAAAGAAGCAACAAGCTTCTGGCCTTGAGCGACCAGTATCGGGTCGATCCGTCCAAGGATCTCATGCGCATGATCGAAACCATTATGGGCAAAGATTCCGTCCGAGTGAAATAAAGATTGCTTCCTCCGCATATGAATAGGAACCCGGCTTTCTTTTCTATTCATGTAGGCATCCCATTGCTAGGAGGAGGATTTATGACCGAACAACACATGATCCAACTACTCCAGAAACGCGGCGTGACCGTGGATAAAGTCGCAGAAATCGTATACAAGCTGCAGAAGCCGTATAATGATCAACTCACGATTGAAGAATGTGAAGACAGTGTAATGGCTGTGCTTTCCAAGCGAGAAGTGCAGTATACCCTCTACACGGGCATTGCCCTGGATGAATTAGCAGAGAAGAAAATGCTGCCAGAGCCGCTGCAATCTATTCTTGAGGTGGATGAACCTCTTTACGGGGTAGACGAGACCCTAGCACTTGGGATTGTTCATGTTTACGGCATGATCGGTTTAACAAGTTTTGGCTATTTAGATAAGGAAAAAATAGGGATTATACGGGCGTTGAACGATGACCGCAGCGCTGTTCATGTTTTTCTGGATGATTTGGTGTGCGGATTGGCCGCAGCAGCTTCAGCCAGAATCGCTCATCAGAATGAGCATGCGCCTGATTATAGCCCTAAACACCGTCTGGACTAAGCATAAATAGTTCAGGCGTTACTTTAAATATAGAATTTATATGTTTCACACGATAAGTCTGCTATATTTCTAGATAAACGCACTTGTCCTAAGCGGACAATGTAGCCGTTTATTTTTTTTCATCGTTGTGCTCTGTTGCGGGCAAAAGTGGAATTATGCTATCATTATTGCATTGTGTGTTCCTATGCGTATAAAGGATGTTATTATCGTCATTGCTTAGTTGCCTTAGTGGTTGTAGTTGCACGTCATAGGAGGTTTATTCATGTGGACGGTGATCTATATAGCTCCTACTGCGAAAATTGCAGAGCGGATTAAACAGAGGCTGACGGAAGAAGGTTTTCTCGTTCAAGTACGAGGCATCTCTTTATCCAAAAATCAATTCGAAATTGTTGTTCCCGAAGGGGAGCTGGAAGAAGTACAAGAAGTGCTCAATTCTATTTTACATAGATAGTTAAAGTAGAACTAAGAACTGTGGCTTGTCAAGGAAGTTAGATCATAGCCAAGTAGAGGTGGAAATGTGCTAAAGGATTTATTTCAAAAGCGAAAATATGCAACGATTCCTTCCGAGAGAACAAAAAGGGAAATTCCTGAAGGTTTAATGAATAAATGCCCGAAGTGTGGCACGATTCAGACTAGCAAAGAGCTTGAGAAGAATCTTAAAGTGTGTACGTCTTGCGGTTATCATTATCGATTAAGTGCATCAGAACGGATGCAGCTTACGCTCGATGAAGGCCAATTTGTTGAATTTGATGCGGATATGATTTCTGAAGATCCCTTGCAGTTTCCTGATTACGTCGAGAAATTGGACAAAGCGAAGAACGCAACGAAACTTCAAGATGCGATTATAACTGGTCAAGGAACGATTGGTGGATATCCGGTAATCGTTGCTGCGATGAGCTTTGATTTTATGGGAGGTTCGCTAGGTTCCGTTGTCGGTGAGAAAATGACGAGAGCCGTCGAAATTGCGATTGAGAAAAAACTTCCGATTATCATTTATTCAACATCTGGTGGCGCTCGTATGCAAGAAAGTATTCTCAGCCTTATGCAAATGGCCAAAACAAGTGCAGCATTGTCCAAGCTCGGCGAGGAAGGCGGATTATTCATATCAATCATTACAGATCCGACTTTCGGCGGTGTTTCGGCGAGCTTTGCGATGCTTGGTGATATTATTATTGCTGAGCCGGCAGCTTCGTTTGGTTTTACGGGCCGCCGCGTTATCGAACAAACGATTAAGCAGAAGCTGCCTGATAATTTTCAAACATCTGAATTCAATCTCGAGCATGGTCAGCTCGACAAGGTCGTCTGCCGCAAGGATATGAGACCGACCTTAATTAAGCTGCTCGACATGCACGGAACGAAGGAGGAGGCGACTTATGGCGGGTGAAATGCCGTTTGAACAGCCACTGGCGGAACTAAAGAGTAAAATAGCTGAGCTGCGTAAATTTGGGGCAGAGAAGCAAATCGACTTTTCAGAAGAAATTCGTCGCTTGGAAGAGAGATATGCTCAGCTTGAGGATGAACTATATGCCTCGATGTCGTCTGCAGAGAAAATGCAGCTGGCACGTCATCCGCAAAGACCAACGACTATCGATTATATTCAATCGATTTTTACTGATTTTATCGAATTTCATGGGGATCGCCTCTACGGTGACGACCTAGCTATTGTTGGTGGACTAGCGAAACTGAACGGGGTTGCCGTGACGGTCGTTGGTCATCAAAAAGGGAAAGATACGAAAGACAATATCGCACGTAATTTCGGATGTCCGCATCCGGAAGGGTTTCGTAAAGCACTGCGTTTGATGCGCCAAGCGAACAAATTTAAACGTCCAATCGTGACATTTATCGATACGAAGGGAGCATTCCCTGGGAATGCTGCGGAAGAACGCGGCCAAGGAGAAGCGATTGCCAGAAACTTGCTGGAAATGGCGTCTTTTCGTGTGCCGATTATCTGTATTGTCATTGGCGAAGGCGGCAGTGGTGGTGCCTTAGCGTTAGGTCTAGGTAATAAGGTGTTAATGTTGGAGAATGCGATCTATTCGGTTATTAGTCCTGAAGGCGCAGCTTCGATTCTTTATAAAGATGCTTCCAAAGCATTGCACGCAGCAGAAGCTATGAAAATTACGGCCGATCATATCCTAGAGCTTGGTGTGATCGACGGTATTATACCGGAGCCCAAAGGCGGCGCTCACCGGGATTTAGCAACGCAAGCCGAACATATTAAATCAGCGATCTGGGAACAGCTTCAGCCTCTGATAAATTTGAACGAACAGGAGCTGCTCGATGACCGTTACCGTAAATTTAGAGAGATCGGTCGGTTCACATTCACTCAGGAGGGTAACAGTAACCATGCGTAAAACGAAAATTGTCTGTACCATTGGACCAGCAAGCGAATCACAAGAAAATTTAAAGAAGCTTCTAGAAGCGGGCATGAACGTAGCTCGACTTAATTTCTCCCACGGAGATTTTGAAGAACACGGCGCACGTATCCGCAACCTTCGCGCTGCATCCGCTGAGACAGGCAAAATAGCTGCTATTTTGCTTGATACCAAAGGACCAGAAATCCGTACAGGTAAGCTAAAAGAAGAGCCAATTGAGCTTGTTCAGGACAAGCACATCATTTTGACAACAGAAGAAATTCTTGGGGATACAGACCGTATCTCTGTTACGTATGCAAACCTGCCGCGTGACGTTAAAGTCGGATCGACGATTCTGATCGATGACGGTTTGATTGGTCTTACGGTTGTTGATATTCGTGGAACTGAGATCGAGTGCCGCATTGTCAATGGCGGAACGATCAAAAGCAAAAAAGGCGTTAACGTACCAGGAGTGAAAATCAGTCTTCCAGGTATTACTGAAAAAGATGCGAATGATATCGTGTTCGGTATCGAACAAGGGGTAGATTTCATCGCAGCTTCTTTCGTACGTAAAGCAAGCGACGTTATGGAAATTCGTGAATTGTTGGAGCGTCACAATGCTTCGCATATCCAAATCATTAGTAAAATCGAAAACCAAGAAGGCGTTGATAACCTAGACGAAATTCTTGAAGTTTCCGATGGTCTGATGGTTGCTCGTGGGGATCTTGGTGTTGAGATTCCAGCTGAGGATGTTCCAGTTGTCCAAAAGCAAATGATCAAAAAATGTAACATCGTAGGTAAACCGGTTATTACGGCTACGATGATGCTTGATTCCATGCAACGTAACCCGCGTCCTACACGTGCGGAAGCAAGTGACGTAGCAAATGCGGTATTCGACGGTACGGATGCTGTGATGTTGTCTGGTGAGACAGCGGCTGGGAAATATCCAGTTGAATCCGTTGAAACGATGGCTCGTATTGCTGAGCGTGCAGAAGCGGCATTGGAATATAAAGAAATTTTCCTTCGTCAAGCACAAGCACAACAAGTTACAGTTACAGAAGCGATTTCGCAAGCAGTTGCTAACTCCGCATTGGAGTTAGGTGCTAAAGCAATTTTGACTGCTACAGAAAGTGGCTACACAGCGCGTATGGTATCCAAATACCGTCCGAAATCCCCGATTATTGCTGTTACGCCTAGCGAGCATGTGATTCGCCGTTTATCCCTCGTATGGGGTGTTATTCCGGTGATGGGCGTGCAAGCGAAAACGACAGATGAGCTATTCAACCTAGCGGTGGAAAGCTCCATCAAAACAGGTATCGTTGCCCTCGGTGATATCGTTGTCATCACAGCAGGCGTGCCAGTTGGCCGCTCTGGAACAACGAACTTGATCAAGGTTCATCACGTTGGTGAGATGATCGCCAAAGGCACTGGTATCGGTATGCAAACGGCAACGGGTATTGTTGTAACGGCACGCACACCAGAAGAAGCTAACGCGAAAATGGTAGACGGTGCTGTGCTTGTAACGGTATCAACGGATAAAGAATACATGCCGGCTGTCCAAAGAGCTTCTGCATTGATTACGGAAGTGGGCGGCATCACGTCTCACGCGGCAGTCGTTGCACTTAGCCTTGGTATTCCAGTCATCGTAGGCGTAGAAAACGCTGTTGAAATAATCAAAGATGGTACAGAAGTGTCCATCTACCCAGAAGTAGGCGTCATCTACTCCGGTCAAGCTAGCGTTCTTTAATTGATAATGAAGAGTGAAGTGAGATTTCGATCTTGCTTCACTCTTTTTTGCGTCTACGGCGCCAAATTCTTAGCTCATGCCTCACCTATGATATAATGGAATCACCAAGTATCTCAGGAGGATTTTCACATGAGTCAGGAACGGTGGCATCAACATCAGCTGCGTGTGCGCTATCAGGAGACGGATCAAATGGGGGTCGTGTACCATGCGAATTATTTGACCTGGTTTGAAATAGGACGAACGGAGCTCATTCGATCCTTAGGTTATCCCTATAGCAAAATAGAGGAAAAGGGTCTCCTGCTTCCCGTTACGGAAGCCGATCTCAAATTCAAAAAGCCAGCGCGCTACGATGATTTGGTAGGAATTTATACACGGGTGTCACTCATGAGCAGCGTTCGGCTGCAATTTGCGTATGAAATTCGACGCATGCATGACGATTTTTCTGAAGAATTATTGGTTACAGGAACATCTGGACATGTTTGGGTGAATCCTTCTTGGAGGCCAGTACGTATAGAGAAGGAAGCGCCAGAATTGTGGCAGCTCATTGCGAAGTATTCTGAAGGAGGCTAAACCTATGTTCCGCCTAATTATTGCTATTTTTATTCTCGTGCCTGCGATTGAAATTACACTGTTGATCATGTTAGGACATCTGATTGGGGGTTGGATGACCTTCCTGTTAATCATAGCGAGCGGCTTCTTAGGTGCTTACTTTGCTAAGCGCGAGGGGCGCAAGGTGATGGAATATGCGAAGTTTGAGTGGTCGCAAGGTCAGCTGCCAGCGCAGCAAATACTGGATGGGATCTGTATTTTCCTAGGGGGCATTTTGTTGATTACGCCGGGCTTCATAACGGATATTTTGGGTTTCCTGCTCGTTTTTCCTTACACGAGACCGATATTCAAAGTGCTGCTGCTGGCCATCATTCGCAAACAAATCGGAAAAGGCAATATGCACATTATCCATCGCAGATAAGTGGTCATGTCGGATCGTTCTCTCCTGCGCAACCAAAAGGCTCGGTCATCCTCCTATTCGGAAGGTGCCGAGCCTTTGTGTATGTATGCCGCGATATCATGAAAGATTCTCGCTCGATAGAATGCGGTGATGAGGATAAGTGATACAGGACCAACGATAAGTCCCAACAGCCCGAATAGTTTTAAACCAACGAACATGGCAATGAGTGTAGCTAGTGGGTCTAGCCCGACTGAAGAGGCAAGCACTTTGGGCTCCATAATTTGCCGCGCAATCACAATAACACCATATAAGACACTAAGTCCGATGCCAAGCACAATGTTACCTTGCGCAAAGAAAACATATAGAATCCATGGCACCATGACGGCACCTGTTCCCAGATACGGCATCAGGTCTGCTAAGCCAGTTAACAAGCCTATGGTTATGGCATAATCTACACGGAGAACGAGCAGACCTATGATCACTACTAACGCAGTGAGCGAAACGAGAATTAACTGAGCTTTTATATAACCGAACAAAGCTTTCTGCAAATCTGTTCGGATTAACTTTGTCGTTTTAACAATCATATCAGAGAAAATGCCTTTATATCGTTTGATCAGCCCATACCAATCTTTACTGATGAAGAAGGTTGCCAACATAACGATGATGGTGATTGTTGCGATGTTAGGCAGTGAGGTCAGGAATGCTTTTAGCGCAGCGAATATGTAGGTGATTACCAATTTACTTATGTCGGCAATCGAGCCTGCTGTGGAAGAAAGATTGGTGTTAACCGTTTCCTGATATTTAGGATTATTTTCAAAAAACTCATTGACGCGCTCGATCCATTGTTGGAAGGTGATTGAATTAATGAACACATTAAATTGCTCTACCCAGCGGTTGATTTGAAGCTGAATGTTATCCGCAAGGGAGCCTAGTTCTACAATAATATTGGCAACGAGTAAAGTGATTGCAGTGACCATTGCACCTAGGAATAGGAGCATCGCTAATGTAACAGACAACCATCTAGGTAACTTCAATTTGAATTGAAAAAAATTAACAACCGGATTTAGCATAAGTGCGATGATCCAACCAAAAATAAAGGGGTAAATAAGTGGAATGATATAGTAAAAGACAATTGCCAATAGAACGAGAATTATCGCCACCCAAATGCCCCTAAGAATTTGGTGGACCAAGCGCGGATTTAGGATACCCATGGAAGGAATCACTCCTTGTTTGAAGTCTAATTTATTGTAACATGAACATGGATAAATACGGAAATATCATGATATTTACAAAATCTTAATATATTGAAATACGGGGAATTGGATTGTCGCCCCCTTAGACCCATAGTACAATGAAGATAGAAGATGACTAAAAATGGGGAAATATTGGAGGATTTATGAGTATTGCGCGCGAACCAGAGCTGAAGGAAGTAAAAGAACTCAAAGAAGTCAAAGAGATTTCAACCAAGTACTTAAATCGTGATTTGAGCTGGATCGAGTTCAATTGGCGTGTGCTTGAGGAAGCGCAAGATGCGAGTACACCACTGCTAGAGCGTGTGAAATTTCTGTCGATCGTATCGAGCAACCTCGATGAATTCATGAGTGTTCGTGTCGCAGGACTCAAGGATCAAATTAAAGCGGGCTATACCAAAAAAGATTTTACGGGCTACACGCCTGCAGGACTTATTAAACGTATTATGAAACGTACGGCGAAGATGGTTACCGAGCAGTACAAAACGTATCGTGAAGTAACGCGGCTTTTGACGAAGGAAGGCATCGTATTTACCGAATATGAAGATCTGAATACGTCTCAGAAAAAAGCCATGGATGCCTACTATCATGATATTATTTTTCCCGTGTTAACGCCGATGGCTGTCGATCAAAGTCGCCCGTTTCCGCTTGTACATAATCAATCTTTATATTTGGCGGTATTACTTGTGCGTGAGGGAGAAGATTTGGATGAAGAACCTTTTTTCGCTATCGTCCAAATTCCTAGCAACTTATCTCGCTGCATTCCTGTACCTACTCGTTCGAATAGTAAAAAGACCGAATTCATATTATTGGAAGAGCTGATCGAGCACCACATTCAGTCCCTTTTCAGTGGATACATACCCATTTCCGTGCATGGCTTCCGAGTTACGCGTAATGCGGATTTAACGCTCAATGAAGAAGGAGCAGAGGATTTACTGGAAGAGATCGAAAAGGAGCTTAGGCGCAGGCGCTGGGGCTCTCCAGTGAGGCTGGAGGTGCAAGAAGGGATCCATCCCTATGCTTTGGCGCAATTACAGGATGAGTTTGAGATCGAAGAACAAATCTTCGAGATTGACGGACCCTTGGACATTACTTACTTTATGAAGCTGGCTAACACGTTAAATGGCTTCGATAATCTTCGCTATCCACGAATTGTAGCCAAATATCCAATTGAATTTGAGGATTCAGCGGATTCTGGCGACTTTTTCAGCATTCTTAAGACGAAAGATGTACTTGTGCATCATCCTTATGAGACGTTTGACGCTGTAACGGACTTTATTATTCATGCCGCATACGATCCACACGTCTTGGCGATCAAAATGACACTATATCGAGCGAGCGGTAATTCCCCGATCATTCAAGCGTTAGCCAGAGCCGCGGAGTCTGGTAAGCAGGTGACGGTCGTGGTCGAGCTCAAAGCAAGATTCGATGAAGAACGTAATATTGCCTGGGCCAGAATGCTGGAGAAATCGGGCTGTCATGTGGTATACGGGCTTGTTGGACTCAAAACGCATGCGAAGATCACGTTGGTCGTTCGTCAAGAAGAGAATACGCTTCGTCGTTACGTCCATGTTGGGACTGGTAATTATAATGACAGCACAGCTCGCTTGTATACGGACGTGGGATTGTTCACATCGAATACGGTCATCGGGGAAGATGCTTCTGTGCTTTTCAATGAAATTACGGGCTACTCTGCGCCACATGATTGGCAGTCTTTTGCTGTTGCACCGACGGATTTAAAGGATAAGCTTTTCGAGCTGATTGCTCGTGAATCTGCGCATGCGAGGGCAGGCCGACCCGCTCAGATTATTGCGAAAATGAACTCCTTATCGAATCAGGAAATGGTGGATGCGTTATACGCGGCGTCACAGGCGGGCGTGAAAATTGAACTCATTATCCGGGGCGTATGCTGCTTGCGGCCAGGTGTGCCTGGTCTAAGTGAGAATATTACGGTTCGGAGTATTGTAGACCGATTTCTGGAGCATTCACGGATTTACTATTTCGAAAATGGCGGGCATGTCGATGTCTATCTGTCTTCGGCAGATTGGATGACGCGTAATTTAACTCGGCGAATTGAGCTGATGTGCCCGGTTCTGGACCGTGAAATGAAGAAAATGATGATTCAAATCTTGAACGTGACGCTCCATGATAATGTCAAAGCGAGAGAGCTGATGCCGAACGGCATGTATACGCGCATAAAAAATGAACTGACCCCTTATCGGAGCCAGTTCGAGGCGATGCGTATTACTTCATGGAAAAAAATCCGGCTTGAGTCGTAAGCTTGAGTCCCCAGATTTTATCGAAATCTTTGGTGAATGAGCTAAGCTCCTTAAGTTCCAGTTGCGGGTTGTGCAGACAGAGCAATTTAAGACTCATCGCTGTTTCACTTCGTTGGATCTGCAGCTCTTGGATCGGCTGAGTCTCACTAAAATCCATGGAGATGGCAAGCTTTAGGATAGCACCTAGCTTCATAATTAATGTTGTATCGGATTCCCGTAACAGGTCCTTGTATGCAAGAGCCTGCTGCTGGGTCCGATTTTTTGTTTTGAACGTTGCGATAAGTGAAGCGATGACAATCTCACGATGACTTAGGCCATCGATATGAGCTTCTTGGATCATATATTCGGTGTGCTTGAGATACTGGTAGTAATGAACGCTTACGCCTATGCGGTACAGTAGAGCAGCTGTGTGAAGCAACAGCCTAGCCCGCGCTTCAAAATCTGTGGATGGAGCTAGCGTATCATACATTTGCATGGCCAAGGTATCGACATGACGGACGTGCTTGACAGCCCCATTAGGATGGAGTGTGAGCACGTTTTGGATGCTCGCTTCTAGGACATCGCTTTTAATGGGTTGCTTCGGATTATACGTTTCAAAGAAAAGACCGTCACGCAAGCCAGACCCACTTATGACACAGGCAGACGATTTCGCTGCTTCAAAGATGGTCTCAAGAATGAGTAGACCAGGTACCATAATATCAGCTCGTTCTTTGGCGAGCCCGTCTATTTTCTTTCTTTTATCGATTGGCATGGAGGATAAAAGATTTGAAAATTCCTGAATCTCACCAGGCTTCATGACGTAATTATGGGCAAGCTGGAGCGGATATTTATTGCGCTTACGACTCATTTTACCGAGTGTTCGGATCGTCCCTCCTAATCCAACCATGGTAAGATCTGGGGAAGAAGTAATCCAAGGGTGAGAGGCAATCGCCGCTTGCACCATCTTTCGAATATCAGCGATCTCTTGTTCGGTCAAATTATTACCTTTCATATAGTGGCGAGTGGTATTCACAGCTCCGAAAGGAAAGGAGACACTGTGTACCAATTCCCTATTTTTTAAAAGGGAGACCTCCGTACTGCCTCCCCCGATATCAATGATCATGCCATCACGTATATCCATAGAGTTGATCACGCCAAGATAACCGAAGCGCGCTTCCTCAAACCCGCTCAAAACCTCTATCTGCAAGCCAGTTTGCTCATTAAGGATACGAACGATATCCGCGGTGTTGGCAGCGTTCCGAACGGCTGCTGTTGCAACGGCTCGAACGGTTGTTACAGCTTGGGACTGGCATAATAAGGCATAGTGGGTTAAGATAGGAACGATCGAAATAATATCCTTGCTATGTAAAAGGCCATCAGGCCCCATACGTTCACTCAGTCTTGCGGAATCTTTATGCTCACTCACGACGCGATAAGCGCCCTGGGCATTTATTTCATAAATGACAAGTCGGATGGAGTTGGATCCGATATCAATGATGCCAATCCTAGCTGCATGGTTGCTCATAATGTCGCTCCTTTTCACGAATTCGTTGGTTACATTGTATCAATCTCGATCTATGTCTACAAATTTTTCCTCGCCTACTGAATAATTCAGTGAATTTAACAAAAACTTGTATCGTGTGTTTGGGAGTTAAGGGCGAAAAATGGTGTGAAAATTCCGCCAAAAAGAATTTCTATGGTAGTGATAATGAAGTTTTATGTCCTCTTTTGTTCACTTACCGAGTAAAATACTTTATTATTAAGAGAAGAAAACAGCAATATTATGCTAATAGAGTAGCTAAGGAGAGATTCCCATGTCTGCAACCAAAGGTTTAGAAGGAATTGTAGCCACAACCTCGTCGATCAGCTCCATTGTAGATGGCGTGCTTACGTATCGCGGGATTGATATTGATGACCTCGCAGAAAATGCGACTTTTGAAGAAGTCATTTACTTGCTTTGGTTCGGTAAGCTGCCTACGCAAGCTGAGCTAGAGAAATTGCAAAGCGATCTGAACGCATACAGCAAAGTACCAGATGCGGTAATTGACCTCATTCGTACATTCCCGAAAGATGTTAACTCCATGGCAGCGCTTCGTACAGCGGTTTCTGCACTTGCGCTATATGATGACGAAGCTAATGATTCCAGCACGGAATCCAATGTGCGTAAAGCGATCAAGCTGCAAGCACAAATTCCAGGAATTATCGCAGCTTTCGCACGTATTCGTGAAGGCAAAGAGCCAGTAGCTTCTCCAGGATATTCTTCTGTAGCTGCTAACTTCTTGTTCCAACTAACAGGAAACGAGCCGGATAAAGTTGCGATCGAAGCGTTGGACAAAGCATTAGTCCTTCATGCTGACCACGAGTTGAATGCATCCACATTCGCAGCGCGTGTAACTGTTGCAACACTAACAGATATCTACTCCGGTATTACTTCCGCAATCGGCACACTTAAAGGACCTCTTCACGGTGGTGCGAACGAAGCGGTTATGGTGATGCTTGAAGAGATCGGTACTGTTGAGAACGTTGTTCCTTACATTAACGATAAATTAGAGCGTAAAGACAAAATCATGGGCTTTGGTCACCGCGTATACAAAAACGGCGATCCTCGTGCAAAGCACTTGCAAAAAATGTCTTACGAGCTAGGCAAATTAACGGGCAACTTGAAATGGTACGAAATGTCCATTAAAGCAGACGAGTTGGTAACAGGCCTTAAAGGCTTGAAACCGAACGTAGACTTCTACTCGGCATCCGTATACACAACCTTGGAAATCCCGCGTGACTTGTTCACACCGATCTTCGCGATCTCCCGTACATCCGGTTGGGCTGCTCATATCCTTGAGCAATACGAAAACAACCGTTTGATCCGTCCTCGCGCAGAGTACACAGGTCCGGTTAACCAAAAATATATCCCAATTGGCCAACGCTAATTGATATTGCTTCAAGCTCAAGGTGCGGGCAGTTCGGTACCCAACCTCAGGTAACTGGGGGAGTACCGCAACTCCCGTCACTTTTTGTGTGCCTAGCTATGCACATCGAATAAATAAGAAATGACTTCAACCCACTATTAGGAGGAACTAATCATGCCACAATTCGAAAATTACGAACTACCAACTGAAGGACAAAAAATCACGATCGAGAACGGTGTACTTCAAGTCCCTAACAACCCAATCATTCCTTTCATCGAGGGTGACGGTACAGGTCCTGACATCTGGGCAGCTTCCGTACGTGTGCTAGATGCAGCGGTTGAGAAAGCATACAAAGGCGAGAAAAAAATCGCTTGGTACGAAGTATTTGCTGGTGAGAAAGCATTCAACAAATTCAACAACTGGTTGCCGAACGATACTTTAACAGCTATGCGCGAGTACATCGTGTCCATCAAAGGACCACTTACTACACCAATCGGTGGCGGTATTCGTTCCCTGAACGTAGCACTTCGTCAAGAGCTTGATCTTTACGTATGTTCCCGTCCAGTTCGTTACTTCAATGGCGTTCCATCCCCAGTTAAACGTCCTGAACTAGTTGACATGGTTATTTTCCGTGAAAATACAGAAGATATCTACGCGGGTATCGAGTGGGAAGCTGGTTCCGAAGCCGTTAAAAAAGTAATCTCTTTCTTGCAAAATGAAATGGGCGTTAACAAAATCCGTTTCCCAGAAACGTCAGGTATCGGTGTTAAACCAGTATCCTCCGAAGGTACGGAGCGTTTGGTTCGCGCTGCTATCGAGTACGCGATCAAGCATGGTCGTAAAACGTTGACTTTGGTACACAAAGGTAACATCATGAAGTTCACAGAAGGAGCGTTCAAAAACTGGGGTTACGAGTTGGCTGAGCGTGAATATGCGGACAAAACATTTACATGGGCACAATACGACCGCATCAAAGAAGCAGAAGGCGCAGAAGCAGCGAACAAAGCACAAAAAGATGCTGAAGCAGCTGGCAAAATCATCGTAAAAGATGCGATTGCTGATATCGCTCTTCAACAAGTTTTGACTCGTCCTACTGATTTCGACGTTATCGCTACATTGAACTTGAACGGTGACTACCTGTCTGATGCACTTGCTGCACAAGTTGGCGGTATCGGTATCGCTCCAGGAGCTAACATCAACTACTTGACTGGTCACGCGATCTTCGAAGCAACACATGGTACAGCTCCTAAATACGCTGGTCTTGACGTTGTTAACCCAGGTTCCGTTATCCTTTCCGGCGTTATGTTGCTTGAGCACCTTGGTTGGTTGGAAGCAGCTGAGCTGATCTACAAAGGCTTGGAAACTTCTATTAACAATAAAACAGTTACTTATGACTTCGCACGTTTGATGGAAGGCGCGAAAGAAATTAAGTGCTCCGAGTTCGCGAACGAAATCATCAAAAACATGGCTTAATTTGTACACAAAGTTGAGTTAGACTAAGAAATGAGGAGGTATATTTTAAATGGCAATTCGTCGTAATAAAATTACCGTTGTTGGCGCGGGCTTCACAGGTGCTACTACTGCTCTAATGCTAGCTCAAAAAGAACTTGGTGACGTTGTTCTACTCGACATCCCACAACTTGAGAACCCTACTAAGGGGAAAGCTCTTGACATGCTTGAAGCAGGTCCAGTTCAAGGCTATGATGCTCAAATCACTGGTACATCCAACTATGCGGATGCTGCTGGTTCCGACATCGTGATTATCACAGCAGGTATCGCTCGTAAACCAGGGATGAGCCGCGACGATCTTGTTAATACAAACGCGGGTATCGTGAAATCCGTTTGTGAGAACGTAAAAGAAGTTGCTCCTGATTCCATCGTGATCATCTTGAGTAACCCAGTTGATGCGATGACTTACGTAGCTTACCAAGCGCTTGGTTTCCCTAAGAACCGCGTTATCGGTCAATCCGGTGTTCTTGATACGGCTCGTTACCTGACGTTTATCTCCCAAGAGTTGAACGTATCGGTTGAGGATGTTAAAGGTGTAGTTATCGGCGGACACGGCGATGACATGGTGCCACTTGTACGCTACACATACGCTGGCGGCGTTCCAATCGAGAAGTTGATTCCAGCAGATCGCATTGAAGCTATCGTTCAACGTACACGTACTGGCGGCGGTGAGATCGTTAACCTTCTTGGTAACGGTAGTGCATACTACGCTCCAGCAGCTTCTCTTGTGCAAATGACAGAAGCGATCCTTAAAGATAAAAAACGTATCATTCCTACAATCGCTCTTCTTGAAGGCGAGTATGGCTATGATAACCTGTTCATGGGTGTTCTGACGGTTCTTGGCGCTAACGGCATCGAGAAAATCATGGATATCGAATTGACGGAAGCAGAAAAAACAGCTTTGGACAAAACAGCTGAATCCGTACGCAACGTAATTAAGGTTGTAGCGGGTTAATCCATAGAAATGAAGGACCAACCTCCTAAGTATTAGGAGGTTGGTCTTTTTTTGTGGTGATGCACAAAAAGTTGTTGTTTTTGTAAATTAACTTCCAAAAGCTATCCGATGAGCATGGCCTATGATACGCTATGTATAGCCAAAATTACATTGGTTAATACTTCCATAGGATGGTGGGAATTGATGTTGAGAAGAAGTTGGTTTGGCAAGAAAAGCTGGCGAAGATTCTGTGTTACCGCGGCAATATCTAGTACATTGTTAAGCGTCGTACCGCAAGCATGGGCAGAAGGACCGAATGATCCAGCCCCATCGATTACCCCTGCATCCCCCAATGGAAAAAAGGTATTGTTTGATAATACCCATGGTCAAACGGCAGGAGCTGCCGACTGGGTCATTGATGGCGGCTTTTCTGATTTCGCGAATACGCTAGGGAATGCCGGTTATTATGTCAAGGAATTACGTAAAAGCACGGCGATTACACTCTCGGACTTATCTGCTTATGATGTTTTCGTCATTGGGGAAGCCAATATCCCATATAAAACCACAGAACAGAGCGCTATGCTGCAGTACGTGCAGGCTGGCGGCAGTATTTTCTTCATTGGAGATCATTACAATGCGGATCGGAACAAAAACCGTTGGGATGCATCCGAAGTATTTAATGGTTATCGTCGTGGCGCTTGGACGAATCCAGCATTAGGTATGAGTGCTGAAGAAGCGGCATCTACGGCGATGTCTGGGGTTGCGAGCTCAGATTGGTTATCGACAAACTTTGGCGTCCGTTTCCGTTACAATGCGCTAGGTGATATCACAGCTAACAATATTGTGACAGGTACGCAAGGATTTGGCATTACAAGCGGTGTTTCCACGATGGCGATGCATGCAGGATCCACACTAGCCATTACAAATCCTAACACAGCGAAGGGTATTGTCTATTTGCCGTCTACGACGACGAAATGGGCAAGCGCGGTAGATCAAGGGGTGTACAATGGCGGAGGCGTAGCGGAGGGACCGTATGTTGCGGTATCGAAGGTAAGCGCTGGTAAAGCAGGTTTCATCGGTGACTCTTCACCCGTTGAGGATGCGACACCCAAATATTTGAAGGAAGAGACCGGTGGGGCAAAAACGACGTATGCGGGCTTCCAGGAGCAGAACGATGCGACCTTGCTAGTTAATATGGTCAATTGGTTGGCAACCAAGGAAAGCTATACGAGCTTTACACAGGTAGCTGGATTAACGCTTGATACGGCGACAACGCTCTACTCATGGGAACAGCCAGCGAATACGACAGAGCCGCAGGCAGAACCATGGGCGACACCGGCAACGGGATACAAGTGGTATGATCCGACTACATTTAAAGCAGGATCTTATGGGGTTCCATCGTCCACGAATACAACCGATCCCTTTGCTTTCATTCACCAAACTCAGTTGCCGAATCATTATGTATTCCAAGTGAAGATCATTATGAATGGGCTAGCTGCTAATTCAACGACAACGGGTTATAATCTTGGTATTTATAATGGCTCAGGGACGCAAGTCGCGAAGGTACAGAATAGTGACGGTACATGGCCATCCGCATATGGATACAGTGCTAGTTTCTCCATGACAGCCAATGCAAGCGGCCATGCGGAGAAGATTGTGAATGTCCAAATTAATACGACAGCTTCTGGCGCAGCCAACATGCGGATAAGACAAAATACAACGAATAAATTTACAGAAGCCGTTACGATTGCGGATGTTGCTGCGGAGCCGCTGCCATAGGGTGTTGTTAGAGAGTGAAATGTAGGTAAGTTAAAATGTAAGTATAGTTCTCTAAATAGCTCCGGTTTCCTGTAAAATGAATGTTCTTAGCATGAATTGACATTGGAGGACCGCAAGGTCACTCCAGTGTCAGTGCTCGAGGGCTTTCCATGGGAGAATTGGGGTTGTTTTCTGCGCAATTGGTCACATTTTTATGGAGATATGGTGAATTAGCCGATATATTGACATCGCTTTCTTGTTACACCCAATACGATTCTGTATACTAAAAGAGAACGATTCTAATTAAAATTTGCGGAGGTAGACTCAATGTACCATGTTATGATTTTTTTACATGTAATAAGTGCTCTAATGCTTGGCTCTTATGTTGTTTTCCCTTTCATTGTGGGACGAGCTGGTAGCTTATCTGGTGCAGCACAAGAAGGATTCATGGGATTGTTAGCTACGATGAACCGAGTTGGTCAATTTTCTTTGATCGTTACCTTCCTTTCCGGCGGTGCAATGGTTAGTCAAATCGACCCTATGCCGTCTGCTTTGTGGATGGCGCTGGCTGTGATTTTGTTAGTGATTGTTGGGGCTGTAACTGGCATGATCGGTGGCAGAATCAAAAAGTTAAAAGCCAACAGTGCTGCAGGGAAAAGTACAGCATCTGATGCTGCTAAAATCAAAACCTTCAGCTGGATCGCTTCTGTAGCGGTTATTCTTGCTATTTTAATAATGACAAATCCTCAAATCTTGTCATAGTCTAGAGATGAGAAGAACCTCCTGTTCCATGTTCAGTGGAAGGGAGGTTCTTTGGTGTTTCGTGCAGGACGAGGGATTCTCTGGTTCTCACCGTTATAGCATCCGAACATCCGAAGGTGGTATAACGATGACTTGTCAATACATACTTGGCGGTGAAAAAAAACGAGCCTGTTTCTGTCCGGAAATTGGATGGAATTAGGCTTCTTTGAGTCTGTTTGGGATCTATTAGCTCAGTTTCATAGGCATAAGTGCCTATTTTTAGCAAACTTTAAGGGAAAATTAAGCTGCGGATTATATCTTTTTTTGTCGAATGGTTTATTATGGTATGTAGGGACTGAAGAATATCCAAATAAAGAAAACTCAATAAATATCGCGAGGTGTTAAGAATGAGGTTTACGATTGGAAGGAAGTTGAGATTAGGTTTTTTATCTATTCTTATTCTTATGGGTGTAATCGGCGCGACGTCGACTACGAAGATGATAGGGATGGGGGATAAGGCAGAAGAGATACAAACGATTTATATGCCAAGCATGAAGCTTCTTGGGGATATAAAAGGGGATTTTATCAATATTCAGCGTCTCGCCTTGAGGTTTACCTTGGAAACAGACGCTAGTGAAAAGGATCGGCTCGAACAAAAAATGAATACCACGATAAGCGATATACAAAAGCTACAAAATACATACGAACCTCTTATTGATAATGAGGAAGAACGAAATCTATTCAAGAGTTTCCTTAAAACTGAACAGGAAATAGCAGATGTTTTCCCTTCGCTGATCAATGCCGGAAAGGCCAATGATTTTAAAAGCGCGAATAAAATTGCAGGAGACATGAAAACGCCTTTTAACAATGCGCTCGAAAGTATTGAAAAATTGATTGAAATCAATACAAAAGAAGTCGAGGAAGCTACGAATGATTCCGTACTGCTGGTTAAATCAGGCAGAAGAGTGGTAGATACTCTCAGTATTGCTGCCCTGTTAGCCGGTATAGTCATTTCTTTATTTCTAACAAGGATAATCTCTAGGCCTATGGTCTTAATGTCGAAAGCTGCCAAACGCATTGCCTCGGGGGATTTGACCGGGGATGCGATCAAGGTGAACAACCGGGATGAAATTGGCGACCTGGCCTTATCATTTAATGAAATGGCTGATAATCTCCACACGATCATTCGAAAAGTCGAGATCAGTGCGGAACATGTTGCTGCATCCTCGGAAGAATTAACGGCCAGCTCTGAACAAATCCGAGAAGCGACAGAGCAAATTGCGCTTACGATGGAAAAAGTAGCGGTCGGTTCAGAGAAACAGACGCGAAGTATAGATGAAAGTGCCAGTTCGATGAATGAATTGAACGTAGGTGTTCATCATATTGCGACTAATGCGGAAAGTGTCACACATGCAGCCATTCAAGCATCGGAAATTGCTTTGGAGGGAAATCAAACCATTCAAACGACCGTCAATCAGATGAATGCAATTAACCATACAGTAGACGGTTTGGCTCAAGCAGTAAAGGGCTTGGGGGAACGCTCGCAAGAGATTGGGCACATTGTCGAAGTGATCACGGGCATCGCGACACAGACGAACTTGCTTGCTTTGAATGCAGCGATTGAGGCCGCAAGGGTCGGAGAGCATGGAAGAGGGTTTGCTGTTGTAGCCAATGAGGTACGTAAGCTGGCTGAACAATCGAAACAATCCGCGGAGCAGATTGCGCAGTTGATTGCAGCCATTCAAGACGAGACGACCCAGGCTGTTCATTTAATGGAAGCAGGTACGCAAGAAGTGGCGGAAGGAATCCATGCCGTTCACATAGCTGGCGAATCATTCGAACGGATTCAGCGCTCTGTAAACGACGTAGCTAATCAGATTCAGGAAGTTTCAGCTGCTTCACAGCAAATGTCTGCCAGTACGGAACAGGTTGTTCATTCGATCAACGTTATTTCGGGGATTGCAGAAACGACATCATCCGGATCACAGCATGTATCGGCAGCCGTTGAAGAGCAGCTGGCGTCAATGGAAGAGATTACGGCATCAGCCTCGGCGCTCTCTAAGATGTCGGAAGAATTACAAGTGCTTTTAGGAAAGTTTAAGGTTTAAAAGAAATAGAAAAACAGAACAAAGATTTCAAGCGTAGATTTCCCCAATTGACGGATTGACGTTTCGCTAACTAGAGGTCGGATGATCTTTCATTACAATCGACAGAAAACAAAAATGAGAAGGCAAGGATTACCTTGCCTCCTCATTTTTTTGTTATGGAATAATGCCGTAAAGTCATGTGTGCATGTGGTTGAATTAACTCGGGTCCGCGATATCCAAGGTGATTTCATCTAACGTTTTCTCGAAGGAAGCACTCATGTGCTCAAGGAAATAGTCGACCTCAGGCATGTTCATCTTTTTCAAGCTTTCGAGAACTTGTTGTTTGGCAACGACGAACTCACGGTTGCCTGTGGAGAGCTCGGTTAAGCATTTGATATAGGCTTCAATCAAATCAGCGGCCTTTACCCAGCGGTAAAGCTCAGGGTCAGGATCTTGAATGAGGCCGCGGTAGATGCCGCTTAGTGCAGGTGGGATCGTGCTGATCAGCCGTTCTACGGCAACATCTTCAATTTCGCGGAAATTTCGAAGAATTTGCTCGTTGTTGTGCTTTACAGGCTGAGGGATGTCACCGGTCAGCACTTCGGACGCATCGTGAAACAATGCGATGGAAACGATGCGATCGGTGGGCACATTTCCGCCGTACACTTCGTTCGAAATCGTGCAAAGCATATGAGCAATCGAGGCAACGTAGAAAGAATGCTCGGCTACGTTTTCGCGGCGCGTGTTCCACATGAGGCTCCAGCGATCGATATATTTGAGACGATATAAGTAAGCAAAAAAGTGATGATTCATGGGCCTAAGCTCCTTCATGTTTGATTTGGCGGGCCGAGTAACACGGACCGCTCGCCAAGGGCTACTTCACGCTCGGCGTCACCCGCGCAGCCACCTTGCCGGTGGCCGGGGTGTAGACGAGCGGCTGCCCGATCAGCGCTTGCAGATCGTCAAGCGCGATCGTGACCTGCCCGTGCTCACGCAGCACGGGCTGCCGCAGCTGGACGCGCGCGTCGCCGCGCGTCGCTGTCTTGGCATTCACCTTCAGGGTGAATGCCTCTTGCCCGAGGCGGAGGCGAAGCTCTCCGCCTTCAGCCGTGGCGCTGCCGCCGAGCTGCGCGGCAGCAGCGGTTGCGTCCACGCGCAGCGGCGCGCTGTCCGGCTGCGCCATAACCCGGCGCTGGATTGAACGCAGCAGCAGCTCCGGCGTGATGTTCGGGCTGCCCGCGTTGATCCGCGGGATCAACATGTGATCGGCGCTGCGCGTCGCCATCTCGGGGGAGATCGTGAAGGCGTACCGGATGCCAGCATTCGCCACTAGCTCTGTCGCCGCTGGCGACGTGATGCCATACGGGTACGCCATCGCGTCGAGCGGCGCATCCGTTAGACCTGCAAGCTTGCCCACACAGGCTTGCGTATCCTTGAGCACACGCTGCTGGTAAGCATCCGCGTTCTCGCCGTCGAGTCTGCCGACAAGGGCGGCTTCCCCACTAGGAAGCTTATGGTGAAGATTGTCCGTGTGGCAGCCAATATCGATGAAATTCGTCGCATGCGTCATTTCTCTGAGTTGCTCCTTGGACATCGAAGGAATGTACGAGCCTAATGGGTTAGCCAAGTCCGTCGTGATGACGAAGTTGACAGCGGGAATACGTAAGCTTTTGAGAATCGGATAGGCCGCCGTAAAGAAGCTTTGATACCCATCATCGAAGGTGACTAGAATAGCGTTGGATGGAACCGTTGCGCCTGCCATGTACATTTTAAACTCATTTAAAGAAATAAAATGATAGCCTTTGCTGAGCAGTGACTCTAACTGATTTTGAAACAAGCTACTAGTGATCGTGCTTGAGCTTGTATCTGTGTCGTGGATGTGATGATACATAAGGACTGCTACCTGATCCTGGTAGTAAATGGTTTCGGACCGTTCAGCCTGCAGGGGTGTCAATAAGAGTGTGAGCCCAATCAGACTAACGAGAATCGAAATTGCGATTCTTTTGTACATGTCAGCGAATCTCCTTGTTTTCCTCACAAGAACCGTCGAACTGTTCCTGAGAGGTATGGTATAATAGACAATATTCTTAATGATTATGTGTGTAATGAGAGAGGAGCTAGACAGCGTTATGCAGCATTTTTATCAAAGTGTTTATGATTTGATCGTCGAAACATCCACGAACCTTCCTGGTGATGTTCGTCGTGCGGTACAAGCCGCGCAAATAAAAGAGGATAATGGCACGCGATCAGCATTATCTCTATCCCGTATTGCTGATAACATTCATATGGCGGAAACGAATGTATCCCCGATTTGTCAGGATACAGGCATGCCAACGTTTATTATACACTGTCCGGTTGGGGCAAACCAACTTGTGATGAAGAAACAAATCCTTGAAGCGGTTGCGAATGCAACAAAGGCAAGTAAGCTTCGTACGAATTCCGTTGATTCCCTTACAGGTGCAAATAGCGGGGATAACCTCGGACCAGGAACACCCGTCATCCATTTCGAGCAATGGGAACGTGATGATGTGGAAGTGAAGCTCATTCTCAAAGGCGGCGGCTGCGAGAACAAAAATATTCAATACAGCCTGCCAGCTGATCTTGAAGGCGTAGGTAAAGCAGGTCGTGACCTCGACGGCATTCGCAAATGCGTCATGCATGCGGTGTACCAAGCACAAGGACAAGGCTGCAGCGCAGGCTTTATTGGTGTTGGGATTGGCGGCGACCGGACAAGCGGCTATGAGCTTGCTAAGCATCAATTATTCCGTCATGTAGATGACGTGAACCCGCATCCAGACCTTCGTAAAGTCGAAGAATACGTAATGGAGCACGCGAATACGCTAGGAATCGGTACGATGGGCTTTGGTGGTCAAGTGACCTTGCTTGGTTGTAAAGTTGGTGTCATGAACCGTTTGCCAGCTAGCTTCTTCGTTTCCGTAGCGTATAACTGTTGGGCGTTCCGTCGCCAAGGCGTGATTTTGAATGCCGAAACGGGTGAAATCAATGGCTGGTCCTATCCAAGAGGCGTTGAAGTTTCCTTCCAAGAGGCTTTTGAAGCAAGTGCGGAAGAAGCTAGAAACACACCGCAAGAAGAGCGTCGCGAGATCGTGTTGACGACTCCAATTTCGGAAGAGCAAATTCGCAGTCTGAAAGTCGGTGATGTGGTTGTCATTAATGGGACGATGCACACTGGACGCGATGCGCTTCACAAATATTTGATGGATCATGATGCGCCAATCGATCTGAACGGAGCGGCTATTTATCACTGTGGACCGGTTATGGCCAAGGATGATGCTGGTGAGTGGCACGTGAAGGCGGCAGGACCGACAACGAGTATTCGTGAGGAGCCTTACCAAGGCGATATTATTAAAAAGTTTGGTATTCGCGCGGTGATCGGTAAAGGCGGCATGGGTCCTAAGACGCTAGCAGCGTTGAAAGATCATGGCGGCGTGTACTTGAATGCGATCGGTGGAGCGGCACAATACTATGCACAATGTTTCAAAAAGGTTGAAGGCGTTGATTATTTGGAATTCGGTATTCCAGAAGCCATGTGGCACTTAGAGACAGAAGGCTTTGCTGCGATTGTGACAATGGATTCACACGGCAACAGCCTTCATGCAGATGTAGAGAAGAATTCCTTAGAAAAGCTGGCTGCGCTCAAGGAGCCAGTGTTTAAATAATTTCCTTTTGACCACTTTTACAAAAAAAATACTGGATTAGCTGTAGAAATTAGGGTTACTATTTAGAGTAGCCCTTTTTCTTGTATGATTTTATAAATCGGCACACAACCCTGTTGGAGGTTTACGTATCCATGACCAAATTTCGTGCAAAGCTAACCCTGATTTTAATCTTATTAATTGGATGCTCGATGTTAGTAGCGGGTATTTTCATGGCAAAGGTACTCGAGAGTTCCCACGTCAAGTCTTTACAAGAAAATATGGAACGTGAGCTTCATGTGATTGCTTCAAGCGGCGTATGGGATTATCAAGGAACGGAAGCCGAGTTGTTCAAGTATTATTCTGCGCAAGCCCATCGGCTAAAAGACGCAACAAGTGAACGCATGACGTTTGTACGTGCGGACGGTAAAGTGCTCGGCGATTCGGACCAACTGCCAGAGCAGATGGACAACCATTTAACAAGACCCGAAATTGTAGCAGCAGAGAAAGACGGAGTCGGCTATACGACACGTTACAGTGATACACTGAAAGAGAAAATGCTCTATGCGGCCATTCCCGTTAAAAATGCTGCCAACGTGACAATCGGATTTCTACGAATTTCGATGAGCTTGGAACAGGTAGATAAATCCATTCGAAGTCTTTGGTATTTCCTCATATCAGGGCTGTTGCTCCTATTTGTCATTGCAGGTATTGTCAGTTATCGAATTGCCAAAGGGATTACACGGCCAATCGAGCGGATGACCAAAGTCGCGCAGCAAATCACGAATTTGAACTATGAATCTCGTGTTCCCGCGTATAGCAATGATGAAGTTGGACAGCTCGGGCAGGCGATTAATCGCATGTCGGAGAGCTTGCAGGGGCAAATGGCGCGTATTCAGGAGAACGAACGCAGGCTGCAAGGTGTCATGGAAAATATGATGAGCGGCATCATGATGATTGACCGTGAAGAGCGGATTATGCTGCTTAATCCTTCTGCTGAAGCGATTCTGGGCTTCTCTTCCCAGGAGCTCTTGGGTAAGAAATATAATGAGGCGAAGCAGCAATACGAATTTACAAAATTGATTCAAGAATGCATCGAACTTCAGGAACCGATTTCGGATGAGATGATGTTTTATTATCCAGCTGAACGTATTTTGGATATCCATTTAAGTCCAATCGCTCATGAGGACGAGGAATGGTCAGGTGTGCTCATCGTGCTGCATGATATCACGGCGGTTCGACGCTTAGAACGGATGCGCAGTGAGTTCGTAGCGAATGTCTCGCATGAGCTGAAGACGCCGATCGCTGCAGTCAAGGGCTTTGCTGAGACACTGCTTGCTGGCGCGTTGAATGATAAGGAAACGGCGGTATCGTTTCTGCAAATCATTTTTGATGAGAGTGAGCGATTGAATCGCTTGATTGGTGATATATTGGAGCTTTCGAAGATTGAATCGAAGCGGATTCCGATGAATTTCTCTCCCGTTTATTTACCGGAGTTTCTAGAGCGATCGCTCAGTGTTTTACGGAAAGAAGCGGAGAAGAAGCATATTGAACTGACGATGACAGTCGAAGAGGATATGTATATCGAGGCGGATGAAGATCGATTGCGACAAATCATTATCAATTTGCTGTCCAATGGTATCGCGTATACGCAAGATGGCGGTAAAGTCAGGCTGCGTGTAGAGCCATTGGAGATCAATGCTGACGGCGATTATGAACGACTTCGGATTATTGTTTCGGATACGGGGATGGGTATTCCCAAGAAGGATTTACCGCGTATTTTTGAACGATTTTATCGGGTGGATAAAGCACGATCCCGAAGCTCAGGCGGAACAGGACTCGGGTTATCCATTGTGAAACATCTCGTGGAGATGCATAAAGGAACGATTCGCGTTGAAAGCGAAGTCGGGGTAGGGACGAAGTTTATCATTGAATTGCCCGTTATTCACTAAAATGGGTCGATATTTTTACGTATTTACATCACGATGATGAAGACTTTACAATGTCTTTACATTTGTGTGATACACTCAACTTGTGCAATGTTAATAAACTGTAAATGCGGGGGATCCCATGGCACAGAAGATACTTGTTATTGAAGATGAGCCGACGTTGGCCCGGTTACTATCCTATAATCTCTCTCAAGAAGGCTATGACACGAAGGTGATCGATCATGGTGGAGATGGCCTGCAGGAGGCGCTTCAGCAGTCGTATGATTTACTTATTTTGGATATTATGCTCCCAGGATTGAGCGGGTTTGAGGTATTAGCTAAGCTTAGACAAAAGGGAAATCGTACGCCTGTCATTATTCTAACGGCACGTAATGCCGAGGATGAAGTCGTACAAGGATTAAAGCACGGTGCAGATGATTATATCACGAAGCCATTCGGGGTGGCCGAGCTGCTTGCGCGTGTGGCTGCTGTTTTGCGGCGCACACAATCGGATGAAGCGGCTGCGGATATAGCCAAATCGAATGAGAAAGTCATTCAAGCGGGCGAGCTCCGTATTTATCCAGAAAAGTATGAAGTCGTGTTGAATGGCGAGTCGATTCCGCTACGACCGAAAGAATTTGAAGTCCTGCTATATCTCGTGCAGCGCCCAGGTGTGGTTGTGACCCGAGATGATCTTATGAATATCGTTTGGGGCTTCGATTATATTGGGGGACAGCGTACGGTTGATGTGCATGTGAGCTCCTTACGAAAGAAGCTGGAAATGAATCAGCAATCGGTGCAGATTGATTCGATTCGCGGCGTCGGGTACAAGCTCATTGCGAGTTCGATAAAAAAGTAAGTAGCATGGGAGCTGTTTTTGCAGCGACGATGCTTTTTTCTTTTGTATAGCACAATTGCATACAATCTTCGCTAAATCGGGAATTTTTTTGGCAGCTTTATTGGGTATAATTAAGTATATACATAAGATTACAATAAATTTAAGCATTTACAGGGTAATTATAGAGGAGGAACATCATGTCAACGACGTATCGGATCGCGATTATTGGGTGTGGAGGGATTGCCAATGGCAAACACATGCCTAGCTTAAGCAAATTGGACAATGTAGAAATGGTAGCGTTTTGTGATATCGTTTCCGAGAAGGCACAGGAAGCTGCTGCAAAATTCGGTAAGGGAGAAGCACGTGTCTATGAAGATTATCGCGAGGTATTGAGAGATAGCTCCATTGATATCGTTCATGTGTGTACGCCAAATGACTCCCATGCGGAAATTACGATTGCTGCTTTAGAAGCTGGCAAGCATGTTATGTCTGAAAAGCCTATGGCAAAGACAGCAGCAGACGCTAGACGTATGGTTGAAGCTGCTAAACGTACCGGTAAAAAGCTAACGGTCGGTTATAACAATCGTTTCCGCGGCGATAGCCAACATTTACATAAGCTTTGCTCAGAAGGTGAGCTTGGCGAAATTTATTTCGCGAAGGCACATGCGATTCGTCGCCGCGCTGTACCGACATGGGGTGTATTCCTCGATGAAGAAAAACAAGGCGGAGGCCCGTTGATCGATATCGGTACGCATGCATTGGATTTGACGATGTGGATGATGAACAACTATGAGCCAGCGGTTGTTTTGGGTACATCGTATCACAAGCTATCCCAACGCGAGAACGCGGCGAATGCTTGGGGTCCTTGGGATCCAGCCAAGTTCACCGTGGAAGATTCAGCATTTGGTATGATTACGATGAAAAATGGCGCTACGATTATTCTAGAATCCAGTTGGGCGTTAAATACGCTTGAAGTAGACGAAGCGAAATGTACGCTCTCCGGTACGGAAGGCGGCGCTGATATGAAAGGCGGCCTTCGTATTAACGGCGAGAAGCACAGTCGCTTGTTCACGACAGAAGTGGAACTGAACGCAGGCGGGGTTGCTTTCTATGATGGTAAAGCAGAGGTTGCGTCGGATTTAGAAATGAAATTATGGATTCAAGCGATAGAAAACGACACAGATCCAGTGGTTACTCCTGAGCAAGCGTGTGTCGTATCTGAGATTTTAGAAGCCATTTACGAGTCAGCGAGATCAGGTAAGGCTGTTTATTTCGACTAGACTGTAGTCCTATTTCCTGGGAAATGGTTAATGATGTGAAAAATCCCTTCTTCCGATGCACGTCATCGGTTGGAGGGATTTTTTGTTGTTTTT
This sequence comes from Paenibacillus sp. J22FR5, assembly GCF_059691975.1. Lineage (NCBI taxonomy): Bacteria > Bacillati > Bacillota > Bacilli > Caryophanales > Paenibacillaceae > Paenibacillus > Paenibacillus sp. J22FR5. The sequence goes on along the minus strand of NZ_JCAUAN010000006.1, from coordinate 90,635 downwards.
CGATGCTCGCCGGGCGTCGTGCCAGTGCGTTGTTTGAATATTTTAGAAAAATGATGTAAATCCGCAAACCCGCAATAGTCAGAAATGGATTCATGACTGAGCTCAGTATTCGCAAGTAATTCTTTCGCATGATGGATGCGCATTTGTAATAAATATTGGTGCGGAGAAGTCCCGTAGCGTTTCTTGAAGAGGAAGCTGAACCTAGAAACGGACAGATTGGCGCGGTCCGCCAAGTCCTGGGCTGAAATGGGATCACTTAAATGATTGGAGAAGTAGGAGGTGATCCAGTTTAAGGTCGGTGCTGGCGAGGGGACATCACGCTGATAGGCTTCTAGAATCGAAAGGATGATTTCAAGCATAAGATGCTGTGTTCTTAGCTGAGTAAGCGGATTGTGCACTTTGGCAAGCTCAATGCATTGTAGAAGTTTTTCTTTGATGAGAGAAGAGTTATGCGGTTGGATGTGTACGGGAACTCGGATACCGTATAGTTCATGAATCGTAGACTGCATAAGATGGCTATATGCGGTTAGATCAATTTGACCTGGTCGCGTGGGGAAGCTGTTTTCTCGTTCGGTATTGTAGGCGATATCAAAATGGAGATATGGTGTGACGGTGTTGGTTAGTCCTTCTAACGAAAGTAGACTCCCTGGCTGGACGAGGCAGAATTGACCAGGGTAGAACATATATTTCTGATTGTCGACCCAGAAACAGCAGGTACCTTCTTGGATGTATACCAATAAATAGTCCAAGAGTCTGCGCTCGGGATAGTTCCAAGGCTTGCGAACTGCAAAGTCACATTCCCTGATATAGGGGACGATAGGTGGAGAATTTAATAATTCTTGCAGCATGGGAGAGCCTCTCTTTATTTAATTTGAAAAGCATTCTTGTTGACATTAGATGTTCGTACTCACCTCTTATTGTAGTGCAGGATGACATGTGGAATCCAGTTGTTTTTGACAAACTAATAGCCTTGTTTGACAAAGATTGTTGGCTAAATGGGTCGTATACTAAAGCTATAAATAGACAAGTTGAGGTGCATAGCGAATGAGTAATCTAGAAGATAACCAAGTGAATGAACTGCCTTTGTTGGAAGACAGTTATACGTTGTCACAAGAGGAGCGGGAAAGATATCAACGAGATGGCCATATCGTTCTTCGCGGGGTAGCAAGCGAGGCTGAGATCAATGTGTATGAGCCGATCATTTCAAATTTGGTGAAGACTTTGAACAACCAAGATAAACCGCTTGATCAACGTGATACGTATGGGAAGGCGTTTATCCAGATTTCGAATTTATGGGAACAAAGTGAAGAGATCCGCCGCTTTGTGTTTGCGAAGCGTTTTGCCAAGATTGCTGCAGATTTAATGGGTGTTGATGGCGTACGTATGTATCATGATCAGGCCTTGTTTAAGGAGCCTCATGGCGGTCATACCCCTTGGCATCAAGATCAAATTTATTGGCCGCTGGATACAGATAGTACGATAACGATGTGGATGCCGCTTGTACCGATTTCTGAAGCGGTGGGATCCATGACCTTTGCTTCGCAATCCCACCTTATAGGATACATGAATAAGATGGTTATTTCGGATGAATCGCATCGAACTCTTGCGGGTTATATCGAGAGTAAGGGCTTTGAGACCAAGTCACACGGTGCGATGGAAGCGGGGGATGCCACGTTCCATGCGGGATGGACGCTGCACAGCGCCCCTGGCAATTCGACGGATTCCATGCGTAAGGTCATGACGGTCATTTATTATGCGGATGGGTTGCGGATTGCTGAGCCAGATAGCAAGGCGCGCGAGAGTGATTTGAAACGGTGGTTCCCTGGCCAGCAGCCGGGGGAGTTAGCTGCTTCAGAGCTGAATCCGTTATTGTATAGCCGCAAATAAAAGTAAAAAGATCGCCTTCCCACTGTACGAAGTGAGGAGGGCGATCTTTTTTGTTATAGAGTAAATATAGGTGATCTACCATTTACCCCCATGTGGAGAAGGGCAGCGAGCATTGCTAAGCTTTGCCTTCACTCCCATCAAACAGCCGCAGTACCGGCATGTGGTGCCCCATTGATAGTCGCTGCAGCTTGCGCAGACTGCGATGCGACGGTCATATTCGGCTTCTGTTGTCAGCTTCAGGTTACGGACGCGGAGCGTTTCACCGAAAAGCTTTGCTATTTCTTCTGGTGTCACATGCACGGTGGCTGAACAGCCTTTGCAGTCAGATCCGATATCAGCTCTAGTTCCACCTGAGTTATCCATATCTTTATGCTCCTATGTAAGACAAAGTGTGACCACGGAGCGGGCAGGAAGGGTAACGAGCAGCACTTCATTTTCGACCCGATAATCCGTAAAAGGTTGTGACTTCACGCTATCTGGTTCCTCGAAGGTATTATGCGCTTGCAACGTATCGGATGTGATTACCAAACCTGAGATTGTTCCAGTGAGAGAACCCTTAATATCGCATTGGACCTCAAGCGGTTCTGCATGGTGCAAATTACAGAGGGAAATATGCAATTGGTTTTCTTCATTTAATGAAGCGGATGCGCTTAGTTGGTTGATTTGCTTGCCATCCATCGCATATGACGGGCTATCTGCTTCTACCGCAATGTGACGAGCATCTTGATGCACCTTGTACATGTCGAAAACATGATAAGTAGGTGTAAGCAGCATGTCAGCGCCTTCCGTAAGGATAACCGATTGCAAGACATTAACGACCTGAGCAATATTGGCCATGCGAACACGATCACTATGCTGATGGAAAAGATTTAAATTAATGCCTGTGACAAGGGCGTCGCGAATGGTATTTTGCTGATAGAGAAAGCCAGGGTTCGTGCCAGGCTCTACATTGAACCAAGTGCCCCATTCGTCAACGATTAAGGCGACTCTTTTGTCAGGATCATACGTGTTCATAATGGCAGAATGACGCGTAATAAGTTCATCCATGAATAAGGTTTTTTCTAAGGTTGTAAACCATTCCTGTTCCGTAAAATCTGTTGCTGAGCCTTTATCCTTCCATTCACCTGTAGGTATTGTGTAGTAATGAAGGCTGATGCCATCCATGTATTTGGTCGCTTCGCGCATCAAGACTTCGGTCCAGTTATAATCGGCGCTATTGGCTCCACAGGCGATTTTGAAAATCTTATTATCCCCGTAGTTCCTTACGTAGCAAGCATATCTGCGATACAAATCAGCATAGTATTCCGGACGCATATCTCCGCCGCAGCCCCAATTCTCGTTACCCACGCCAAAATAAGTGAGCTTCCACGGCTTTTCACGGCCATTCTCTTGACGCCAGTTCGCCATCGGAGATTCGCCGTCAAAGGTCATGTATTCCACCCATTCCGACATTTCCGCCACGGTACCGCTTCCAACATTGCCGCTAATATAGGGCTCTGCGCCGATCAATTCACATAAACGAAGAAACTCATGCGTGCCGAAATGGTTATTCTCGACAACACCGCCCCAATGCGTATTGATCATTCGTTTGCGATTTTCCGCTGGACCAACACCATCTTTCCAATGATATTCATCGGCGAAGCAGCCGCCCGGCCAGCGAAGAACTGGAATTTGCAGCTTTTTCAGCGCTTCAAGTACATCGTTACGCATACCTTCTGTGTTAGGAATCGGGGAGTCGAGTCCAACCCAGATGCCCTCATAAATACAGCGGCCCAAATGCTCAGAGAAATGACCATAAATATTTCGGTTAATCGTGTGTAGCGGTGAATCCGCATGAATATTCAGCTTAGCCATGAAAGGTATCTACTCCTTATTGATTCATATTGGAAACCGACTCCCGACTGATCAGAGCAGCCGAAAGTATGATTTGTTCCTTTGCGATAGACGCCTGCGCGTGGTGGCGATGAATAGCGGAAAGCAGTTCCTCGACGAGATGCTTGGCGTCTAAACTGAAAGTCGTTAGTCGAGGCGATATTTGTGCCGCCAGTGGGATATCATCACAGCCGATGATAGAAACATCCCCTGGAATGGAGCGGCCATTCTCGCGAAGGCCTTGTATGCAACCAGCAGCCATCCAATCATTCACAGCGAAAATGGCATTCGGAAGTTCGGTTGTTAGCAGGAGATCTGCCGTACGGCGGCCGCCTTCCCAGTTCATTTTCTCCGTGATGACATGGACTTTCGCATCTTGCTGCTGGCAAAAAGCGAGAAAGCCTTGCTTACGTAAGCGAGAGGAATCGTATTTATCAGGCCCAGCAAGCAGAGTGAAAGTCCGATGTCCTGCGTCGTAAAGCGTTTTGGCTGCTTTGCTGCCGATGCGATAATCATCGAAATAAATTTGGATGATGTCCTCACGGTGCGCATAACGTTGTATGGAGAAAAGCTGACCAGACGTCATGCTGAGTCGATCGAGTTGCTCATCATCCATCTGTCCGATTAGGATGAGTGGACTAGGTAGGGAAGCTGCACTTGGCTGATCCGGATGCACCATAGAGATCTTAATGGCTTGCTTCGCAGCTAAATTCGTGATTTCAACAAGGAAATTGGTGTAGTAAGGGTCATTCCCTTTAATATCAGGTGAACACATGACGTATAGCGTGTCTAAAAGCACAGCCGGGACGATGTATGTACCTTTTCCTTGTAATTGGACGAGTAAGCCCTCTTGGACCAAAGTCTTTATCGCTGCCCGTACACTTACTCGGCTAGCTTCGAAGTTCGCAGCCAAATCTCGCTCAGATGGAATCTTGACGAGCTGATCCTTTTGCAAGGATTGAATTTGCACACGCAATTGTTCGATAAGTCTTTCTTTAATAAGTGGAGATTTCTCCATGTGACCAAACCACCATTCTGGGTGATACCATTTCAAAACTATATAATACCAATAAGATACCACGCGTGATGTGGGAGAGTCTACTTTTATTTTTTTTGTTAACTGTAATTAATTTTGTCGGTAGTTAGAAGATCATATGTCGTATGCTTGTAACAAAAAATGTCGCGCTCGAAAAAAGCTTGAACCTATATAGTTCAAGCTTTTTCAATTTGAGTTATCGAATTTGCTCTAGGTTTAAACCTATTCAATAGATGGAATAATGTGGATATGAAGGTGTTTCAAAACTTGATAATGAAATGACGCTTTTTTAAGGAGGAAGATATTTGGATTGGAAAAGTAAGAAGTCGTGGGCTCAAGAAGATGCAATATATGCACCTAAACGAAAAGTAAACAACAAAGGAAGTAGGGAGCATGAGCACGTTATTGGCTCAATTCCTAGTCTAAAAATGAATCGAAGTATTAAATATGAATCGTTCTGGGGAGAATGTTTGTTTTATTACTTTCTTGAAATTGAACCACTTACAGTTAGATACTATGAGCAGCCAGTTGAAGTTACTTATTCGGAATTGAATGCTCAGTTTGAGCTTATTAAAAAAAAACATGTCCCAGATACTCTCGCATTCCGTCAGTACAATCGTCCTCATTTATTCCAAGTAAAAGGGGGGAATAAAATTATTGAACAAAAACCACATTTGTACAAAGCTTCGTCCAAATACGCACAAGAGCAGGGGTGGAATTATTCAGTTGTCCATCCTAAACTCATTCCTCTAAAAGTTAAATCTAATCTTATTTTCTTAATGAACTATATGAGGCCGCGTGACTATTACGATGCTTGGATTCCTGAAATATTGAACAAAGTAATGTATTTTAAAAATCCCACAGTTGAGCACCTTGCTAAAAGTTTTAGTGCAAAAATTGATCATAGAGAAATCTTACCAATAATTTATCATCTCATTTTTAGAGGGGAATTGCGGACAAATATATTTGTACCGGTAAATAATTTTAGTGTTTTGGAACTAGGAGATCTATCTAAAGATCTACTTAATTATTTTAGTCTGGAGGGAGATCCAATTGTTACGTCTTTGTAGTCTTAGAATCGATGATTCCTTTATGTGGTGTGGCACTAAATTTATTGTCCACAGTATCGAACCTCCTAATATTCTCATTTTCAAAGAAGATGGCGAAAGAAAAATTAGTAAAGTAAATTATTATTCCATAATTAATGATGACAGCTTTGAACTTATTTCCGATAAACATATAAGAGTCGAGAATCAGATATCAAAATCGGAATCAAATCAAAGGTCTCTCTTAGATGCATTACCAAAAAAGAGAAGGGATTTAGCATTGAAAAAGTTAAGCTGGATAAAACCAATTTTAACTTTTGAAAGTGCTAAGAGCGGTGATATGTATGCTGCAATTGCATTCAGTGAGAATTATAGAAAGTATCTTGAGGAAGGAGAGACTGTGCAATCCATTAGTAAAAAAACGTTGCTTGAACGGATTGCAAAAAATAAGGATTGTGGAAAATCTACCCGACAACTTGAACGATATTTAGCTGATTATTTGCACAGTGAAAATCAGAGGGAAAATCATGGGGTGGAAGGATTAGTATCTAAAGCTCATTTGAACACTCATGTAAGAATAGATGATTTGCCACTTGAACTCTGTCACCCCAAGAAAAAAGAATTAGTACTTGATACCATTTTTGTTCGTCTAGATGGAAAGTACGTTCCAATTCTTAAGGCAGCCATTGAAAATTACTATTTAGGTAAAAGAAGAAAAAATGTAGCAAAACTTCATGTGAATATCGAGATAATGTGCATTAATGCAAAGTTAGAGTCTTTAGATTATGATACAGTTTACAAAATTGTTAATCGCATCAATCCATATGTTCTAGAGAAATTAGCATATGGAGATGGGATTACAAATCCGAATATTGTGAACACAAATGCAAATCAAAGCTTTGCTAAAGTACCTCTTCAAGTAATAGAGATGGACCATGTACGATTGCCAATTACGGTTATTGATGAAAATACAGGTTACTCAGTAGGGGAGCCATGGTTAACTTTAGCAATTGATGTGTATACCAGAAAAATATGGGGAATGGATTTATCTCTTCACGAACCATCAGGATTTAAAGTGATGAATTGTATTTTTCATGGAATATGTATGAAAAGAACAAAACAGAATTACGGTACTTTAAATGATTGGGATTTTCATGGAATACCCACGGTTTTTCACATGGATAATGGTTCGGATTTTACTAGCATATACGTTAAAAGCATGATTGAAGATGTTCTGCATTCTGAAGTTCGTTATAGACCGATTGCTACACCGCGATATGGCGGAATTATTGAAAGACACTTTAGAACAATAAATCAAGAGTTTTTGGAAGATCTACTCGGTTTTCGTTACAAAACAAATCAAGACAAAAACGATCGTAAAGAATCTGCCGAAAATGCCATATTGACCTTAAACAATCTTCGAGAACTACTGATACACTACATAACAGATATCTACCACCATGATGTTCACCAAGGGCTTCCCTTGGAATGTAATACTCCAAGTGCAAGATACTATCAGGCTCTAGAAATAATGGGTAATCCTGCATTTATTAAAGAAGAAGATGAGCCCTACTATAAGATTCAATTATTGCCTTCGACAATGAAGTCTTATAAAAACGATGGTATAAGAGAAGAGAATGTTAAATATGCTTCACCTGAAACAACTAGATTTATTAGTAAAAAAAGGAAAAATAATTGTAAGATCAAGTTCGATATTGAGGATATTTCTAGGATTTATTTGTTTGATCCAGAGTCAAAGTCGTACATTGAAGTACCCTCAATATATCCTCCAGCAGATGAAGTTACCGGGATGAGTAGAAAATTATATCAAACAATAAGGAAAATTCTTATTGAAAAAGGTGAAATAACCAAACAACAAATCCCAGGATCGAACAATATTGTTAAGGGTAGAGAATTATTGGCAGCAAAGTATGACGCGATGATTAAGACTAATATGCCAATGAGAAGACTGGCATTAAAGTCTGGGTTTGATCTCAGTGTAAATTTACCTAATTCAAATAGTACTGCTTCAACTTCTCCCTTAAGTAAAAGGGAACAACTTATTGCAAAACTCAATATTGAAGTAGCAAAGCTAAATTAACATAGTTTTATGAAAAATTAATTTCATTTTTTTATTAATACCAATTAGTGATAAAGATCAAAAGTTACCTAGAAAATTGAATATGGTTTGAAATTAAGTGAAAAGCCTGAAATAGCTAAGTCCTTGCTATAGCAGGCTCTTTTCTGTGAATTAATTGGTGTTTACTTCCTGAAAATTACGGCAATAACGAGTAATGAAAAGCGAATTATGGCAACTTTGCTGCTACTGGAGTGGGTATTATGGAAGTTAAAGAATTGCCGCGTAGGCCAAAACCAAAAGTAGGGGAATCCTTGACGAGCTTTATTTTTAGGTTATGTAATTCAAATAGGATGGATATAGTTTCTTTTTTGAAATTAATATCAAACTCCAGAATTTACCTTACTGATTTATTTAAAGTGGATATATTTCCAAAACGCTTTATTAATTTGCACATTTTATCAAAACTTTCCAAAGTATCAATTGGAGAATTAGAAGCACTGACAATATCATCTTTACGTATAAACTACTATGATCATTCTCATGATGAAGAAGCATATATTCGCATTTCAAGAGTTTTTAAAAAGGAAGTGAGAATGTTTTGTAGAATGTGTCTTGAAGAAAATAGAACGTATGATCTTTTATGGCAAGTAAATGGTATTCATACATGTAGGACCCACCGTACGAAACTTACCAGTAGATGTGGTTCATGTGGTGAAAACCAAAAGTATGGAAATAAACTAGCACCATTTTTAAAATGTTCATCATGTGAGTGCGAATTGTTTAAAGGTGAAATAGAACATGAATCTTATGACGATGTTATTAGACAACTTGATATATATAAAGACTGGGATTGCATACTAGACACCGATAAACCATTTGTAAAGAAACAACAAGAATACTCAATGGAGCATTCATGCCTATTAGTTTTACTTTATTTTAAGGATAAATTAAAAGTTTCATTGCCTCGTCTAGAAATAAGCAGAATTAGAGAAAGTATAAACAGTGGAGAGAGTTTAGGGAATTTCTCATTGTTATCTTATCTAGGATTTGTAAGAGAAATGAGGCTAAGTGTATTTGAATTAAGTGAAGTTAAACTATCTAATGAATTAATTGAATCTATACTTTCCCCTAAACCAACAAAAAATGAACCAGGCTCATGTTTGTCTCCATGGTGTAAATTCCATAAAAGTACAAAAGCAATGAGAAAAATACCCTCAAAGAGTGCAAATAACTACTTTGCATGTGAGGGTTGTTTTATGAAATATAAAATTCATTATATGGATCGGAGTTGGATATATGAAGGTGAAGGAGAACCGTTTAAGTTGTATTGGGAAGAAATATATCCGCTGCTTACAAAAGAAATTTCTAATGTAAAAATTAGAGAATTAATAAAATTAAGCGATGCAACTCTTATAAAAGCAGAGGCATACTTCTCGCACTTTTATCCAGAATTAGCTAAAATAAGAGGTTTTTCCGATTTCAAAAATGCAAGTCTGTATTCAAAAGAATTTACCTTACTAATTGAGAGTGATCTTAATGAAAGAGGAATGAGGAAGTTTGCAAAAGACAAATTGGGATGGGGACAAAAGAAATTTTATTATTATTTGATGTCACCAGAGATGTTGAAAGAAACAACATATAAAGAAATCACTAAAAATATGCCTAAACGTGGTGCGGCCAACGAGTGGGGGATCATGGTTCAAGAGGAGATAGACAAGATGATTTCGGATAATAAGTCTATTTCTGTATCAGAAATCGCTGAGCGCTTGAACTGCAAGCGAAATACATTGCTTGTGAATGGTCTGTGCGAAGTTATTCACGAAGCTAAGAAAAGACAATTGAATCAAAATGAAAATTCTAAAATAGAAGATATTAAAAATAAAGTTTCAATGTTTTTAACAGAATTATTAAGTGATAATAAAAACGTTAAATCAGGTGAGATATTCAATTTCATTAAATTTGATAAATCTACTCGTGATCCGAATTTGAAAAAATGGATTATGGAGCAGATATGTAAACATAATGAATTAATTAATGACGAATCTGATTTAAGACTGCTTAATAAAGCTAAAATCGTTGCGAATCAATTACATCAAGAGATGAAGGGGGTAACAAGAACTCAAATATTAAAGATTCTTGGTATAGAATGGAAGACTGTATGTAAGAAGTATAAGAGGCTTCAAGTATTTTTAAATAACCTTGTACTTGAAATATCAAGAATTGTGAGTGATAAGTAGATGAAATCTGCTGTATACAAAATATCCATTTTCAAAGTTTATAACAATTAGATTTTCATCCATAAAATACATTGAAACTAAACCGCGGTAGTATGAATTTAATACCCATTAACATTAAGTAAGTAAGAATACATAAAAAACATTGTGGCTGCTGCAGTCTTCTATATAATATTATGCCCCTTATGTATAAATTCTTGAATACAGGTTAATAGTTTCAAATAAACGGTTTTTTAATTGAAGAATAAGTCGTCATTGAAAGTATTAAAAAGGGGGGCATAGATAGTCCATGCAAGAAAGTATATACATAGAATTTCAGAAAAGGGTACTTAATTTGTACGTTGAGCATCCGGAAGTAAAAAGAATATGGAAGAGACTTGATAAAAACCGATGGATATTACGCAATGGAATGGAAAGTGATGATTCTCCAATTCACATATTTATTGAAGGGAAATCAGGAGCAGGAAAGTCACAAGCAGTAAAAAAATATTTGAAACAAAATAAAGGTTATACTCATGTGGATGAGAACGGCGATGAAACAGATATAAAGCCGGTTCTCTATATGAATATGCCAGTTCCATTCACCTATAAGGGTTTTTATAATAATATACTAAAAAGTATGGGGATTCCACCAAGCTTGACACAAATAGATGTCGATAAAATCAAAAATCAAGTGTTTCGGTTATTAAAGGATCTGAAAGTCGAGATGTTAATAATAGATGAATTAGATTACTTACTAGTTAGAACATACGTACAAAAACGAGATGCTATGGAGACCATCAAAGATATTGCAAATTCTACGGATGTATGTCTAGTTTGTGTAGGTACGAACGAAATTGAAACTCTCCGTACTTTGAATACTCAACATATTCGTAGATATCCTAGAACCGTTTTTAATCACTTTCAGTCATGTGATGAGAAGTTTCTCGATTTTCTTAATGAAGTTGAAAAGCAACTTGATATTGAGCCAGGTATAGAGCTTGGTTGGGGAAAACCAAACTGTACATTTTCAGAGTTATTATTTGAACTCACGGGAGGGCTCGTTGGATTTATTAAACCAATAATTCATGAGGCTATGGATCTTATTGGAGTTTTTGAAGAAGATTTCTGTGATATTGCTAAACTAAAAAAAATAGATGGAGAAATTCTGGGTCAGGCTCAAAAAAATATTATTGGTGATTTGGCTGAAAAAGATTTGGCGAAAATCTTAGAAAATAAAGAGCCTACTAAAAATAGTGATGATCAAAGTGCTTAAAACATTAACATGAAAAGGCGACCAATTTGCTGGTCGCCTTTTCATGTTAATCAAACATTTCATTCAAAATATTTTTTACCTTTTTAACATCACTTGATTTCAATGAAAGAAGAAGGTTTACTATTTGTTCCAAATCGTCGGATTTACTTTTAGTACGGCCTTTTAGTTTTGTATATTCAAACAAATCATAGAGTCCGACATTCAATGCATTCGCTAATTTGATTAGATTAAGAATAGTTATGTTTTTTCAGCACGTTCTACTCCACCAATATATGTATAGTGAAAATTAGCTAATTCAGCCAATTGCTCTTGTGATAGACCTTTTTGCTTCCTTAAATCACGAATTCGATCACCAATTAATTTTAAGTTTATTTCAGACATTAGCTACACCTCTATCTGAAGTGTAGACAACTGAATTGGAGTCAAACATGTGCGCGAAAGTAGTGAATGTGAAAATATAATATATATACGTATTATAAAACTAGTATCTGTCCATAATAATATTAATAGATTACTAGGAGGTGCTTAATTGTGGAAGAATTATTTGATTTATTTCCACTTGAACAAGCAGAACTAACAGAAAAAGGACTATTGTTTAATGGTTTTTTTTATTCTTGCAGTGTAGCAATTAGGGAGCAATGGTTTCTACAAACTGATGGATCATCAAGGAAGATTGGGGTATTTGTAGACCTATATGATTCTGACTACATTTTAATTTTATTGAAAAATGGCAGTCTAACTATTGCTTACAGAATTATTGAAAATGCAACGATGGATGTGCAAAGCATAGAAAGTTATCAAGAAATTATTAGGTCACTCAAACAACAAATGAAAACGAGAAAAAAGAGGGGGAAATGAAAGATAATAATTTCCCGAAATTTAAGTTACCTATTCGGCCAGCAATTTTAGAAAATGAAAGCATTTCAGGTTTTCTTTATCGATTGTCGAAAAGTAATTATTTTGCAACAATCGCTTGTTTTGAGAAGTTGCTTAATTTAACAACTTATCAAGCTCAAAATAATGAGCTTAGGGATGAGAGTATAAGAAGACTTGGAAACTTGATAAACAAAGATGTAGAGTACTTCAGTTTACATAACGGAAGTAATTTACAAACTTACTTAGGCTCAGAACTTTATCTAAAGATTATTATGAAAAATAAAGTGAAATTTTGCCCAGTTTGTATTGCTGAAAACTACTACCATCGAGTTGTATGGACTATTACACCATTTCATTATTGTACTCAACATCATGTTTTGCTGGTAGATCAATGTCCTCATTGTTACAACGTAATAAATATGACTGATTTTATGAATCGATCATGTCAATCATGCTCATTTAAATATGTGAAATCGCAATCTGAAGTAAATAAGAATCATATATTTGTTGAATCTCAGATTCAAATAGTAAAAGGCTTTTGGGATATGGAATACTGTGTTATTGGAAATTGTAGTTTTAATCATTTTTTCCAACTAGCTTATCATAGCTTCTATTTGCTGGGAGGGGCATCCGATTATACAGGTATGTTAGAACACAAGTTAAAGTTGTTCTACTATCGTTCTGATGGTGAAAAGAGTGGACTTGTATTTGCTAATGCAATTGCAAACGTTTATTGGATGTATTCAAATTTCCCAGATAATTTTTATACTGTTCTAAATGATTTCCTGCTTCGTCAAAGAGGGCAACTTAGATGTGATAGAATGAATAGTTTTGAGAAGATTTTTGATATGCAGGCTTTCAAATGGATTCAAGAAGCATATAGCTCATTTTTTATTGATCTAATAAATAGCGGTAGCGGCAGAATGAAATTAGATAAGTATGTGAGTCTAAAATATAACTTAGTTTCAAAAAAGGAGACTGGCTTTATTTTAGGTATCAAATCCGCTGATGTCATGAGATTAGTTGAGGAAGGATATTTGACACCAGTTAAAGTAGCTAATTTTTCAAACCATTTATTTACTATTAAAGAAGTTAATGCGTTACTTGAGAGATGTATTGGGAAAATAGTTCTTGATAAACATCACTCATTAATTAGTTTTCAAGATGCACTCAGTAAGTACTCTGTGAACTCTTTAACTATCCTAGATATTATTAAATACACGTTATCAGGACAGCTTACTCCTGTTTGTATAGGTGAAAACAAAAAGCTGGTTAATAATTACTATGAGGAAAAGGAAATAGAACGCTGCTTAGAATTGATTAAATTGAATCAGCAAAATGAATACAGGTATGTGTTTAGCGATGTAATGAAGTTACTGAAGATTGGTGAAAAAAAGCTTTGGAGAACTCTTGAAGATAATAACATTAAGGCTGATTTTACTTTAATTATGAAAGACGGCTGGAGACGCTTTTACTTTAAAGAAGATACGATTCAGAGGATTAGGGGATGTATAAACAAGTCAACTGAGAATCTAGCTCCAAATGCTATAGAAAGGATATGAGAAACTTGAGTATAGAAGAGGTGAAAAAGTTCATTGTTGATGGTTCATATTCGAAACTTAAGATTGAAGAAGAGAAGCTCAAGTTCTTAAAAAGTCTTATACGTGATGAGCAAGATAGTTTAAATAATAAGCGAATGATGTGGAGAGAACATGGGGTTATTGGAGAATTTGTAACGAACAACCTCTATGACTACAATCACTTCGAGTTAAAAGTAATTCTTTATGACTTAGGGATACTACCCGTTATTTCTTATTTAAATAGCAAATTATTGTCAACCGAGGAACTTCAAATACTTAAACCATTTCAAATTTTAGGAGAGAAGTATATACGATACTCTCCTAATAAATACGGTAAGATGAATGGATTAAATCAGAGTACTTTTTTCGAAAATATCTTCGAAATTAGCTTATCTGATAAAGTCGCGCTATGGAAGAAAACTTTTCAGGAGGTGGAATCGCTTAGGACGGCTTGGGAAAGAAGAAGAAAGTTGGCAGCTGTAGCTCCGTTTACTTCGGTCTCGTTTGAGCTGGGAACTATTTCAATGTTAGAGTCACCTGTACGTTTCAAATCAGATAAAGTATTTGAACTACTAAATAAAGAGGCACTCCTAAAGTGCTCAGTGGTGGATATCCAGAGAATAATTGAATACACAGCAAGAGGTTTTTTGAAGAAATCTGAGTTGAATAAACTCAGGAAAATTAATGATATTCAGAGGAAATACATATTAATTACCTTGCAAAAGGAACAAAACAAGCGAATGTACTGGCAATCAAAGTTAGAAAAGTTATCTAAATTAAGTTATTAAGTTATCTTGCTCAGGCAACTTTATAGTAGTAACCAAGTAAATAACAATCGCGGATGGGTGAAAGTTAGGGTGACTCCTGTTGGCGTTATACTCGTTGAAATCCACTTATAATGAACGGATTGATTTCCGAGAGGATGATGCGTTTGGTTATGATATAGGTCGTGATGTTCATGCCGATCAACTGTTTAAATACCCTGCTGAAATGGGCAGGCGTGACGGAAGCTAGTTTGGATAGCGTATTGAGTCCGATATCTTCACAAAAATGCTGATCAATATAGATTAGAATCTCTCTCATCCATAAAGGACCAGTAAGTGAATCTATCGTCGGAGATTTTGCATCAATCCCAACATCACGTTGGATATACAGCAGCAACTTAAGCAACTGCAGGAAGATAGCTTGGCGGTAGCCTAAGCTCTGATGCATAAGCTCGAAGTGCATGGACTCAAAGGACAGATCCAGTTGATGACTCTGTGATATCCTAGTCTCCAGCTTATAACTTCGGAGTGTTACGGCTTGTTCGAAGATATGCAAATACGAGAAGTCAGCGCCTATTGCTGGCGTCTGCACTATACTAGGAGAAAAGTATAGTGCAGTGGACGTCACAGGTTGTTCTTTATCAGGGGTTGCCCGATGTATGATGTTGCCAGGGCTAAGAAACAAATCCCCTTGGTTCATGTCATAAAAGGTGTGATCGATAAAGGATGTGCCACTCCCGCGATACACATACACAATTTCATACCACTCGTGTAAATGGTCAGGAAGCTCGCTTTGCGAGCTTTTTGTATTTTTATAAGCTAAAGAAAAAGTGAAGGCGTCATTATTATCAAAAATTTTAAGTATAGGAGCCACAAGTGCCACTCCTTTAGCCTCGTTAATTCAATAATATCAAAAAACCGTATAGTTATGCTAGATATCGATATTTTATATCTAAAAAATGATGATAAAATCAAAGAAAGCGATATCTTCTTAGGTGAAGGAAAGAAGGAACACAATGCGTATGGATGCTCATCAGCATTATTGGAAGATCGACTGGGGGGACTATGGATGGATTACACCCGAGGTGCCCGTGTTATTTCGTGATTATTTACCAAGTGATTTGGTACCGTATCACTAGAAGTTCAACGTGGATAAGACCATTGTTGTTCAAGCTGCGCCGACTCTAGAAGATACGGATTATTTACTTTCGTTAAGTGAGACCACAGATACCATTGCCGGTGTTGTGGCCTGGCTTGATTTAGACGATCCTGATTATCTTGTTCAATATAAAAAGCACAGTCAGCATCCTAAATATGTAGGCTTCAGGATTATGATTCAAGAGCTTTCAGATGCACGGTCTATCCTTCAGCCTCATTTTGTAGAGGCCTTGCACTATTTCGCAAAGGAAGATGTGCCAATTGATCTACTTGTTCTTTCTCATCAATTGGATAGTGTCATCGAGTTATTGGAGCTCGTAACAGGTTTATGTGCTTGATTGATCATATTACGAAACCGTCGATAGCTAAAGAAAGGTATAATCGAACCTTGGAAAAGCCAAATGTCGGCGATTGCGAAGCATCCTAATATTTATTGTAAAGTTTCAGGCGTGGTGACCAAAGCTAATCATTTGGATTGGAGAACAGAAGGTTTTACTGACTATGCTCAACATATTTTGGAAGTTTTCGGGACTGATCGTGTAATGTTTGGAAGCGATTGGCCAGTTTGTTTGCTCGCGGCTGGGTACGAAGATGTAGTAAGTGTCTTGATGCAATCCTTACCAGAAAGTTGGTCGGAAGAAAATAAGTCTAAATTATTCGGTCTGAATGCAAAGGAGTTCTATAAATTATGAAATATCGTAAATTAGGCAAAACGGGACTGGATGTTTCCGTCCTAAGCTATGGAGCATCCTCACTAGGGTCTGTTTTTCGTGAGACAGATGAGGGAGAAAGCATACGAACAGTTCATATGGCTATCGATTTGGGTATTAATTTAATCGATGTATCCCCGTATTATGGGTTAACGAAGGCGGAAACAGTTTTGGGTAAAGCAATTGGGCAAATCGACCGAGATCGCTTTATTCTAACAACGAAGGCAGGAAGATATGGAGCAGACGAATTCGATTTCTCAAAAGCCAGAATCCTTCGAAGTGTTGAGGAAAGTTTGAAGCGGCTCCAAACGGACTATATTGATATTTTATACCTACATGATATAGAGTTTGCGCCATTCCGTGATGTTCTCGAAGGGGCATTCCCAGCGTTAGATAAATTGAAACAATCTGGTAAAATCCGATATTTTGGGGTTTCAGGGTTACCGATGTCCGTCTTTGAGAAGGCACTGGCTCACAAGGAAATGGATTCCGTTTTGTCATACTGCCATTATGCGCTGAATGATACATCCTTGTTGGAAGTGGTACCACTGCTTGAGCAAAACGGTGTGGGTTTAGTGAATGCTTCACCGTTAGCTATGGGTCTCCTGAGCACGAGATCGGCAGCGGGCTGGCATCCGGCTTCTATAGAGATTCAGCGATTATGCAAGCAAGCTGCTGAGCATTGCGCGAAGAAAGGGACTGACATCGCGAAGCTTGCAATACAGTTTGCGACGGCAAATGAGCGTATTCCTACAACGTTGGTCAGCACTGCGAATCCGGATAACATTCGCAAAAACATTCAATGGACCGATGAGCCAATGGATACTGAACTCCTGCATGAGGTAATGGCGATTTTAGAGCCCATTCATAACCGTTCATGGATTAGCGGGAGAGCAGAATATAACGAAAAGACATATATTTAAGAGTGCTTTAGTTACTGGAGGGAGGCAAACATGAAAGCGATCGTTTGTGAACAAATTGAGCAATTCAAGTATGTTGATGTAGAGGAACCAACCGTAGGTGTGGGTGAAGCACTGGTTCGCATCCAGCGAATTGGCATATGCGGGACAGATTTACATGCTTTTAAAGGGAATCAACCTTTTTTCAGCTATCCGCGTATTCTGGGGCATGAGTTGGCAGGATATATAGAGAAACTGGGAGCGGAAGCCACGGGATTCGCAATAGGTGATCTCGTTAGTGTTGTTCCTTATATACACTGCGGTGATTGTATTGCATGTCGTAATGGCAAAACAAATTGCTGCACAGACATGAAGGTATTAGGCGTACATATCGATGGGGGGATGAGAGAGCGCATTTCTCTCCCTGTAAGTCATTTGATTAAAGTTGAGGGACTAACTCTTGATCAAGCTGCTATGATGGAGCCGCTTAGCATCGGTGCTCATGCGGTGAGAAGATCAGAGCTGCGTGCAGGGGAAAACACGTTAGTGATCGGAGCGGGGCCGATCGGTCTTGGGGTTATGATTTTAGCGAAGCAACTTGGCGCTAACGTGATAGCAATGGATATTAACGAGGAGCGATTAGCATTTTGCCGGGATTGGGCAGTTGTTGATCATACTGTAAATGCGCTCCAGCTTCCGAAAGAAAAGCTAGCAGAGCTAACGAACGGCGATTTCCCGACTATCGTCTTTGACGCAACTGGGAATGCTAGATCGATGACTGACTCCTTTGGTTTAGTCGCCCATGGCGGAAAGCTCGTTTACGTAGGGCTTGTGAAGGCCGATATTGCTTTTCATGATCCCGATTTCCATAAGAGGGAGCTAACATTAATGGGCAGCCGTAATGCTACCATGGAGGACTTTGATAATGTAAAGATCGCATTAATGTCAGGGAGTATCGACATTGACCGTTATGTCACGCACCGTTGCTCTTTTGAGGAAATGGTGGATCAGTTTGAAACATGGCTGAAACCGGATTCTAAAGTTATTAAAGCAATGGTTTGCTTATAATAAGGAAAAAGAACTTGTAAACAATAGTGTAATTCAATAATATGCCTAACAGGGAATGTTTACTTATGTAAACATTCCCTGTTTATTTCTAGAGGGTTCGTTAATTCGTAGAATGAGAGCTGTCTGGTTATTTTTTATGTATGTATTTACATATCTTTATTGAACTAAGCGGTGTTAGTGGGGTGTATTCTTATTATGTGACAGACTCCGTTGGAACAGTTGCAGAGCTAAGGACCGTCTATCGGGTGGATGGTCAAATTTTTCGAAACGCTTATATTGGTGAAAGAAGTGGTCCGTTTGCCGACACTAGCGCAAATTCAAGGCGCCACGGAAATACAAGACAGCACCTACCAGTTTACCGATGGCACTATCTACACGAAGTATGATTGGGCAGGATATTATAAAAACGATTTCGTACATGGCGTCAATGGCAATGGCTATGGCGTTTGGGTTATTCCTGCAGCAGTGGTATTAAATATGAATAAAATTGAAAAACATTTTTAACCTCATTCATACAAGCGTATAGGTGAGGTTTTTCTAATTTCAGACATACAATGTTTTATCTCGAAGTTTTTTAAGGCAAGAGGAGGAACTAAAGTGAGGTTTGAGAGATGAGGTAGAAATGAAGAAAGCATTGGACGATCTTGGGCTAAAGGCGTTATCTACGTTTGGCAGCTATTATTATGATTTCAACGAACAAATCAAATATGCAAAACCATCGGAGCAAAGTATATTGTGGTCCCTTCTCCCAGAGAGACCTTCACAGATGACTCGAAGATTCAGGAGCTTATCAACTCTCTAAATAAATTTGGAATAGAGCTGAAGCGTCACGGTCTTCATCTCCTTTATCATCCTCATGCTCACGAGTTTGAGATAAAAATGGACAGTATTTTATTGATCGATTGTTAGACGGTATAAGCAGTGATCTCATGCAGTTGGAATTCGACCTCTATTGGGTGAAGAAAGCGTGGTTGGACCCGAAGACGACTCTCCTTAAATATAAAAGCCGTGTTCCGCTCATTCACATCAAAGATATGGATCAAAGTGGAGACTTTGCTGAGGTCGGCCACTGCACGATTGACTGGTCCCCAATTTTTCGTATTTTGAAGGACGTTGGCGTCAAATATTACTTCATTGAGCAGGATCAAAGTTTACATCCATTGGAAAGTGTACGAATGAGTATCGATTATCTTCGATCTATTGGTGTGGTACTTTCAAGAACCTAAGCTGCTTTCCATTCAACGATCGAATATTGCAAAGGAATGCATATTCTTCCAATACTAAAGCCATACTGAGTATGGTAGTTAAGATACCAAATTTAAAAGGGGAGATTTGATGAAATGGAATCAATTATTAAAGTCTAATAGTAAATCAATTGAACATAACCGAGATACACTTGAAGAGCAACGTATATCTGGTAATATCCCTATTTCAGAGATAATGGAGGGTAACCTTAGACGGGTAAAAGACATATTTATAAATTGCCAAGATATTCAAATTCTTCCATGGAGATATGGACCTGAACTAAAGTACGAAGCGTTTTCTGTGTATTTTGACACGCTTATCCAAAACAAAGAGAAAAATTACATGAAAGAATCTCTTCAGGATCTTGTGACTCAAGAAGTAGGACCAGCATCGACGATCAGTCCTGAAGATGTGAAGTCTCATTTCAATCGACATGTTGTATCTGCTCAATCTGCCGTTCTTGTTGAAGACTTTGATCAAGTCGTTTTAAATATCTTAAACGGTTATATCGTTATCTTTTTCGATACTTGGAACAAAGCGCTTAGTTATAAAGCTTCTGGTCTTCAATCGAGGCAAGTCACTGAACCAATCAATGAGTCAGTGGTTCAAGGACCTCATATGTGTATGATCGAGGGTCTTACCCAAAATGTCGGCTTAATGCGAAGTCTATTGAAAACACCTAGTTTTAAAATAGAGAAATTCACAGCGGGACTTAATGTCAGAAGGACAGTAGCATTTGGTTATCTAGAAGGAGCCGTCAATCCCGAAACATTGGCTGAATTTAGAAGGAAAATTGCTGGCACAGAGAAAGAAGAAATACTGGAAACATCCTATATAGAGGAATGGATTGAAGACGCTATTTTTTCCCCATTTCCGCAGTTTCGTTATACGGAACGTCCGGATACAGCCGTCGCTGCACTATTAGATGGAAAAATCGTGGTTATGGTTGACGGTACGCCAACGACAATGATTTGCCCAGGCTTGTTTATCGAGTTTTTTCAATCGAGTGAAGACTATTACACGAGGACGGTTTTTGCGTCCTTAATCCGGTTATTGAGAGTAGGCGCGTTTGTGATATCTCTTTCGTTGCCGAGCGCATATATTGCCTTAACAACGTTTCATCCTGAACTGATCCCTACTGTACTCTTATTAGCTATTCTTGATTCACGTGAAGGGATCCCTTTTCCTGCCTTTGCTGAAGCGTTAATCATGGAATTTTTCTTTGAATTGCTGCGTGAGGCTGGTATTCGGTTGCCACGGCCTGTTGGTTCAGCGGTTAGTATCGTTGGAGCCCTTGTCATTGGTCAGGCTGCCATTCAAGCAAAAATAGCTTCTCCCATCATGGTCATCGTGGTCTCTCTCACCGGAATAGCTTCTTTTGCTTTGCCACAGTATAATATGTCGATCGCTCTTAGAATTTTGCGGTTTCCTCTGATGATCTTCGCTGCTTCTATGGGGGGCTTAGGGATTATGATCGCTTTTTTGCTGATTTTACTGCATTTAATTTGTTTACGATCATTAGGCCAACCCTATCTTTCAACACTGGCCCCCTTTCAACCGGAACAACTTCGGGATATTATCATTCGCGCTCCACTGCAATTGCTATCCCAGACCCCAAGAAATAAGCATTTACATAAAAAACCCAAAAGACTTTAAAATCTAATTTGTTTCAACAAAAGGGAAGGATAAAAGATGAGAATATTCATTTCTATCCCCTTATGTATCTTAGCTTTTCTGCTATTATCGGGTTGCTGGGGGAAATACGAGCTGACTCAGTGGGGATTTGTACAAGCAGTAGCCATTGATCAAATGAAAGATCAACAAATTCAATTAACCACGCTATTTTACAAGCCAAGTGGGGGCGGAGACGGAGGGAAAGAAAAAGCCCCATCTACGGTAGTCATTAAGACGGAAGGGGAAACCATATTCGACGCTGTTCGCGATATTTCCCTCCATTTAGGACGGAAAGCACATTGGGGGCATATGAGAATTATTATAATCGGTGAAGAGGTGGCAAAAACAAAAAACTTGGGCAAAATATTGGATTTTTTCGTAAGGGATTATGAGCCTTGGGGAAACGCTACAGTCTCGGTAGCCGAAGGTAAAGCAACCGATTATTTAAATGTTAAACCTTTAATTGAAGGAACCATAAGTCAGCAAATAAGACAGTCTGACAAGGCTGCGACGCGGTATTCATCTAAAACAACTGAGATTAATCTGCTGGAACTGATGGTCCAAATGAAAAGCGCTGTCGGCGTAGCCACGGTTCCTTATATTCATACAAATAATGCTGAGCCAAAAACAATCCCAGTTGCCGGAGATATTTTTTTAAAAGATGCCCGAATGGTCGATGGTGTAATTGAACCCCAAAAAATCCAAAGCTTACTTATGCTAGAAGACAACTATCACGGAGGGATTATTAAATTTGCTTGTAACGCTAAATCCACTGAGAACAAAACGGAATCCTTTGAGGTTTCAGGGGTTAAGACGAAACTATCTCTTAAGATTGACGGTAATACGATTTCTGTTTATGTCCTAACCAAGATCGAAGGAAGTGTTGGTGAGCTCAGTTGTTTTTCAACAGAAACGAAGGGAAAAGAAAAAGCTGTTGAGAAAAAGATTGAAAGAACCGTAGAGCAAAATTTACGAACAACAGTTCAATATCTGCAAAAACAAAAAGTGGATGCCATCGGTATTGGAAATCGGATTTACAGGAAAAATCCTGCATTGTGGGATGTATGGAAGGAAGATTGGGATGATCGTTTTGCAGAAGTTTCCTTTGAATTCGAAACTAAAGTAGCCATTCGAAATACGGGGATGAAAATAGGTAAGCCGTTTTCTAAAGAATAGGGGACTGAGACCATGCTAATGAGATGCATCCTTCCTGTCGTTTTATTTACCGTCTTATTCCTCTACGAAGGTAGGAAATGGAGACAAAAGTGTAAAAGAGAGCTCATCGTATACGGAGTTATGCTATTGGGTGCTATGTATTTAAGTCTTAGCTATGTGTTAGAAAAAAAGTGGCCGAACCTTAATGATTTGTTCGGCTTCTTTTTCGCCGGACCGGCTAAACGTATCGTGGAATTTATGAGTCCCCCTGCCTAGATATCATCTAAAGTATAACGAAGGAGGATTACGATGAGGAGTCAAGAAACCATTAGTTCCTGGCAGCTATCTATCCTCCTCCTTGCTTTTCTAACAGGTTCATCTATTGTTCACATTCCCTCCCCATTGGTGAATGTTGCCAATAATGGTGCTTGGATTTCTATATTATTCGCAAACGTACTCACGATGCCCATTTTAGCTTGCATTCTTTATTTATACCGGAAATACCCTGGAATGAATTTTATTGACTACAGCCGAAAAACACTTGGTAAATGGCTGACCATTCTTATATCAATCCCTTTCCTCCTGCTTGTATTGTTTGATCTTTCCCTAATCATTATTGACTTAGGCGGCTTTCTCACAGGCTCGATGTTTACTGAAATGCCTACCTCCGTGATTCACTTTGTGATTCTTCTGACCGCCGCTCTAACTGCACGTGCAGGTATTGAAGCCATGGCAAGAATGTTTACCCTACTTATTTTAATGATGTTCGGCTTTATCACTATCGTGTTATTATTCGCTATCCCCGATTATCATTTGGAATACCTTTTTCCTATACTCCCTAAGGGAATCAAGCCGGTTTTTCACGGGACTTATATTTCATTCGGATTCCCAAATGCGGAAATCGTCTATTTTGCACTGCTATTTCCATTTGTTCGGAGAGAGCAACAAAAAACATTGAGTAAATTTATGTTCGTTGCCCTTATTGCAGGCAGCTTCGCCTTAATTCTCACAACAGTAAGCACATTAATGGTTTTTGGACCAATCGCTGGTGAATTGAAGTTTTCCTTGTTTCAACTTGCCAGTATCATATCTATTCAGGATATCATTGAAAGGATAGAGACCATAATCGGTATGACTGTCATCGTTGGCCATTATATGAAAGCAACCACTACAATTTTTATTCTAATGGTCACTTTATCAAATGTATTGAAATTATCCAACGTACGTAGCTTTACTTTTCCAATTACGCTACTGGCTTTACTCTTGACACTCACTATGTTTAACGATGAAATGGAATTTGTCGAAACTGTTATGGTCATGTGGCCATTATTAATTACTACATTTGGGGTTCTACCGATTCTTATCATCACTTTGATAACGTTTTTGAAAGGGAGGAAATCCAAAGAAAAAGATATTCCTTCGTCGGATTGAAGAGAAGGTTAAGTAAGCATGACCTTAAACCAACTCGAGTGGACCGATATCTGCCCGCTTCCTTAGTGTTTAGAATAGCTAATAAGGAAGCGGGTCTTTTTTAATTTTCCTCATTTGAAGCCCTTGGTGTGAGTCTCTTGCATTCGGAACGATGTCACTGACATTGGGAACGACTCCGCCAAAGGGTACCCCATTCCTGGTAATTCTTTCGAAGTAGACTCTTCTTTTCCGGGAGTTGTTTTACAAAAACTACACTGTCGATTTAAGTGAAGTAAATTTATTAGAACATTCGTCGATCGTCTGGTTATACAAAGGACATCGTCCCTTTGTGGAGAAATTGTGGTTACCGCACCAAACAATTTCCATATAAAGGAGATGTCCATCTCATATGGTATCGCTTACATGTCCATCGTCAAGTTCGGTCATCCCAGAAAACGGATATACACTCTGTTACCGTGGCAGGTTTCGTCTGTCCTCTCTGCAGTAGAATTAATTAATAAAGTGTTTGGTTTGACAGCATAATCAACAACATTATGGAGGCTATCTTTGATCTGTTTTTATAGTTGCACCAAAACTCCTTTTTATATTTGACAAAGTTGTTTTGGGCTGAACTCCCCATAACCTTCCGCTTGAACTGACGGGCAAAGCATTCTCGGATTGCCGTACGAGGCGAAAAAGGAAATTGCTTATTGCCATGGGAGATATTAGACTTGGTTGCTTCCCTCGGGAATGATCGATAATCTATCAGCAAATTAAATGTAAAAAAATATATTTGGTCCCCTCCGTTCTCGAGTCCCATTGTAGTCATAGTTGAATGCAAATACAATAATAGATTCATGTTATTTCTTCGAAGTTAAGATAGAACTACTCTATGTTTGTTTTGAGATATTTCGAATCAATTCGAACGGCTTTATAATGAGGTTGCAAAGCTGAGTTTGCTGGAATATTGAGCTCTGGAACCGAACCTGTCTTCGTTTTTTTTAATGTATCTTAGTGCAATCAACTTCACGAGAGATGAAAGAGGGAGGAAATATGTTCAAAATATTGAATTTGCGTACTGAATATTTGATTAACCCAATGGGTATTGATGCTGTTCAACCGAAATTAAGTTGGAATATAGATTCTGATATGAATGACTCCATGCAGGAAGCCTATCAAATTACAGTCAAAGAGGATGACCAAAATCGAATAGTTTGGGATAGTGGAAAGGTCTACACCGGGGAAAGTATTGGCATTGTCTACAGAGGAGAGCAACTGAAGGCTAAAACTCGATATGTTTGGCAAGTGCGGGTTTGGGAAAATCATAATCGAAATTCCATAAGTGAGCATGCAGTTTTTGAAACAGCGATGTTAACCAAGGATGATTGGGCAGCTCAATGGATTGAGCCACAACCACTGGGAAAGCTTGAACATAATCCCTATGATGAAATGGAATCATTCTGGAACGCCATGATTGCCTCTTATACAGATAGCGGCGTATCAACTGATATTGATATTAGCAATATGGATATGAACAGTGTAAAAGATAGGATCAATTTAGATCCGGTGGTTAAGCCAGAACAATCGCAACAAGCCGCAGCCAGTAAGGATGAACAAAATGGTGGTGAAACACCATTCTCATTTGACGACTTTATGTCTAGCCTTCCCTTCCAACCCTATCATCCGGTTGTCATGTTGCGAAAAGAATTTTGTTTACAAGGCATGATTCGTAAAGCGAGATTATACATGACCGCTCATGGTATTTATGATGTAAGGATTAATGGTTCGATGGTTAGCGACATGGAGTTTGCACCGGAGTTTCAGTCCTACCATGAGATGCTGCAGTATCAAACATTTGATGTAACCAATTTATTGAATGAGAATCAGAATGCCATTGGGGTGTTGATTGCCGATGGTTGGTACAAGGGAAAGATCGGATTAGGTAAAGGTAATGATTACGGCGACAATCCAGGCTTGCTTATGCAACTAGAGGTTCAATATGAGAACGGTGTAGTAAATGTCATTAAATCGGATGAAGATTTCCGATTCAGTTATGACTCACCCTATGTGTATTCGGATATTTTTAGAGGAGAAAAATACGATGCCAATCTCGAAAAGGATGGTTGGGACAAAATTGGCTATGATGATTCTTCTTGGGGACGTGTTGAGAAAAAGGATTATTCATTGGACAATTTGTTCGCCCAGAATGCCGAGCCCGTTAGACGAGTTGAATGTATTGATCCAATTGCCATTATCACTACCCCTGAAGGCGATTCTGTTATTGATCTAGGACAAAATATAGCCGGTAGAATAAAGATGAAGGTGACAGGAGAAAGAGGACTAGAAATTAAGTTGGAGCACGCCGAAGTTTTGGACAAGGAAGGGAACTTCAGGAATTTGGTTCCAAATGCCAATAAAGATCAAACTGACTATTATATTCTGAAGGGCATTGGGGAAGAAGTCTACGAGCCCAAATTTACATTCCACGGCTTCCGATATGTGAAAGTCACGAATTACCCAGATGAACTTCAATTAGGAAACTTCCAGGGAGTTGTCATTTCTTCAGATGTTGAGAAGACAGGAGCATTCAAGTGCTCAGATGAAAAAATTACGAAACTTCAGAATAATATCTATTGGAGTCAGAGAGCAAATATTTTATCTATTCCTACGGATTGCCCTCAAAGAGAAAGAGCTGGCTGGACTGGGGATATACAGATATATGGTGAAACGGCGTGCTATAACCAAGGACTTGAGCCATTCCTAAGACGTTGGCTAAAAAATGTAAGGATCGACCAGCTGGGAGATGGCCAAATCTTGTCTGTTGTTCCCAAGTTCAGGAGTTACATTCATGTTAACAGTTCATCCTCCGCGGGTTGGGGCGATGTTATCGTTTTATTGCCATGGACCATCTACAACATCTACAATGACACAACCATTCTGGAAGAAAACTTTGATGCAATGATCAAATGGATGAAATATGTCGAAAAAACAGCCTCCAGCTCTATGCCAAAAGGATTGGGTGAAATCAGCAAAGAACGGCTTGCAAGACAAAAATATTTATGGAATACGGGGTTTCACTTTGGTGACTGGCTCATTCCAAGCGTGAAGAATGATAAAGGCTTCGTGGATGGGACAATGTCCGCTTTTATGACGAAGGATTTAGTAGCCACAACGATGTATGCCTTCTCTACTGAAACAATGGCTAAGATTTGCCGCGTATTAGGAAAAAGCGAGCTTGAAGATCACTACTTGGCATTAAACCAAGATATTAGAAAAGCCTTTGCTGATGAGTATATCCAAGAGGATGGCAGCTTGACTAATCAGCTACAGGGATTGTACGTATTGGCATTACAGATGAATATGGTGCCAAAAGATAAGGAAACGTTAGTTGTAAATAAACTTGTTGAGTTAATTGAATCCAATGATTGGCGATTAGACACCGGCTTTCTATCTGTACCGTTTATATTAGAAGTATTAACAAAGTATGGACATAAGGATATTGCTTATACATTGTTATACCAAACAAAGAGTCCTTCATGGTTATATGAGGTTGATAAGGGTGCAACGACCATATGGGAGTCATGGGATGCCATTCTTTCTGATGGAACGGTAAATAACTGCTCTTTTAATCATTATGCCTTCGGTTGTGTCGGAGATTGGATTTATGAGAACATCGCGGGCATCCGAAGAGAGTCGGCGGGGTACAAAACCTTTACTATTTCTCCCGATTTTCAATCCGGGATGGCGTATGCTGAAGGAGAATTCAACTCCGTTTATGGAAGAATTAGCACTTCATGGCAAGTCAAGGATAACGTCAAGCGGTTGAAAGTCAAAGTCCCTTCAAATACAAGAGCAAAAGTTATAGTCGGGGATTTCGTAAAGGAAATTGGAAGCGGAGAATATTCGTTTTCATTTGATTCTTGATAGATCAACTGGTGATCAGCAAATATCCCGTACCCATGCATTCGTCTGGGTACGGGATATTTTTATAGTGGTTTTAGTATTACGCTCTGTTTCTATACTCTTGAGGTGTATACCCGTAATGTTTCTTGAAAATCTTGATAAAATAGTGGGGAGCTAGAAAACCTAGTTTGCTACTGATATCAGCAATTTTAAGGTCAGTATGCTCTAAGAAATAGGCAGCCCTTTCCATACGAACCGAAAATAAATAATCTCCAATCGTTTCACCCGTTACGGTTTTATATACCTTTGATAAATAACTAGGGTGGAGATTTACATGCTCTGCAATCATTTGTAAGGATATTCCTTCTGCCAGATGCTCGTGTATATAGGCTTTTATTTTTGCTGTGATTTGTTGATGAGAATCCTCTATAATCTTCGATGAGTTTTCTTTCATTAATCCGATAACATTCTCTGCCCACATGTACAATCGTTGACTAGTTAAAAATCCTGCTTTGCGTAGAAACAAATCGAAGTCTTCTCCCAACTGCTCTTGCAGGTTGCCTTTCTCCTTCTGAAGCACCAATGAAAATGCGGAAGAAAGATAAAGGAAAATAGAGAAAAGCTGGTCATAGCTTAATTCTTTTTCTGTTTCAGCGATATGAAGGATGCGCGCAATTTTCACCAAGGCTTCATCCCAACTGCTTGAATTCAATAAATGATTGAGATGAGGGGGCTCATCAACATTCATGAGGATAAAATCTTTATCGTTATGGATTTCATCATGAGACGTCAGGAAATAGCTTTTATGTTTGCCGACATTACGGTTTATGGAAAGGACAGCCCTCTGATAAGAAGCAGTTATATCCTGAGGAAATAGGCTTGGACTGCCAACGAATACGGATATACTCCCCTTCAAGAACGTTTCCACATGATTTTGTACTTTTAACGCCAAGGAATGAATTAGCTTTTCGGAATCAGGCTTGGAACTCTTAATCAGAAAAATGAGATATCCTTGGTCGCATGTAGCGTGCCACAGCTCGAAGATGTCGCTGAATACTTCCTCAGCAATGTTGGTGACTGCATACTCCAGCAAGGAGAGGGACTGTAGGTCGTAGCCGGAGAAGTCTTCCTCCAACCGTACTAGCATCATGATGAAGAAGTCACCAGCCTGGAAAGATAGACCAAGCATCTGAAGTCTTTCCTTAAGGATGTGCGGAAACATAGGTTTATTATTCATTATGTCATTAAGCAGTTGGTCCCGCAGCAAGGGGAAATTAGACTTTAAGGTATATTGGATGCGCTGATAAGAGCTGATTTCCTCCCATTCTGCTTTAATAACATCCATTGCTTTCTGAACGGTTTCAATTAGTTCTTCAATAATGACAGGCTTTAGTAAATAATTAAATGTATTCGATTGGAGTGCTTTTTGCGCATATTGAAAATCATCGTGACCAGAAAGAATGATGCACTTCATTTTCTTAGATAATAGATTGATGTGCTCGATGAGTTCTAGCCCGTCCATTTCAGGCATTCTGATATCCGTTATCATAATATCAATCGCTTGGTGTCCGGCGATTTCAAGGGCTTCCGCGGCGGAATAAGCCCGGTGAACTTCCTCTATGCCATAGTCGGACCAAGGAATCGTTAGTGCCAGACTATCCACCACTGATTTCTCATCATCAACGATTAATAATTGGTACATTAGGCTCACTCCCATTTACAGTAGTCTTATTCCAAAATAAGGTGACACATAAGCCGCCTAAAGGGCTTTTTGAAATCTCAATCCCGGATGGGCTGGTAAAATAAATTTGTAAGCGTTGCTGTATGTTCCATAATGCGCACCCCATGGATTCATCCAAGGGTAGTTTGATTTTCTGCAGCAAACCTTTTATTTGATCCTCTGTCAAACCTTTCCCATCATCCTCAACCGTTATTCGATAGGTGCCCTCATCTTCGCAGCCAACAATTCTAACCATGCTTGCCGCTTGTTTTTTCTCAATCCCATGTATAATGCTGTTTTCAACCAGAGGTTGAAGGAGTAATTTAGGTATGAGTATACCATTCATCTCAGCCGGAATTTGGATGTCGTAATTCAAACGATCCATCCTCAAGCTTTGAATGGCCAAGTATTTTTCAATAACAGCCATTTCTTTCTGTAGTGTGGTCATGGTTTCATCCATACGAGTCGTATACCGAAAATACTCTGCCAGATTTTGCGTCATAGCGGTAATCGCATCCGTATTTCCCAATCGAACCATATTATTGATGAAAAAGAGACAATTGTAGAGAAAATGAGGATTGATCTGGGCTTGAAGCTGCTTTAACAAAGCTTCCCTGGATATGATTTTTTCTTTATATACTTTTTCGATCAATTCTTCGATTTGTTCAGCCATTTCGTTAAAGTTATCATACAGGTAACTGAACTCATTACCAACGTTTCGATTGATCCGGAAAGAAAAGTTTCCCTGCTTCAGGAACCGCACACCTTTCATTAGATCGGTTAATGGAATTTGTACTTTGCGGTAAAGAAAGAGTGAGATGACAATGACGGAAATCAAAAGTACAAAGCATGCCAAATAAAATAAGTTTTTTGATTTAACAATAGGGCTTAGCGCTTCATCTAATAGCGTATAATCGACCATGTACCATTTCATGGTTTGTGATTGTACATAATGTACAAAATAGTTTTGATGATTGATGGTGAAAATCTCGCTGCCCTGTGCACCTAATTCCTGTTTGCCAATTAGTTCGATAATCTGGTTAGCAATCGTTAGATCCGAGCTTGAATTAAAAATTGTTTTTTTTTCTGCGGTATAAAAAAATGGATCACTATGACGTTCAACTTTCGTACTGTCGAGCAGAGATGACATGTTTCTCTTAGGAAAGGAAACTTGGATCCAAAAATCCGGTTCTTTTATATATTTAATAAAATTGGTTTGGGCGGAATCCATGTTCCAATCCAGTGCTGCAGATGCTAAAGGTGGATCTTTCGTTATAGGTGATCCGATCCATTTTTGAAGGATAGGGGAATAAATAGCGAGTTGGTTATTCCAACCCTCCGAAAAGCTCTGTAGGTTCATTTTCTCAGAAAGGTCCTGCTGCAGCTTAATTTGATCATAGGAATCCATGGCGTCTATAGATGGCAGCAGAGAAACGGTTCGATCCTTATCAAGTGCATTAATTAGCATGTTTAATTGTTCGA
The DNA here is from genome assembly GCF_059691975.1 of Paenibacillus sp. J22FR5. NCBI lineage: Bacteria > Bacillati > Bacillota > Bacilli > Caryophanales > Paenibacillaceae > Paenibacillus > Paenibacillus sp. J22FR5. The sequence continues at coordinate 59,581 of NZ_JCAUAN010000006.1, read as the reverse complement.
TATTATGGTCCATGGTATTCATGACGAATTTTAGTTGGTTCTGACTGTTATTTTGGATGTCCTTCCGAACAATATCCAAACTGGAATTAATGGAATAGGAGTAAATGGATAAGATACAAGCAAATAGAAACAGTGTAAGAAAGATCATATTATAGAAGGTGCTGCTTCTTTTTCTCATATGGACATTCCTTTCAACAATGGAATAACTTCATTGTAGTTAGGATGTAAGAATAAAACAACTGAAGTTAATAATGAGCTATGTGATGTTTGTTTTGCGTTATATCGAGGTAGTTGGTTCCGTCTTATAATGAGGAAGCAAGGCACACAGAAAATGAGAGGGGTTACATGAATGGCTAAGAAATTAAAATTTGCAGCATCGTCCCTTGTTGTTGTCATGAGTTTGGGATCCATTGTTGCCTGTAGTTCCAATACTTCGGAGACAACGCCTTCTGCTTCAGCATCGGCAAATCCGTCTGGTTCCAAACTCCATATTGTGAATGGAAAGATTGATCCGCCGGTCACGCTTACTACGGTGAGAGGAATTGACAGCACAGCAAAGTTCAAAAATGGAGAGACTTTTGAAAATAACACTCATACCAAATGGGCGAAAGATACACTCGGGGTTGATATCAAAACGCTCTGGTCGTCTCAAATGTCTGATGCTTCCTACGACACGAAGCTGAAATTGATGCTTTCGTCTGGAGACAAGCTCCCGGATGTCATTTTTACCACAAGTAAAGATACACTGAATATGTTCATTGAATCCGGAAAAGTGATGTCAGTAGACAGTGCATTTGATAAATATGCAGGGAAAGTTTGGAAGGATGCTGTGGCCGAACAGCCTGATGCATGGTTGCCTTTCCAACGGGGTAAACAAAAAATGGCGATCCCGCGGCTTCAAGCAACCACTACTTCCGAATCGGTTCTTTGGATCCGCAAGGATTGGATGGACAAGCTGGGACTTCAGGCTCCGAAATCTTTATCTGACCTAGAGACGATTATGGACGCTTTTACGAATAAAGATCCAGACGGTAATGGAAAAAAGGATACAATGGCGCTTGATTTTGCAATAAAAGATCAAATCGTCGGATATCCTGTTGGCGACATCTCTTGGCTGTTCGGCGCTTTCGGTAGTATACCTGATCAATGGACCAAAGATACGAATGGAAAGCTTGCATTTGGCTCCACGCAACCTAGTGTCAAGTCTGCTCTTGCAAAGATAAAGGATTGGAAGGACAAGGGATATATTGCTGATGATATTGCACTTCACGATTGGAATAAAATCGTTGAGAACGTAGCTTCAGCCAAGGTAGGCATTGTAGCCGGGGCAAACTGGTTCCCAGCGTATCCAGGTTCCATGGTGTATGCGAAAGACCCGAAGGCCGATTATGAACCGTATGCATTTCCGGTGGGACCTGATGGTAAAAAGGGTCAAACCGTATCCGATCCATTCAATGGCGGTTTTGTCATCAGCAAAGATATCTCGCAAGAGGCGCTTGAAGCATTCTTTTATTATATGAATACATTGTGGGATGCTAGCAGCTCAAATGATCCGTTTGTGCTGAAAGGCTTCCAAGAGAACTATGATTATGTTATCCAAGATGGTAAAGCGGTATTTGACAACGATAAAATTCCTGGCGGGCAAGTACAAACGATGAAATATACGCTTCAAGGTAGTATGCCGCAACCCATGTCCAAATTTGTTGAAGTGTCGAAGAAGATCGCCAAAGGGGAGACTTTAACCCCCAATGACATCGCATTCACCAATGCGAATGGTGTTAACCCTAAAGACCCGTTGCAAGGCATACAAGGAAAAGCAACTTTAATTACGATTGATCAAAAAGGTTCAGACTTACCTAATCTATTTACGGGACCAACAACATCCACTCAAAGTTCCCGTGGGGAATTTTTGAAAAAGTTAGAGCTTGATACGTTTAATCAAATTATTTACTCGAAAGTTCCGATCGACGAATTTGATAACTTCGTTAAGAAGTGGCAATCCTCTGGTGGCGATCAGCTCACTAAAGAAGTAAACGATTGGTACAGTTCCGTAAAATAATAATGGGGCAGGCAGTGTCTTGCCTGCCCTTTCTTAATAATGTGAGTGGGAGTGGTAGATATGGAAGCCTTACAGAAGGTAAATAGACGAGGCGACAGCTGGCAGTTATATCTGATGCTGCTACCGGCAGTTATTTTTACGGTAATTTTTATTTATGTTCCGATGGGCGGGGTTGTCATGGCCTTTCAGGACTATAAGCCTTATACAGGGATCCTTCATTCAAAGTGGGTGGGCATGGACAATTTCAAGTTTTTGTTTACTTACCCAGATAGCAAGCAAGTCATATGGAATACGTTCATCATAGCTGTGCTGAAAATCGTCTTTGGAACCATTGCAACATTTACCTTTGCACTCTTACTTAACGAAGCACGAAATAAATTCATGAAAAATTCTGTTCAAACGATTGTGTTTCTGCCACACTTTTTATCATGGGTTGTTCTAGGCGGCGTGTTTATGGAATTATTGGCCCCGAACGGCGGTTTAGTGAACCAATTTCTGCAGAACGTGTTGGGGATGAAGCCGATCTTCTTTCTTGGCGATAATCGTTTTTTTCGAGCGACCATGGTTGCAACCGAAATTTGGAAGGAATTTGGATATGGTTCGATTCTATTTCTAGCTGCTCTTGCAGGTATTAATCCTGCGTTATATGAAGCAGCTGAAATCGATGGTGCAGGCAGGTGGAAACAAACGCTAAATATCACCATCCCATCGATCGTCCCGACATTGGTCGTCGTGGTTACCTTGTCGCTCAGTCAGGTATTGAATGCTGGCTTCGATCAAATTTTCAATTTGTACAATCCGCTTGTTTATCAGACAGGTGATATTATAGATACTTTCGTATACCGGATGGGTCTCATTAGTGGAAACTTTAGTGTTTCAACCGCGATTGGACTTTTCAAATCCGTCGTCGGCCTTGTGTTGATTATTACCTCGTATCGAATCGCCGGGAAGTTTGCGGGCTACAAAATATTTTAAGAGTGGAGAGAATCGCCATGCATGCTATAAGTCCAGGCTACAGAATCTTTCAGGGCGCCAATTTTATTTTCTTAAGTCTACTTGCTTTACTGTGTCTAATCCCAATGATTCACGTTGTTGCCGTTTCCTTTAGTTCCGCATCTGCGGTTGCCGCACATGATGTTACATTCTGGCCTATTGAACCCACACTGTTTTCCTATAAGAAAGCGCTTGGAAACCCTGAACTATATCGATCCTTTATCGTTTCGGTGGAAAGAATCGTTCTCAGCTTTGTCATCGGGTTAACGATCACGTGTATGGCTGCTTATGTCATGTCCAAAGGAGGAGGGCGCGACGGGATCGGAGGTTATCGATTCTTCGTCGGATTTTTCGTTGTCGCGATGCTGTTTAACGGCGGAATGATTCCCACATATCTACTGGTAACGAAGATCGGGCTGTACGACTCCATTTGGGCGCTGGTGCTTCCCGGGGCCGTCAGCATTTTCAATCTGATTCTCGTGATGAATTTCTTCAAAGCCCTCCCCAAAGAACTGGAGGAAGCTGCTTTTATGGACGGTGCGAATCATTGGATCGTATTTAGCAAGATTTTCTTGCCCTTGTCTCTTCCAGTCTTGGCGACGGTCGGGTTGTTTTTGATCGTGAACGACTGGAACGAATGGCTGGCCGGAAGCATCTATATGAAATCCAATCATGTGCCGCTTGCCACTTATCTGAAATCCATCATAGCCATGCCTGATGTGAATTCCAATAATGCCAAAGAATTGGCTCAAACCAATTTTCAAGCACTTATGTCCGCTCAAATTGTGATCGGTGCTCTGCCGATCCTCGCCATTTATCCAGTGCTGCAACGTTTCTTCACGGCTGGAATCGTCATTGGGGCTGTTAAGGAATAGGAATAAACGGACCGCTTAAGGTTAAAGAAGTCCTGCCCTTTCGAAGAAAGGGGCGGGACTTCTTTAGGTTGAGGCGGAAGCTGATGAAAGTGGCGCGATTCCACATAGTTTTCGATACGGCTGTCTTATTATATTAATGAAGAGAGATTTATAGGGTATGGGTATGCATGTGAAAGACAGGAGATGAATATTGTGGAGTCCGCTCAAGCATTATCACAACCGGTAACGAAACATGAAGTTAAGCATCAGGGACTACTACTTGCAGGTTTATTCATCGCGATGCTTTTTGGAGCATTGGATGGAACGATTGTTGGTACCGCGATGCCAAGAATCATTGGGGAGCTCGGGGGACTGGGATTGATGACTTGGTTAACGACCTCCTACATGTTAACCTCAACGGTAATTGTTCCGATTGCGGGAAAATTGTCAGACTTAATCGGTCGGAAAATGGTCTATGTTACTGGCCTTATGATCTTTATTATCAGCTCCGCTTTATGCGGAATGTCCCAGAATATGACCGAACTAATCATTTTTCGAGCGCTACAAGGGATTGGCGGGGGAATCATGATGCCAATGGCCATGATCATTGTCGGTGATCTTTTTACAGGTACTCAAAGAGCACGGTGGCAGGGGATTTTTGGAGCGCTTTTTGGACTATCCAGTGTCATTGGACCTCAAGTAGGAGGCTTACTCGTCGATAGCTTGAACTGGAGATGGGTATTTTATATTAATTTACCCGTGGGGATTGTCGCTACGATCCTGATTGCCGCGGCGCTTCCGAAGCATCGTTCGGTGGAAGCTGTTCGTTTTGATGTGGCAGGCATGTTCACGATGATCATAGGGGTTGTCGGTTTACTTCTCACCTTAACCTTCGGAGGGAAAGAGTTCGCTTGGGGTTCATGGCAAATTATTGGCTTGTTAACCGTTTCGATTCTTTTTATCCTGGCATTTGTTTGGGTAGAGACGAAGGCGGCAGAGCCCATACTACCCATGCGTTTTTTTAAAGATCGTACGTTTACATTGATCAATGCGATCGGGTTTCTGATGAGTGTAGGGATGTTCGGAGCGATGATGTTTGTCCCTTTATTCATGCAGGGAATTCTGGGAATCAGTCCATCGGCAACGGGAACTATCATGATGCCGCTTACCCTAACCCTGATTGGTGCGAGTATCCTTAGTGGCTTAATCATCCAAAAAACAGGTATTCGCTTGCAGATGGTGGTTGGCTTATTGATCATGGCGATTGGTTTTGTCTTTCTCGCAAGGATGGGCATGGATACAAGTACGTTAACCACTACGATGATTATGTTTATATTGGGGCTAGGGATGGGGCTGGTGTTCCCAGGATTAACTGTAGCCCTGCAAGAAAGCTATCCGCAAACTGATCTAGGAATCGTAACCTCTTCCAGCACGTTCTTTCGTCAAATCGGCGGAACCTTCGGGATGACCGTTCTTGGAGCTATTATGAATATTCAGTCCAGCAGTCTGCTGACCAATCGTTTGATTCCCGTTTTGAATCGATTGCCTGAGAAAGACCCGGCGATCGAGAGCATCATCTCCCAAGTTGATCGTGATCCGCAGCAGTTGTTCTCGTCATTATTAAGTCCGAGTTCTATTGCGCAAATGCCGAAAGTATTCCTCGATAATGTGGTTCCTGTTATGAAAATAGCGCTAGTTGATTCACTTCATTCGGTATTTCTCTGGTCTCTCGGGTTTGTTGTAGTCGGTCTTGTCATCTGCCCGTTTATTGGGAAAATCAAGATTACCTCTCAAGCAAAAAGCAAAAAGAATATGACCCAGCTGCATTAACTTTTCACTCTTAAAGGAGACTGTGCAGAATGAAGGAAGCTCTGGAAGCGGCAATTCCACTTGATTTTCAACTCGATTTCACCGTGGGACCGCTTTGGCCGATCACGACTCCCGCTATCAGGGATAGAGACGACCCTCGTTGTAGACAGGGCCTTCACGTAGGTACGCTCTGCTTTACCGGTTCGTATCAGGGGCAAATCCCTGCATCGGAAACCGTCGACGTCGAACGTGCCTGCAAGCTGGCAGCGGTTACTGCTGCCCGCAAGCATGTCGGCGCTTCGGTTGGAAAGCAACTCATGCTCGTTTTGGACTCGTTCTCGGGTGCCATTTTGGAGCTTGGGGAAGTGTGCGATACATTCCGGGGGAAAGTGAATGGGCATGCGCTGCAGAGAGAGTTGGACGTTCGATATCCATTTGACTTCGGGTTGTCGTATACCACATTTGAGTATTCCGATTTGAATGTACAAGCCGATAACAAAGAAGAAGAAATCGCTGTTCAAGTCACTTTGAAGATTAAAAATGTCGGAAATCGCTTTAGTAAGGAGATTGTCCAGCTTTATGTACAGGATAAGGAAAGTAGTTTAAGACGCCCGATTCGAGAGTTGAAGGCTTTTACGAAGGTAGCCTTGCAACCTGGGGAGGAAGTTGAAGTCTTCTTTACTCTGACGAAAGGGGTTTCTCGTTCTATCACGATACGCTGAAGGCTTGGTATATGGAACCGGGTGAATTCGAGATCGCAGTCGGGACCTCCTTAAGAGATATCCGTTTGAGTCAAAAGATTACACTTCAATCGATCAACCCGACCCCAATCCCACTGAATATCGATTCCTACATTTATGAATGGGAGGCTGTCCTCCTATGCTGAAGGCACTCTTTGAAGGAATGAAGCAAACGATTGGAACGGAGGAGTTCCTATACATGTTCGGTTCAATGCCTCTTCTCCGTTTCGCACGTTTTCCATTAATTCCGCTGACGGACGAACAGGTTTTCTCATTCATCGGGGATTTGAACAGAAGCGATGATAATCGTAAATGACCGCCAATACCACAGGCTGCCGCTGAGCAGTCTTTTCATTTTTCAGCGCAAAGCGGAAGTTAAGAGTCGCGTGAAAAACGTGACTTTTTTTTCTGCAAATACACACAATCTGAAAGTTGACATATATCGACTTAGTATGTTCTAGAGGATCTGAGACATATAATAATTTAACTTGATGTTATGGGGGAATTAAGGTGAAGTTTCGGAGATTGGGCAACCAAATGTGGGATATGTCTCATTTCCCTCCAGGATTAGAATTGTATACATTGCGTAATGAAACCAAAAACGACTTTTATGGCACACTAGAGAAAATAGCAAATATGGGATATAAAGTAGTAGAGTTTGCAGGTTATGAAAAAATATCATCTTCAGAAATGAAAAAGTACTTAGACACTCTTGGTTTAAAGGCGATATCTACTTTAGGCGGCGTCGAGTATGATTTCAATGAACAAATCAAATACGCTAAGGCCATTGGCGCGCAGTATATCGTGGTCACATCTCCCAAAGAGACTTTCAACGATGATTCCAAAATTCAAGTGCTTATTAAATCTCTTCGAAGTTTTGGAAAAGAGCTTCAGCGTCATGGTCTTCAGCTCTTGTATCATCCTCATGATTACGAGTTTGAAAAAAAAGACGGACATTATTTCGTCGACCGTTTGTTGGAGCATGTAGGTAGTGATCTTATGCAATTGGAACTCGATCTTTATTATGTGAAGAAGGCGGGACTGGATCCGCAAGCCACCCTTCAAAAATATAAAGGCCGCGTTTCGCTCATTCATATCAAAGATATGGATCAAAGCGGGGACTTCGCTGATGTTGGCAGCGGTACGATCGATTGGCCCCCGATTTTTCGTATGTTGAATGAAGTTGGTGTCAAGTATTACTTCGTAGAGCGTGATCAAAGTCCGCATCCGTTGGAAAGTGTAAAAATGAGTCTGGAATATCTTCGGTCTATTGGCGTCGTTCCTTCAAAAACGTAGTTATTTCAATTGTTGGACAATAAAATCGGCTGTGCGAATGGCAAGGGCAACGGTAGTGAGCGTCGGATTGGCTGTACCGCTTGTCGGAAGGATACTGTTATCTGCAACATAAAGGCCTTGTACACCATGGATTTGACCATAACGATTGGTTGCCGAGGTCATAGGATCATCTCCCATACGGCAGGTCCCCATTTCATGCGAGCCGAAATCATACGGATGAAAGAGAATTGTTTCACCGTTATTCGACATCAAGGGAACTTTCATTGCATTGGATGCCTGCTTCACCGCTTCTCCCATTTGCTGAATGACGAGGCGATCCCGTTCGCTGTAAGTAAAATGCATCTGAAGCTCCGGTACCCCATATTCATCAGGTCTCTGCGGGTTAAGGCTTAGATAATTGTCAAACCGAGATTCGATCCTTCCATAAGCCAAAATAGAAAGGTTCAATTCTTTGCTCAATGGCTCTACAGTATCCTGGCCACTCTTCATATAAATGGGTCCACTAAATTGTATTTGATAGGGGCGACGTTCGGTTCCAGGAGTTAGTATGAGAAGAGGTCCCAAGCTCTCCGGAAATTCGTCACGTTTTACTTTTCCCATGGCAGAGACCTTGGAATGCCCGCTTAAATAATGGCCAATTGCTGTCCCTTCAATCCCCGAATTAAGCAGGATTTGCGTCGTACCCAATGTGCTTGCAGATAGGATCACGTTTTTTGCTTTTAGAAAATAGCTTTTTTTATCTTCCGACATGACTTTAACGCCTACGGCTTTTTTATTTTCTGTGAGTACCTTGACGGCTCGGCTATTTATGGCCAAGTCGAAAGGAGAGTAACTCATAGCCTTTGCTAAGAAAATAATGGAACTGAAATAGACGTTTGAACTGAGCGTCTCATATGCCAATGTTTCCAAATTTAAGGCCATAGGGGTATCGATTGATTCTGGAAATCCATTCAGCTGCAGCCAATTTAGAAGAATTTGTGTGAGTGAGGCTCCTTTAGTAAAGTTCTGTGTTACACTCATGACCTTTTCTGCAAGGTTATAATAAAAATCCATTTCTTGAAGCGAGACGGGCCAGTCTATAATTTCTGAAACAGGCATGCGTGGACAAGCCACTCCCCAGAACAAGGTTCTGCCGCCAAGGGCATAGAGTTGGGGGAATGGTACATCGGGATTGCTTGTAAAAACATTGTTTATATATTTTTCGTAAAGCTGGAAGTCCATAGTAGCAATATTAAGCGCATGAGTCGGTATTAATAGACTGCCTCTTTCAATAATGCCGATGCGTTTGCCGCTGTGTCTCAATTGTTGCATGATTCTCCACAAAGCAGCCCCTCCTCCAGCTCCGGTACCGACAATAAGGACATCATAGTCTTTGCTTTGCATCTCATCTAGGGAAGTCAAGGGAATCCATTCATCCTTAAGTTTCTCCATACTTTTTGTCGGTAGGGCAAGATCGGGAAGTCTTACTTGTTTGTTAACAAGATTTATATCTGGATCGATGATCTGCGGATTAAGTAAAAGCAGATGCTCCAGTTCAACATGATTTTTCCGAGCGATAATTCGAAGCGTATCGGCATGACGAGCGATACAGATCTTCAACAATTTTACACACCCTTTCGTTTACGCTCTTACATATATATGTACGAAGAAGTGGTCTATGAAGAAAAAATGCATATTCTTAAGCAACGTGTGTAATACCCCATTTCAAAGAATTTGGCAGATAACCTTAAGCGCATTGAGGAGATTTTTGTCGATTTCCAAGATATTCAAATCCTTCCATGGAGATATGAACCTGAACTCAATAATGAGGCATTTTCTGTTTATTTCGATACGCTTGTTCAAGGGAAAGAGCTGAATTTTTTGAAGGAATCCCTTCAGGATTTGGTGACTCATGAAGTTGGACCGGCTACGATGATTACTCCTGATGATGTAATATCCCATTTCAGAGCGATAGAATCCAATATAAGGATTTGTCGTCCTCTTCACCAGACGATGAAATGATGATGAATCATTCACAAAATAGCTGAATGTAAGTGATACTGCTTAACGCGATAGTATCGAGTTTCCGCGATCCATAAAAAGAATTGATTAAAGCATCCTGAAAAGGGCGCTTATTTTTTTTGAAGATAATTAAACCAATTGACGGATTTATTCCCCTTGAGTGTAAATGGGTTGTCATAAGAAAAAAAAAGACAGTGGCGATGGCGTTTTCCTCAAGCGAATTTTAAAAGATATTCCCACCAAATTTCTGAAGTTAAGATTCGACTATACAACCTTTAGATTGAGCTATATAACGCTGCATCAGAGTTTTGTACACTTGGATTGTATAACAGAGAAGGCTACTATGGAGGACTGAATATGGAAAGAGAGCTATCGAATAAAGCTTTAGCGGGAGATGCAATGGGGCAATTCTCCCTAAATATCTCAACCGGCCTGCTTGGGATGATCACCTATTACTATACGGATATCGCCGGGGTTTCTGCTGGGTTGGTCGGGACGATCATGCTGTTGACCAAAGCGCTGGACGCTGTGGCTGATGTAGGGATGGGGGTTCTCGTCGACCGGACACGGTCCAAGCATGGGCAAGCGCGCCCATGGCTGTTGTGGATGGTCATTCCAATGTTTGTATCGATTTTACTACTGTTCTCGGTACCTGATGCGGATCCCGGAGTGAAGGTTGTCTTTGCGGTCGCTACCAATATCTTGTTCTTTATAGGCGTATATACACCACTTTCCATTCCTTATGTAAGCTTAATGGTATTAACGACAAGAAGCCCGGCAGATCGATCTCTCATGGGCATCTTTCGTTCGGGATTCGGATATTTGGCAGGGATGGTTGTGGCAGTCGGATTCATTCCGATGGTAAACGCGATGGGAGGCGGAAAGCAGGATTGGATGCTGCTCGCTGCGATATTCGGAGCTGTTGCCTCCATCGGTATTTATATCGCCTTCCGTACGACGAAGGAGAAGTACAATACAGAACAACTGAAGGAGCTGGGTGAGGTCAAGAAGTCGTTGTCCTTATGGGCAGGGACCCGATTGTTGTTCACGAACAAATTCTGGCTTATCATCGCTGCTTCCAGCATGTTAGCCAGTATCTTGTTTGCGTTATCCGGTACTGCCGGGATGTATTATGCCAAATACATTTGGGGCGATGTCAATCTGGTCAGCATCATGGGCGGTATCGGTCTTATACCCGTCATCGTCGTTTTCTTGCTTTCTGGACCGGCGATCAAGCGAATCGGAAGACGCAATACGGCTATCCTTGGGCTCATTATCGGGATATTCGGGTTGCTCTTGCGTATCATCGATCCTGCGAGTGTTACGATCGGCCTCATCGGCTCCTTGATCCAAGCCTTCGGGATGATTCCGCTTATGATTGTGCTTTCGCCGCTTATGGCGGATACGATCGAATACGGAGAATGGAAGCATGGACAGCGCATCGTCGGACTAACGAATAGCGTTAGCGGCTTCTTTGGCAAAATCGGCACCGCATTCGGGACTGCTTTAATCGGCTGGCTGCTGGCCTGGGGTCATTACCAGGAAGGGGCAACGGTTCAGATGGAGTCCACCAAGCAGATGATCATTATTTTTAATATTTATATACCGCTGGTCATTTATGCATGTATTGCCGTACTACTGTTCTTCTACTCCCTGGAAAAACAATATACGCACATCTTGGACGACTTGGAGCGTAGAAAAGACATCATCAGTTAGTAGATTACGTTTGCTGATGAGAGGAGCGTTAGAATGGATTATCCAATATTTCCCGGAAGTTTTTTCATCAAGGACAATGTACCGATCCATACGGCATTGACTGAAGAGGCACCTTATCTGATGAGACATCAGCATGATTGTATCGAAGTCGCTTATGTTACAGAGGGAGAGGGACTGCACTATATCGGTGAAAGTACTCTGAGCGTGACCAAAGGCGACTTGTTTCTCATTCCTGCCTACGTATCTCACGTATTCCAGCCGAAGGAGTTAACAGGTGAACGACCGCTAAAGCTTATCAATTGCTTATTTTATCCCGATATGCTGGACGCAGCGGAGTTGTGTCAGATTAATCATTGGCGGGTATACCGCGAGCTTGGTGACGAATTCAAGCAGCTTCTGGACGGTATGCTTACAGAACAACAGAAGCAAATAGAAGCTCCCATGGGGCTTTTGACGTTATGGAAGAAGCTGATCGTACTGCTTCAAACCAAACCACAGAAGACGGATTTGAATTGTGTTGAAAGTAATGAGGTTCCGATTCACCAAGCAGTCCAACATATGGGATTCCGATTCGTGAACCCGCTTCCTATAACGGAAATCAGTCGGTTCGTTTCCATGAGTACCCGGAATTTTCAACGCTTGTTTAAATCCCTTACCGGACGATCCTATGTACGAATGCTGCAAGAAATTCGAATGCTCCACAGCTGCGGAATGCTTCAATATACCGATTGGAGCGTTCAGGCTGTCGCTGAAAAGGTCGGCATCTATGATATGAATTATTTCTACAGGTTGTTTAAGGATCATTTCGGTACGACGCCAGCAGCGTTTCGGCTGCTTCACAATCGCTTGGGAGCGTTATGAAAATGGCGTGATTTCACATAGTTTTTCAGAATGAGGTTTTGTTATCTTTAGTTAAGAAATCTGAATTGCAAAGAGAGGAATATGATTATGAGAATCACTCGATTGAAAACCAACCGTATTGTCAATCCGATAGGATTCGCGCTTGACAAACCGCGATTATCATATGTCGTGAATGAGACGGACGCAAAGAAACAGATCGCCGCGCGTTACGAGGTCGCCTTGGATGATAAATTTACAACCGTTCTTTACGACAGCGGCAAGAGAGAGGATATCGATAGTATCGCGTTTGAACTATCGATTGCACTGCAACCGCGAACCCGTTATTACTGGCGAGTGGAAGTGTGGGCGGATAACGGTGATCATGCCGTCAGCGAGACCGCGTGGTTCGAGACTGCGAAGCTGGACGAACCGTGGGTCGCCAAATGGATTGTTCCAGAGTTGGACAAGGACACTCATCCGGTCCTTGCGAGATCGTTTGAGTTAAGTGCGCCGATCGCGTCTGCACGTGCATATGTTTGCGGATTGGGATTGTATGAAATGGAAATCAATGGCGAGAAAGCCGGTGACGAGTACCTCGCTCCCCATTTTAACGCTTACCAGAAATGGCTGCAGTATCAAACTTATGATGTGACGGAATTGCTGCAGCAAGGCGAGAACCAAGTAGCAGTCAGTCTCGGTAACGGATTGTATAAAGGAAGATTCGGCTTCGACGGACATTCGGCTGAGATGTACGGAAACGAGTTCGCCCTTCTGTGTGAAATCGTTGTAACGTACTCTGACGGATCGAAATTTGTTATTTCATCTGATACGGACTGGAAGGCAACCAAGAGCAAAGTGATGGACGGCAATCTTTATGACGGTGAAGTTTACGATGCGACATTCGAATCATCGGAAACCTTCGCTGTCCGCGAAGGCGCGATCGGTTACGACCGGTTAGAAGCACGGCTTAGCTTGCCTGTTGTCATTAAAGAAGAACGTAAGCCGATCGAAGTCATTCATACTCCGGCAGGTGAAACCGTACTTGACATGGGGCAGAATATGGTCGGTTGGATGCGATTCCATACCAACGCTCCCAAAGGCACCGTCATCCGTCTCCAGCATGGCGAAGTGCTGCAAGATGGCAACTTCTATCGTGAGAACCTGCGTACTGCCAAGGCGGAATATCAATATACAGCTGATGGCTCAGAAGCATTCGTGCAACCGTATTTCACGTTCTATGGCTTCCGATATGTAAAGGTTGAAGGCTGGCCAGGCGAACTGAATCTAGATGACTTCGCCGGGTGCGTCCTTTACTCCGATATGGAGGAGATCGGAACCATTGAAACGAGCAATGAACTCGTAAACCGTTTATTCCTAAATGCGTTGTGGGGACAGAAAGGCAATTTCCTCGATATTCCGACGGACTGCCCGCAACGGGATGAAAGAATGGGGTGGACGGGGGATGCACAGGTGTTCTCCGGCACGGCAAATTTCAACATGGACACGTATGCCTTCTTCAGCAAATACGGATACGATATGGGCCGTGAGCAAGAGGATCGGAATGGCATGGTTCCGATGGTCGTTCCAGCTGCTAATGTGCAGGGAGGCGGCTCCAGCGCCTGGGCAGATGCGGCGACCATTATTCCATGGAACGTATACCTCCATTACGGTGACAAAGCCATTCTGGAACAGCAATTCGAGAGTATGACAAGTTGGGTCGACTTTATTATCCGTGCGGATGAAGAATCCGGTGGACGGAGACTATGGACGACTGGCTTCCATTTCGGCGATTGGTTGGCGCTTGACGGAAGCAATCCAGATTCTCCGATGGGCGGAACCGACACGGACTTTATCGCTTCGGCCTATTATCGTTATTCCTCGCAATTGGCGGCGAAAGCGGCAAGAGTGCTCGGGAAAGACGAGTTGGCAGACTACTATGGGCGCATATCGGATGAAGTGAAAGCAGCTATTGAAGTCGAATTTTTCACGAAAAGCGGGCGGCTCGCTCTCGATACGCAAACAGCTTATGCGGTGGCCTTATTCATGGATCTGGTTCCGGACGCTTACAAAACGAGAGTAGTTGATGGGCTTCGCAAGCGGCTCAAGATCGATCGCAATCACCTGAAGACCGGCTTCGTTGGTACCCCGTACTTGAATCGCGTTCTTTCGGAATACGGATGTAATGACCTTGCCTATACACTGCTGTTAAATGATGACTATCCGAGCTGGCTCTATGCTGTAAAAATGGGGGCAACGACGATATGGGAGCGCTGGAATTCAATTATGCCGAACGGCAAAATAAGTAGTACGGGAATGAATTCGCTTAACCACTATGCGTACGGGGCGATTGTGGAATGGATGTACCGCACGGTTGCGGGGATCAATCCAGTCGAAGAAGCGCCGGGCTTCCGTCGTGTAGAACTAGCACCGCAACCGGATTTCCGTTTAAAGTGGGCCAAGGCGGGGGTGGAGTCGGCGGCAGGATTATTTAAAAGCGAGTGGACATTTAGTGATAAAGGACATCTTACATTCCATTTCGTAATACCGTTCAATGCAGAAGCAAACGTTCGATTGCCTTATGCGGACATGACAGCGGTCGAGATTAACGGCAAGAACGTAAGTGAGAGCTTGATCGCCGGCGTTCAGCTAGGTGAAGAAACGCAGCTGGAACTGTCCAGCGGCAGCTATATCATTCACTATGCGCCAACTAAAAGTTATATCAAGCAGCTTAGCACTAAGACACCGCTGATCGAGCTGATTAGCCATGAAGGCGCCGCAGCCTTGATTCAAAGCCTTCTTCCTCCCGGCATGGAGCTTAATGCAGACATCCTCGTACAGATCGGAGACGCATCGCTCCGTGAATTGGCGGCCTATTATCCGATGGAAGCAAGCATGCTCGACGAGTTGGATGAGCAGCTTATGGCGTTGACTATCGGATAAAATTATCACGTTCGAGAGGGAAAATAGATGAGAACTTTCACCCAACTGCTAACCAATGAAAATGTTACATTAACGGCCTATCTGTTGGATTCATCGCAAGAGATGCCGAACACCCACATCCGGCCGGCCATTCTTATACTTCCAGGCGGTGCGTACCGGGGTTGTTCGGATAGGGAAGCCGAACCGGTTGCCATGGCCTTCCTGGCGGAAGGATATCAAGCGTTCGTGCTAAGATACTCCGTCAATCAACATGCTGCATTCCCGAAACCGCTTCACGATGCGGAAGAAGCTTTGGAGCTGATCAGGGAGCACAGCAGCGATTGGGGGATCGACCCTGACAAAGTGGCAGTCTGCGGCTTCTCGGCAGGAGGACATTTAGCCGCGGCACTTGGCACAATGGGGAGAGTAAGGCCGGATGCCATGATACTCGGTTATCCTTGTATCTTGGCGTCGATGAGCGCCATCTTTCCAACGCCTGTGCCAGGCGTAGATGAAGAGGTCGATGCTTCCACGCCGCCTGCGTTTATCTTCCATACGTTCGCGGATACGCTTGTACCTGTTAACAATGCGTTGGCATTCGCTGCGGCTATGGATCGCGCGAAAGTGCCGTTCGAGCTGCATATTTTTCGCAATGGCGTACACGGATTATCCCTTGCGAAGCCTGTCACTTCAGGCGGATTGCGGTCTATGGCGGATGCAGATGCTGCCAAATGGTTCGGTTTGTGCACGGCTTGGATCAAGAATGTATTTGGTGAATTTGCTTCGAATCAAGAGCTATCGTTGAACGAAGATGTTCATGAATATAGTGTAGACGTTCAACTGGGCGTACTATGGAAAAATCCCGCATGTAAACAATTAATACAGACTGAGCTGCCCATACTTGAAGATAGTCCGCAATTGCAAGATGCAATGGGCGTTCCACTGCGTACCGTAATCGAATTCGGCGGGGGGCTGCTGTCGGAAGAGGCCATAGACCGATTGAACGAGGACCTCAAAGTGATTCCGGTTGACTAGATTATTAGCTGAGGAGAGTGCCATATGGGAAGAAAAATCAATGAATTGATAGCCGCCATGACATTGGAGGAGAAAGCCGGACTTTGCTCCGGAGCTACCTTTTGGACAACGAAGGCGATTGACCGCCTTGGTATCCCATCCATTATGATGACGGACGGACCGCACGGACTGCGCAAACAGGCGGGAAATGCGGATCATCTGGGGCTGAACGAAAGCGTTCCGTCTACCTGCTTCCCTTCTGCAGCAGGATTGGCAAGCTCTTGGAACCGTGAGTTGATCCACCGTGTCGGCGAGGCTTTGGGTAAGGAGAGTCAGGCGGAGAATGTCGCCATTCTGCTTGGTCCGGGTGCGAACATCAAACGTTCGCCGCTCTGCGGCCGGAACTTCGAATATTTCTCAGAAGACCCCTACCTGACTGGTGAACTGGCAGCCGCTCATATCGCGGGCGTGCAAAGCCAAGGCGTAGGGACATCGCTGAAACATTTTGCCGTGAACAACCAGGAGCATCGCCGGATGACGACTGATGCGGTCGTAGATGAACGCACGCTGCGTGAAATTTACCTGACCGGCTTCGAAATAGCCATTAAAAAAGCGCAGCCTTGGACAGTCATGTCGGCTTATAACCGCCTGAATGGAACATACTGTTCCGAAAATGAGAGACTGCTCACGAACATTCTGAAAGAAGAATGGGGGCATGAAGGGTTCATCGTTTCCGACTGGGGGGCCGTGAATGAAGCGGCAGACAGCGTAGCGGCCGGTATGGAGCTGGAAATGCCGGCCAGCAACGGCGTCGGTCAAGAAAAAATTGTGTCGGCCGTGAATAGCGGGCAACTTTCCGTTGAGGCGTTGGACAGAGCGGTTGAGCGTCTGCTTACAGTTATTTACAAAGCCGTCGATAACCAAAAAGCCGATGCGGTCTATGACAAGGAAGCGCATCACCAATTAGCGCGAGAAACCGCTCGCGAGACGATGGTGATGCTGAAAAACGACGATAGCCTGCTTCCTTTGCCAAAAGCCGGCAAGATTGCGATTATCGGTGCTTTGGCCGAGCAGGTTCGTTATCAAGGCGGCGGCAGCTCCCATATTAACCCGACGAAGCTGGATAACATGCTCGATGAAATGAAGAAATTGGCCGGCAGCGGAGCAGATATCCATTATGCGCAAGGGTACGAGCTGGGTAGCGACGATACGGTCGATGCTCAGTTGGAAGAAGCCAAGAGACTGGCTGCGGATTGCGACACAGCCGTCTTGTTTGTCGGTCTGCCCGACCGCTACGAATCGGAAGGCTATGACCGGACGCACCTCGATTTGCCGGCAAACCAGGTATACCTGATCGAACAAATCTCGACGGTCCAACCGAAAATCGTAGTGGTACTTAGCAACGGTGCGCCGATTGTCATGCCTTGGCTTGGGAAGGTCAAGTCTGTACTGGAGGCGTATTTGGGCGGGCAAGCTGTCGGGGGAGCAGTGGCCGATATACTGTTCGGCGACGCCAATCCGAGCGGCAAGCTTGCGGAGACGTTCCCGAAGAGCTTGAAGCAGAATCCTTCGCACCCTTACTTCCCTGGCGAAGGGGACCAGGTGGAATATCGCGAAGGGATATTCGTCGGGTACCGGTACTATGAAGCGAAGGATATTGAACCGCTCTTCCCTTTCGGCCACGGACTAAGCTACACCACGTTTGCTTATTCCGACCTTACTGTAGGTAAGAGCGATATTACAGACCAAGATACCGTTTACGTAAGCGTGAATGTGAAGAATACGGGCAGCCGATCAGGGCAAGAAATTGTTCAGCTGTACGTCTGCTGTGCGGCTTCAAGTGTGATTCGTCCGGAAAAGGAACTCAAAGAATTCGCCAAGATTGCACTTGAGCCGGGTGAAGTGAAAAAGGTTTCGTTCACATTGGATAAGCGAAGCTTCGCCTATTACAACACCGAATTGAACGATTGGTATGTAGAATCGGGAGAATACGAAGTACTGATTGGCAGCTCTTCCCGCGATATCGCTCTGAGGTCATCCTTTAACGTAAAGTCCACGACTGAGCTCGTGCCGGCGTTCCACCGCAACACAACACTCGGTGAACTCATGGAGAATCCGAAGACGCGCCCGATCCTGGAATATCTGCAAGGGATGTTCTCTCAATCCGCAGCGCCTTCTGAAGCCGTTTCTTCAGATATGATGATGGCGATGATGCGTTACATGCCGCTGCGTGCACTAATGGCGTTTTCAGGTGGAGCGATGACGGAGGAGATGCTTACTTCACTTCTCCAGCAATTTAACAACGCGGTTAGAAACAATTAATACCTTCAAGGATTGAACCCAAATCGTATAGCGGAGGGAACCAATGTCAAAAATCGATTTTTTGAACGAAACATTTATTCGCAATCCCTATCCTGCCTACAGCGAAGTTCGCGATCAAGACCCGGTGTACAGTTTTCTCATGCCGAACGGACACTATGCATGGATTATCACTCGATACGACGACGCTGTGGAAGTCTTGAATGACTCGCGTTTCGTGACGAACCCTCCATACATGGCCGAGAACAATGGACCATCTGGTCCGCTGCACAAGGAGATCATTTCCCGCAACTTGCTGAGTGTGAATCCTTCGGATCATCGCCGCTTGCGTCGTCTGATTCAGAAGGCGTTTACGCCGCGTATGATCGAACGACTCAGAGGGCGGATTGAGGAGATCAGCACTGAACTTCTCGATAAGGTGCTGGACAAGGGGGAAATGAATCTTATCAAAGATTTCGCATTCCCGCTGCCGATTATTGTGATCTGCGAAATGCTGGGCGTTCCGATCGAAGATCAGGATAAATTTCACGAATGGTCCAATGTGATTATGGAAGGGTTTAACAATTCACAATTCGAAGAGCAAAGCGATGCCGTGATGATGGCATTCGTTGATTACTTGCAGGACTTGATTGCAAAAAGACGCAACCATCTGCAGGAGGATTTAATCAGCGATCTGATCAGCGTAGAGGACGAAGGGGATGTCCTAACTGAGCATGAGTTGTACGCACTCGTATTCGTACTTATTATTGCTGGTCATGAAACGACGGTGAATTTGATCGGGAACGGCATACTTGCTTTACTGGAACATCCGGAACAGAAGGAAAGGCTGCAAAGTCAACCTGAGCTTATTCACTCTGCGATCGAAGAAATTCTACGCTATAACGGGCCTGCTGAGGTTAGTAACATTCGATGGGTGACGGAGGATGTGGAGCTGAGAGGCAAGCGTATTCGCAAGGGCGAGATGTTGTTTATTTCTTTCGCATCAGCCGATCGGGACAGTGAGCAGTTCACAGAGCCGGATAACTTCGACATCACCCGAGAGGCGAATAACCATATCGCCTTTGGCAAGGGGATTCATTACTGCCTCGGTGCGCCCCTGGCCCGATTGGAAGGAGAAATCGCCATCGGCATGGTGCTTCGACGAATGCCAGAACTGCGTTTGAAGACGGCAAGCGATAACCTGGCATGGCGTCCCGGGATGATTATACGAGGTCTAGAGGAGATTCCAGTTTTGTTTTAATTACGATTTTAGTTGAAAGATCATCATACAGGAGGTATTAAGTGGTATGACATACAACGCGAACATCAAAATTGGCGAGCTTCTGAATCACGAAGATGCGGTAGCCATATTGACAAGACATTTGCCCGAGTTTGTCAAGGAGCCTGCCTTTAAAATGGCTTCTTCCTTCACTCTGGATCAACTGGCGGCTTTACCTCAAGTAAACATTCCGACAGAAGTGCTGCAAGCGCTGAAAAACGACTTGTCGCAGCTCTCTTTTGAATACTTGTCTTCTGAAGCAGCACCGAAAAGTGAAGTACCGAACCTAGCGGCTGCTCCCAACCTTGAAGGCAAGGTCGTCATTGTTACTGGGGCTGGCAGCGGGATCGGACGGGCGAGCAGCTTGAAGCTTGCCGCAGGCGGTGCCAAGGTTGTTGTCGTCGATTATAACGAGAGCACCGGACTGGAGACGCTTGAGCTTGTCAAGCGTATGGGCGGAGAAGGCATCTTCGTGCAGGCGGATGTATCAAACAGCTCTGACGTTCAGAACTATGTGCAAAAGACCGTTAATACGTATGGCAAAATTGACGTTCTATTCAACAATGCCGGTATGCTGCAGAAATTTGGCCGGTTCCAGGATATCTCTGAAGAGGAATTCAGTCAGGTGCTGGATGTCAATCTGAAAGGGGTTTTCCTTGGCATGAAGTATGCCCTTCAGGTTATGGATAAACAAGGGTATGGCCATATTATCAACACGGCTTCGACGACCGCACTACGCGCGGAGCATAGTCTTGCCGCTTACACGGCAAGTAAACACGGGGTGGCCGGATTAACCAAAGCAGCCGCTATCGAATATGTGCGAAAAGGGATACGGATTAATGCAATCTGTCCGGGTGGAGTCGCAACAACCTTGACAGATGCAGTGCCAAGACAACTTCAAGAAAGTGGATATGTGCCGGAGGAGTTCCCGAATATGCGAATCGGACGCTATGCTGAGCCGAAGGAACTAGCTGAGGTTGTTGCTTTTCTGGCTTCCGACAGCTCCAGCTATATGACAGGATCAATCATTGTCGTTGACGGTGGATTGACGCTATAATACAAGCGAAACAAGGGTGTCCTATATGGGATACCCTGTTTGCTTATTAACAGAGTCAGAGCAGGTCAAGACAATATTCGCCTTTGGTACAAACCTGAATCGACACTACAATATGCCTTCATAGAACTTTCGCACTATTATGATATAATTGCAGGTGTTCCATAAGAGGTGGGTTGATTTTTTTGCAAATCATAATTAGTTTGGGCGGGGGTGATACCATTGAAAATTGGAAATCTTTTAAACGTGAAAAAAAGTATTCAAAGTAAAATATTTGTAGCTTTCATATTGGCTTTGGTTGTACCGGCTATCATTATAAGCATGAGTTCTTACTATATATCTGTACAAATCCTTAAGAACAAAGTAAGTTCTTCCTACATTGAAACCGCCATGTATATTGGAAATAGTATAGAGAAAGATCTCTTACAATTGGAGCAAATGAGTGATTATATTTTTACAAGTTCAAAGAACTATGATTATTTGATTAGAAATTACAATAGTATTACCGAGTCTTATTCCGATTTTAAAAAAATGAATCAAAGTATAGATAATTATTTTACTTACGTCAAACTCTCTCCCTACGTTTCGTGCATCGCCATTCTGGGTAATAATGGTTATTTGTATTTAAATGGAAATGATTCCATGGGATTTCAAGCCGAAAGTATGAAACAGTCTTCCTGGTACAACCAGACTTTACAATTGAATGGTAAGATTAACTGGATCGGGGCTGAGGAACTTACCACAACTGCAGGATCCAAAAGATCAGTCATTTCGTTTTCCCGAGTGATCAAAGATATCGATTTTAAAAACACGATAGGAGTTGCTTATATTGCCGTAACGAATGATGTTTTTTCGAATTCACTAAAAAAAGTAAGTACCCATTCAAATAATCAAATTTTTCTGTTGGATAACAACGGCAATATTGTCGTACATCCCGATGTTGAACAGATAAACAAGCATTTTGATGAAGTAAGTAAATGGGGTGTTACTACAAATGGGAGTTATCTTTCGTCGGAAAACGGTCAGCAATATCTGGTTGCTTACCAATTGATAAATCAATATGGCTGGTGGGTTGTAGAAAAAATACCTTTCAGTGAGTTGATAAAGGATAACAGGCTGATTATTGATGCAACCCTAGTGGTTTGTGTCGTTTCTTTTATTTTTTTCAGTATTATTTTGTACTTTGTATCATCGGCCATTGTCAAACCAATCAAGGGACTTACAAAAATTATGAAAAACGTAAAAAACGGCAATTTCGGCTCGAGGTCATCTTATACCGGGGAGGATGAAATCGGTATATTGAGTCATAATTTTAACTACATGTTGGATAGGATAAATTTTCTGTTCAATACCATCATGGAAGAACAAAATATGAAAAGAGATGCCGAATATAAAGCGCTTCAAGCACAAATCAACCCTCATTTTCTATATAACACACTGAATACGATCCGGTGGATGGCCATCATAAAAAAAGAAGACGGTATTAAAGCAGTAGTTGAATCACTAGGGAGGCTTCTTAAGAATACGACCAGCAAAATGGATCCCTATATATTAGTGAAGGACGAGCTTAGTAATCTTAAGGATTATGTTTTTATTCAAAAGTTAAGGTATAAAGATAAGTTTGATATCATCTACGAAATTAAGGAAGAATGTCTGGAATGCAAATGTATTAAATTCATTTTACAGCCAATCGTTGAAAATGCGATTTTTCACGGAATTGAACCGAAGGAAGGAAGAGGAACCATTTGGCTCCACGCTGAAATCCATGAAAATTTGCTCATATTTCTAATTAAAGACGATGGCGTCGGAATACCCACACAGAAAATTAGCCATCTGCTGTCTGGAGAGGCCGAGGATCGAAAGAGATTTAACGGAATAGGTGTAAAAAATATTAATGACCGCATTAAAATGGAATATGGAGAGCAGTATGGGATTCAAATTGAAAGCAAGGAGAATGAGTACACATCTTATAAAGTCATTCTGCCTTCGATAACTGCAAGTGATGAAGAAACAAAAAGTTGAAAGGGGTATTGGATTGTATTGTATAAGGTGCTTATTGTTGACGATGAGGTTCTGGCAAGAGTGGGAATAAAATCTTTTGTTCAATGGGAAGAAGCCGGATTTGAAATTGTTGGAGAGGCTGAGAATGGGAAAAAGGCTTTTGCCATGATTAAAGACTTAAATCCTGATATCGTAATTACCGATATTCATATGCCTGTTATGAATGGAATCGATTTGATTAAAGCTGTAAAAGAGGAAAAAATTCCTGTCAACTTCATCGTTTTAAGCTCCTACAATGATTTTGAATATGTGAAAGAAGCAATGAAACTTGGGGCTGAAGATTATATATTAAAGCTTGAAATGGAGCCAGAAGCTTTAAATGAGCTTTTAAATAAATTGAAGGAAAAGATAGAAGCGGAACATACAAGGAAATCGGAAGAAGATATACACTCTATGCATGCTAAGGAGAATATATCGACAATTAAAGAAAAGCTCTTTAAGGACATGGTGTTTGGGAATAAATATAGAAATGAAGAGTTTAAAGAAAGATTAAAGGCAATCCAGATAGAGTTGCCACAAAAAAATTTATTTTGCATCGTTCTGCATTTGGATAACAAAGGGCGCTTTAAAAGAGATGTAAAGGATGTTTACCTTTTAGATTTTGCTATTTTGAATATTATTAATGAGATTTTGACAGATTATCACTATGGGAATGTATTTTGCTCCCAACCTGAAGAATATGTCATTATATTCTCTGCCGGAGAAGAAGTGAATCGCGATCACATGAATGAGAAGCTGGCACAGATGGAGCGATTAATAAAACGATTTTTGAAGGAATACCTAAATATAAGCGTATCTATTGGAATCAGTGATGCATTTCAAGAATATGTAAAATTACAAGTGGCTTATCAACAGGCATTGTATGCAGTGAATCAAAATTTCAATTTCCCGAAAGGCAGTGCAATTTGGTATACGGATATTGTTCCCCGATCAGTAGCCACTGACCTCTCGATTAAAATTGACTTCAAGGATTTAGAAAGACAGCTTGAAGCAGCCAATGTTGTAGGTATCCAAAATTGTTTCGATATCATTATAAATAGTTTTCTGGGGGCGGCAGCAAGTCTCACAAGGGAATATTTAAGAGCAACATGCGCCGCACTGGTCCTTATTATCAATTCTTATCTGGATGAAAGCGGTATGGAGAATGGGAAATTATGGCGAGATGATCCGTACAAGCAACTTGAGGAACTAAAAACTCAAAAAGATTTTATATCTTGGATAGAAAAATTGAAAAATACACTATTAGATGTTTTCAACCAAACAGATGAATCGAAGAGAATGATTGCAAAAGCAAAGCAGTTTATTATCAAATATTATATGGAAGATATATCATTAGATTCCGTTGCCGAGCATATCAGTATTTCTCCTAATTATTTAAGTACAGTTTTTAAAAAGGAAACGGGACATAATTTTATTGATTACGTGACGAATGTTCGCATTGAAGCTGCAAAAAAGCTCCTTAAAGAACAAAAATATAAAATATACGAAATATCACAGATGGTTGGATATGAGAATGAACATTACTTTAGTAGAGTATTTAAAAAGATTACCGGTATGTCTCCAATAAAGTTTAGGTTATAAAAATAAATCGTAAAAAAGTTCACTTTATTATAAAAAAGTGAACTTTTTTCTATAAGTCCGAGGCAGGATCATGAGCTGCCATAAGATGTCGAAGAATCTGGTGAAAATAGTGCAATATGTCGAAAGTAATTGCATTAAGGAGAAGTGTGGAGTGTTCTATAATGAAATTGTAAATAAAATTAATCAGCTGGGGGAAAGCAATATGATGAAGTTAAAGAGAACAATGTCAGTAACATTAGCTACTTTCATAACGGCAAGCTTGGTTAGTGCGTGTGGTGTCAACTCAAATTCCGGTACTTCAGTTAGCCCGAAAAGTTCAAGTAGTGTGACAGCAACTCCTGGTTCCGACGCGAACAAGAAAGCTTCCGCTAAAATCACGATGTTTTTGGATTCGGCAAAAGCTAAGAATGCTGTATTTACGGACTTAATCTCTGAATACAATGCGCTTGGCGGAGATCAAGTTGAAGTGAATGTATTACCCGGAGATGGCGTGGCGGCAATGCAGAAAATGGATATCTTGATGTCGTCAGGCGATACCACAGATGTAGTCGTACTTGA
Organism: Paenibacillus sp. J22FR5; assembly: GCF_059691975.1. Taxonomy (NCBI): domain Bacteria; kingdom Bacillati; phylum Bacillota; class Bacilli; order Caryophanales; family Paenibacillaceae; genus Paenibacillus; species Paenibacillus sp. J22FR5. Next base: position 34,509 of record NZ_JCAUAN010000006.1, on the reverse strand, counting down.
TAACCCGCTGGTCCAAAAAAAATATGCTGCTGCAGGATATCTTGCACCCGTGAATGATTTGGCTAAAACCGCCAACGTCGATTTGGAGAAAACATTTGGTCAATATCTTGCGAAAGAGGATGACGGTAAATCCTACTATCTAAGAACGGATGTCGGTCAATGGTATGTATTTTACAATAAACAACTATTTGATGATGCGAAGGTTCCGTATCCTTCTGGAAAATGGACTTGGAGCCAATATATCGAAACCGCAAAAAAACTGACAAACACTCAAAAAGGGATCTATGGTTCCCTTATGCTGGACTATGACAATTATCTAAATTTTACGGCAAGACAGAAGAATGTGCCGGCTTATAAGAAAGATGGAACGTCGAATTATGATGACCCGGCCTACAAGGATGCTTTGAAATTCTTTGGGGATTTAGGTAATGTCCAAAAAATTCAACCCAATTGGCTGGAGTTTAAAACTCAAAAGGTTGCATGGGATGCTTTTATGTCCGGAAAGTATGGCATGCATCTGATTGGTGGTTGGTACATGGGATTATTAACTGATAAGAAGACTTATCCGATCACATGGAAATGGGGCATTACGCAAGTGCCTGTACCGGATTCTGGAGATGGAGATCGGACATTACTTGCTGGTGGTGCATTCGGAGTAAACAGTAAGTCAAAAAATAAAGATGCTTCATTTAAATTCGTAAACTACTTGGCGCAAAACGTATATAAGAAAAACAAGGGGATTCCTCCGCTGCAAAATATAACTGATGCCGAAAAAACAGCATTACTTCAAGGCATTGCGGATGCCTCCGATGGAAGTGTCACAGTTGATGATCTGCGCAAAGTCATATTTGATAGCGGCTTAGGAGTTGCAGATGAAAAGATTTCCGGTCCTGGAGCGTCTGTAATCAGCCAAACGGTTCTCCAAGAAGGCGAACTTTATATGGTTGGACAAAAGTCACTGGATGATGCGATTGGAGCTATCAAGAAAAAATCGGATGAAGCAATAAAAGCGGATGCCAAAAAATAAGTTCCAACAACATGCACGTTAAAAAAGAAATAAATTCTAATAAGATAAGACTCTTTTTAGAGTCTTATCTTATTAGAACAAATAGTGAGGTCCAGCGATGAAAAATGCATATGTATCTTTAAGAAAGTCTGAAAATTTTTATGCCGTCTTGTTTTTAGCGCCATTCTTGGTAGGGTTTATTCTATTTAATCTCATCCCCATTCTATTTTCGGTTATCCTTAGTTTTGTGGATTATAACAAGCTTGGACCTTTGAATATGGATTTTGTTGGATTGAAAAACTATGTAAACATATTTTCTGACGATCAAGCTATAAACGGCTACCTGAAAAGTCTTTTATTTACCGTAGGATACGTGCCGGCAATGATCATTTTGTCTCTACTGATAGCTATTCTAATTAACAAGAGCTTCCACCTAAGGACTCTAATAAGAACGATGATTTTTATGCCGTATGTAGCGAATGTTACTGCAGTTGCTATGGTTTGGTCATTGTTATTTGATCCGTTCAAAGGACCAGTCAATCAATTGTTAAAGTTCATAGGTGTATCAAACCCTCCGCTTTGGTTTGGGGGAGTGAATACTTCCTTGCTTTCCATCGTTATCGTGAATGTATGGATCAATCTGGCGTTCCAGACCATTGTCTTTTTGGCAGCTTTGCAAGGTGTTCCCAAGGATCTTTATGAATCGTCCTCTATTGATGGGGCCGGAACGTGGAGAAAATTTATCAACATTACAGTTCCATCCATATCCCCTGTAACTTTTTTCTTAATCGTTACAAGTGTGATAGGGTCATTCCAAAATTATTCCATCGTCAAGTTGCTTACCAATGGGGGGCCTGGTACATCCTCAAGAGTAGTATCGTTAAATATTTATGAAGAGGCTTTTAACTTCAATAAATACAGCTATGCTTCTGCACAAGCGATGTTATTATTTGCCTTTATTCTCATTCTTACTCTAATACAATGGATGTGGCAGAAAAAATGGGTTCAAGATTAATTTCAAAAGATACATGGGAAACATATAGAAAGTTGCTATTTTCATTCATTATGCTGCTCGTTGGACTAATCATGATTATTCCGTTTATCCTCATGATTTCGGCATCATTCAAAACGTCGGCCATGGTATTTGAAAACCCGCTCTCTACAATTATTCCTAAAAACATTGTTTGGGACAATTATTTGAGCATTTTTCAAGATCAGTATTACTTTGTTTGGTACTTTAATAGTATTCGGGTAGTATTTCTGACGATTATTCTCAGGGGATTTTTCGTAACGATGGCAGCCTATGCATTTGCGAAAATTGAATTCAGGTTTAAAGATGTATTATTTCTGATGCTTCTAACTACGATGATGATCACCCCGGATACTACTGTCGTATCACGTTTCCTTATATATAAGAGTATACACCTTAACAATACGTTTTGGGCTCTCGTATTACCAGCTGCATTTGATGTTTATTTTATCTTCATGCTTAGACAATTTATGACTGGTATTCCCAAGGAATTATCTGAAGCGGCTATTGTTGATGGATGCGGTCATTTCAAGATTTATTATCGGATTATGCTGCCGCTTATCAAGCCGCCTCTTGTAACGATGATCCTGTTCACCTTCATTTGGTTATGGAATGATTATGCCAACCCGTATATTTTTTTAAACAATATTAAAAGCCAGACTTTAACTGTCGGATTAACAACTTTCCAGGGGCTTGGCGGAGCAAACTATGCATTGCAAATGGCTGGTGCTACTTTGGCAATCATACCCACCGTGCTGGTATTTACCTTTTTTCAAAGATATTTTGTTGAAGGAATTGCTTCAACTGGTATCAAAGGTTAGTTGAATATTTTTCGTATGTAGAACATGATCGAGTTGTGCGGAAGCATGACTCGATACCGATATATTGAATTGTGGAATCGCTTTCAACTGATGCGTGAAAGGGGTGATTAACCAAATCCAGCTAATGAATGTTTGTGACTGTAAATTTCAGAAAAAGGAGTTAAAAGTATGATTAAAAGTCTGATTTCTAACCGCAGTAAAAAAAGGTTTAATGTGTTATTTTTGTTGCTTGCTTTGTTAGTATCTTTCGTTCCAATTGTATCCATGCCGACAAATGTTCAAGCGGCTACTACATTAAATGTATATCCGGCTCCATCAGGGGTTACACTTGACACCACCTATACGGTAAAGGTGCGGGTACCGGGTGGGTCTTGGCATGATTTGGACGAATATCAAACGACAGTCGGAGGGTATACTCCCACGAATGCTGCCTTTGTTTATTTCGATACGGACGGTACGGTGGATCTATCTGTGACCTATAATAGCGGAAGTGTTTCTTCGGCTGTTATCCGCCCTGCAAGCAAAAACATTACTCCCACGATCAGCGGCAATACCATGACATTTAGCATTTCTGGTCCTACGAAGCTCTCCTTAGCGGTTAACGGGAATATCAACAATACGCTGGACATTTTCGCGAATCCAGTTGAAGTGAATCCTCCGAGCTCAACTGACCCTAATGTCATATACCTTGGTCCAGGTCTTTATACACAGGACTACACTGTGCCTAGCGGCAAGACGCTTTACATTGCCGGCGGAGCGGTTGTCAAAGGCGGCGTTATTTTGGATAATGCCACGAATGCCAAAGTAATAGGGCGTGGAGTTCTAGACCATCCTGCGTTAAAAGGGATATCGGCTGACTATACCAACCAGATCACGATCGATGGGATCATCGTGAACGACTACGGCGCGGGGGATAACGGCGGCTGTGCAATTTCGCTCGGAGATGCCACCAATGTGACCATCAATAACTTTAAAGCCTACAGCTTTCGGAAGTGGACCGACGGCATTGATACGTTTTCCTCTTCCTATATTTCGATCAATGACATCTTTATGCGCACCGGTGATGATGCGATTGCGGTCTACGGTATGCGCGCTAATGGCGGAAGAGTCTGGTCGGGCAATTCCAGCCATATCAGTGTTACGAATTCGTTTTTATTGCCCGATGTTGCTCATCCTCTCAATGTCGGTACACATGGCGATCCAACTGCACCTGGCGGCGGCGATACGCTTGATTCAATCAGCCTTTCGAATATCGACATCTGGGATAAAAATCAGGCATTGCCAATTACCGTTACCAGCACCGACGGTAACCTGGTAACGAATGTGTCTTTCACAGATATCCGAATTGAGGATAATTCTGTTGGAAAGTTTGTGGAACTCCAAACGTTCTTTAATTCGGCCTATGCCAGAGATGCGGGTCGCGGACTTAACAATGTCTATTTCAAGAATGTTACCTACAACGGCACGAATGATGTCGTAAACCCGATTTCCGGCTATGACGCTAACCGTATCACTCAAAACGTAACATTTGAAAATTTGATTGTGAACGGGACTGTCATTCAGAGTGCCAGCGCGGGCAACTTTAGCGTCGGCAGCTATACCAATAACATTAACTTCATCGCTACCGGAGGTTCTGTACCTGCACCGATAACGATTCCGCCATATACCCCCGTCAATCTGGCTCAGAACAAGAGCGCCAGTGCGGATAGTGCATTCTCGGAGAAACCTGCCTCCTATGCGAACGACGGTAACGATGCGACCCGTTGGTGTGCGACTGATGGAAGTGCCGGCCATTGGTGGATGGTAGACCTTGGCTCCAGTATGGATATCACCGGCGGTACTCAGGTGAAGTGGGAAATGAGCGGCGTGGCCTATCAGTATAAGATTGAAACATCCAATGATAATATTAATTGGACGTTAAAAGTTGATAAAACCGGAAACACCAGCACGAACCAGATTCAATCCGACTACTTCCTCGATACCGCCCGGTATGTCAGAATTACAGTTACCGGAACGGCATACGGTTCTTGGGCCAGCTTCTACGATTTCAAGGTATTTGGAGACGCAAGCAACCTGGGGCTGAAGAAGTTCGCCACTGCGGATAGTGTACTGTCGGGCAATCCGGTCTCCTTTGCGAGCGATGGTAACGCTGCGACCCGTTGGTCTGCGAATGATGGAAATACCGGCCATTGGTGGAAGGTAGACCTTGGCTCAAGCCAAAATATCGCCTATGGCACGCAGGTCAGTTGGGAAAAGAGCGGCGCAGCCTCTCAGTATAAGATTGAAACATCAACGGATAATACCAACTGGACCTTGAAAGTTGACAAGACCGCTAATACCAGCACCGATCAGGTGCAATCGGATTACTTTACCGATACTGCCCGGTACGTGAGGATTACCGTGACCGGACTGCCTAGCGGTGCTAATGCCAGCATCTGCGATTTCAAGGTATATGGAGACCCAACTAATCTGGCGCTTGGTAAGACTGTCAGTACGGATAGTTCGCAAACAGCCAATCTGGCAGCGAGCGGGAACGACGGCAACACGACGACCCGCTGGAGTGCGAATGATGGAAATACCGGCCATTGGTGGACGGTAGACCTTGGCGCACCTATGAATATCAACGGTGGTACTCAAGTGATGTGGGAGAAGATTGGCCAAATCTATAAGTATAAAATTGAAACTTCAAACGATAATACCAATTGGACGTTGAAGGTTGACAAAGCTGCCACTAGTGGTGATGCTAATGCACAAGGTAATACAAGATCTGCCCAGGTCCAATCCGATTACTTTACCGATATCGCCCGTTATGTCAGGATTACCGTGACCGGACTGCCTAGCGGCGCTAATGCCAGCTTCTACGAGTTCAAGGTATTCGGAACGGGTACCTTTAGCGGAGCTTACAAAATCATTAATCGGAATAGCGGTAAGGGCCTCAACGTTCCGGGATCTTCAACTGCAGACGGTACACAACTGCTCCAGTGGCCATATGGAGGGTCACCGAACGAACAATGGCAAATCACGCCGGTCGGTGATGGGACGTACAAAATCATAAACGAGAACAGCGGCAAAGCGATTGACGTTAATGGAGGCTCTTCGTCGGACGGAGCCTCAGTCATTCAATGGTCATACTCAGGAGGTGCCAACCAGAAATGGTGGATCGTGGATGCAGGTGGGTATTACAAATTTATCAATGCAAAAAGCAATAAATATCTCGATGTGTCGGGCGCATCAACAGCCGACGGCGCCTTGATCGTTCAGAATAGTGACAACGGTGGAGCGGATGAACAGTGGCAAATCCTGACACCGTGAGGTAGCATTTGATCGTCCAATACTATGCGCTTGCACAGATGCAGGCGGCAGGTATCGCCAATGATAGCATATCGTCTCAACAATAACTAATCATATCTCTTATTAAATCTAGATAGGGTTGTCTTTAATAGATAACCCTATTTGGATGTTAGGGCTAGAAGCAAAGAAAGAGTAGGAAGGGAAACGATGATGCATATTCAATTTGATTCTCCTGCCGTTTATTGGACAGAAGCGCTCCCAGTTGGAAACGGCAGACTTGGCGCAATGGTATTTGGCGGGGTTGAGAAAGAGCGCATTGGTTTGAATGAAGATACGCTTTGGTCTGGCTACCCAGGTAATTGGAATAATTCGGGTGCGAAAGAATTGTTACCGAAGGTGAGGGAGCTTATCGAACAAGAAAGATATGAGGAAGCGGATCGGCTCTGCAGGGAAATGATGGGTCCTTATACGCAATCATATTTACCTTTCGGGGATTTGCATATCGTGATGGATCACGGTCAATTAAGCCGCAGCGGGTATAGCCGGAAGCTTGACTTGTCTACCGGGGTTGTTACAGTTGCATATTCCATTGGCGGTGTTCAATATTCACGCGAAATATTTGCTTCTTATCCGGATCAAGCCATTGTCGTACGTTTAACAGCAAGCAAGGAGGGCTTCCTTCATTTCCGGGCCAAGCTGGATAGTCGTCTCCGATATGCATCGAAAGTTGACGGTGATCACTTTACGATATCCGGCAAAGCGCCGGAGCATGTCACGCCCAGTTACTACGATAGGGAAAATCCTGTGCGTTACGGCGACCCTGAGACCTCCCAAGCATTGAAGTTCCAAGGACGTCTCTCTGCGGTGCATGAAGGCGGGACGATGACGGTTGATGCGGACGGCTTACACGTCATCGGAGCAACTAGTGCAACCTTGTATTTCAGTGCAGCGACAAGCTTTGTTCCGAGCATCGGAGCCAGTTGCTCCGAACGCGAACCGAATCAAACGACATCTGAGGCGATCCAGGCTGTTTGCGGGAAACCATATGCGGATATTCTGAATCGTCATCTGGATGACCACCACAAGCTATTCGGCAGGGTTGCTCTACATTTGGGAGAAAGCAAAGCCCCCTCGGATATGTCTACCGATCGGCGAATTGCCGAATACGGAAGCAGTGATCCGGGATTGGTTGAGCTTTTGTTCCACTATGGACGGTATTTGTTAATTGCCAGCTCTCGTTCGGGAACTCAGCCCGCTAATCTTCAAGGGATATGGAATGAAGAAACGCGGGCTCCATGGAGCAGCAATTATACGCTTAATATTAACGCGCAGATGAACTATTGGCCTGCAGAGACTTGCAATATGGCAGAGCTGCACGAGCCGTTGATTGATTTTATCGGCAGGTTGGCTGAGAATGGCAAGAAGACGGCAGCAACGAATTATGGCGCAAGAGGCTGGGTAGCTCACCATAATTCCGATTTGTGGGCCCAGACAGCACCGGTTGGCGATTATGGTCATGGAGATCCGGTATGGGCATTTTGGCCGATGGGCGGCGTTTGGCTAGCCCAGCATTTGTGGGAGCATTACGCTTTCAGCGGGAACGAGGCATATTTGCGGAATACAGCGTATCCGATTATGAAGGAAGCTGCGTTGTTCTGTTTGGATTGGCTAATTGAAAATAAGGACGGACATCTCATTACGTCGCCGGCCACTTCTCCGGAGCATAATTTTTTGTTTGGAGATAAACGCCACGCCGTAAGCGAAGCGACGACGATGGATCTATCATTGATCGGAGAATTATTCGACATCTGCATCAAATCGGCAGAGCGGCTGAAGCTGGATGCGGATTTTGCAAACACCCTTATCGAGACGAAGCAACGGCTGCTGCCACTTCAAATCGGCAAGCAAAGCCAATTGCAGGAATGGTACAAGGATTTCGAAGACGAGGATGTCCATCATCGCCACGTCTCCCATCTTGTAGGGGTTTATCCTGGTCGGCTCATTACGGAGCAGTCTGCTCCAGATCTGTTCCAAGCAGCAAAGAAATCGCTTGAAATCAGAGGAGACGGCGGTACAGGATGGAGTCTAGGTTGGAAAATCGGTTTATGGGCAAGATTCAAGGACGGCAATCGTGCAGAACGTCTCATCTCGAATTTGCTAACCCTTGTAAAAAGTGACGCGCCAATGGATCATGGAGGCGGCGTATATGCCAATCTGTTTGATGCGCATCCTCCTTTCCAAATCGACGGTAACTTTGCCGCAACAGCGGGGATCGCAGAGATGCTATTGCAATCCCATGAAGGATATTTGGAACTGCTGCCAGCGCTTCCTGATGTTTGGAAAGAAGGATATATCAAAGGATTGCGGGCAAGGGGCGGATACGAAGTTGATGTAGAATGGACGAACGGCGCTTTGTCCAAGGCAGTTATCGCAGCTTCCATAACGCAGACATGTGAAGTGCTTACGAAGCAGAAGATCCGGATTACCCAAGACGGCGAAGAAGTGAAAGGGTTTTATATGGAGAACGGCCGTATTGGTTTCCATGTTGAAAGCGGCAAACGTTATGATATAACGCAAATATAAACAATTGCAAAGAGGCTGCCCGAAAAGTTATCATAGATGACAGAGGGTGGTCTCTTTTTACCACATGGATCGAAAGGTTAATGTTCAGTATTTCCAACGAAAAGTAGGTAAAAAATGATGTATACGAATCGCAAAACAAGCTTTCAGAGGTTAAGAGGGAGAACTATATGAAGTTCCTTAAGGATTTTATCCGCAAAAAAAATATGCTTGTGAAAATTATTCTTTCCTATGTATTCGTCGGTTTTTTGTTTATGGGCGCCTTTTCCTATTTGGTTTTAAGCAAGGTATCCGATAATGTAACGACGGAAATCAATGAGACGTCGGCAAGGATCATCGATCAATCCTATAACACGGCCAATATCCTTCTTACGTCCACTTATAATTATTTCTCCCAAGTATTCACCAATAATGAATCTATATATAAGGCGATGTACGCTAAAAATCTGACAAAAATCGAAATTAATAAAATCAACAATGAGCTGAACGATTTTACGTTGGCCAACCCGCTCGTGTCGTCCATCTATGTTTACAACTTCAGCAGCGGGCTTATCTTTTCTTCCTCAACAGTCGTCAGCCCCTTCGAGAATTTTTATGACAAAGATATGACCAAGATGCTAATTCAGAATGAGACGAGCAAGGGAAGCATTTTTATTCCACGGCAAGCTCACCTAACCCTCCTGGGCAAAAGCGAGAATAAGAACCTGATTTCGGTCATTTATTCCAATTCTCGTTCCAACGGCAATCGGGATGGCATGATGATTCTTAATCTTGATCAGAGCGTGCTGCAGAATCTGGTGACAAAGGGAAGCGGGGATGCAACTCATAAGATGATGATCGTCAATATCGATGGCGTCATTATTTCACGTCCGGACGGATTGTTTATGGATGAAAATAAAGGCACACCGCCATTCCTGCGGACTGTGCTGGAAGCCAAAGATAAACGGGGACGGATGCTTACCTATATCGATGGCACGAAGTCTATGGTTTCTTATGTGAAATCGGATCGATTGGGCTGGAGCTTTGTCGACGTGTCCGATTATGACAAGCAGCTAAGTAACGTGAACAGGTTGAAGAATTTTATTTTATGGGTGACCGGGGTCATTGCTGCATCGATGGCGATCGCTTCAGCTCTATTTACCAGAATCATTTATGTACCTATTTATCAACTTATCAATAGGATGAAGAAAAATGCAGTCGAGCCGAAAGAACAAACACAGCTTAACGAGTATGATCTATTAAGTAAATCGTTTTCCAATCTTGAGAATAAAGTGAACACATTGCAAACGGATGTAAATCAATCCCTTCAGGTACGTAAACAAGACTTTTTGCGCTCGCTGCTGCATGGAACGATAGGAAAAGAATCGGATTTCCGGCAAGCAGCAAAACAACTCGGCATCCATTTCGAAACCGGGAGATATCTCGTTTGCGTGTTGAAATTAGATGCTTTCCATGAACTTTCGGAGAAATACGATATGATCGATATTTCTTTATTGAAATACGCGATCGAGAACATCAGTAGAGAGTTAGCATCAGCTCACTACCCTATGGAAACCTTTGCGGATGGTCACGATACTCTTGACCTCATCTTGAATATTGGAGATGTCGGGGACACAGAGAAAGCAACGATCAAATCTCTGTTGAAAGACATTCAGTTCAATGTTGAGAAATTTTTGAAGATAACGGTTACCGTCTCCATTGGTTCGGTGGTCGATAGAATTGAGGAGCTCAATTATTCGAGACAAGGTGCTGTACATGCCGCTCATTACCGTTTGGTTTACGGAATCAACAGTATGATATTCTACAACGACATTTTAAGTGCAGATACCGCAGACTACCAATATCCCGTTGATCTGGAGAAGCAAATCATGGACAGCTTGAAGCGGGGCGAATTGGAGCGACTGAAGGAGCTAATCGCCGAATTTATCGGCAATATTCATTCGTTTAGTTATGATGAAATGATTCTTTCTCTTGTTCAATTGCTGATGATGACGGTTCGCACAGCCAAAGGGATGGCAAGCTTTGATAGCGTGGATGCGGTTTTCGAGATTCATACGTGCCAACAACAGCTTCTACAATTTGAAACGCTAGTGCAAATCAAGGCATGGTATATCTCGTTATGCGGAAAAATCGTTGCAATCCGGGATAAGCAGGCGCAAAGCAAAAATAATAAGGCCGTTGAAAAAATTGTTTTCTATATTCGTGAGCATTATACGAACTCCAATCTATCCGCAGACATGCTGGCGGAATTAATCGGACTTACACCTAATTATTTTTCGAAGCTGTTCAAAGAAGAAACGGGCCAGTCCATTGCCGAGTACATTGCCGAGCTTCGTTTCAAGAAAGCTGAAGAACTCATTATCCGCACCGATCATCCGGCCAACAAAATTGGAGAGATGGTTGGGTTCGATAACATCAGTTATTTTTATAAGTTGTTTAAAAAACATTTCGGCAAAACACCCGATCATTATCGTAGAGATCATAAATTGGAAAAAATCGATTAGGAGAATGGCTATGTTACATGGAAAATTTCGCTGGATTACCATTATGGCCATCACTGCGATGTTCATTGCGACATTGCTGGCGGGTTGCGAGCTTCAGAAAGATAAGCAAGAACCGAATAGACCCGAACCGTTTACGCTGAAGGCAATGTTATTCGGTAAAGAAACGAAGGATATGAATTTGGTGTTGCAGGAATTCGAGAAACGGACTCAGGATACATTAAATATGAAGCTGGATATCGAATGGAATGAATTGCCGGATCATATATCAAAATCAAATCTGAAGATTGCCACTGGAGAAGAGGTCGACATGGTATTTGACGCCAAATGGACCGGCAACCTCGTTCCGCTTATTCATCAGGGAGCTTATCAGCAGCTTGACAAGTATTTCAACAACGATAATTATCCCGGACTTAAGAAAGCATTTCCGCCTGAATTTGTGGAAAGCAACAAGATCGGGGGTCACAATTACACGATTCCACTGACCGAATTCCTGAATGACATCGAAGTCATCTACATCCGCAAAGATTTGCGCGAGAAATATGGATTGCCCCCTATTCAATCGTATGAAGATTTAAAACGGTTTTATGACAAGGTGCTGGAGAATGAAAAGGATATGGTTCCTCTAGCGCTAATGGGTGGTAACAGAGGCTTCTGGAATATCCTGAAGCCGGATGAGCCAATACGGAATGAGCGCGTGATTACGTTAAACATAACTGGGGCGGGTGTCGAATGGTATGCTTCCTTGTCTCCGGACGGCAAGAAGGTACTCGGCTTGGCGACCTTAGGCGATCCGGACTCGGAGCTTGCCGCTTTTCCGGCTCCTTACAATAACCCTATCAAGCTGTTCGAACCCTATTATCAGTATGCAGAATGGAACAAGTATTTGGAACCGGATGTCCTGAGCCGGAAAGATCCGTCTCCGCTGTTCGATTACGGGAAAGCCGCTTCTGGAGAAGGCATTATGAGTGGAATCGATAGTGAGACAAAAAGGCTCAAAGAAACACTCCCGAATGCAGAGATCGAATTTTTCGTTTATCGAGCATGCAAACGCAATATGCAGGCGGGATGCATTCCGACGGATTACCGGGCCAATAATTCCATAGCCATTCCCGTTACATCGAATCATATTGAACGGACGATGGCTTTCTTGGATTGGTTGTTCCGCGATCCGGCTAACCATGATCTGTTTCAGTACGGTATCGAGGGAAAGCACTGGCTGCCGGTTGGCGATAGGCAGTACAAGTCGCTTGCGGATAGCATCAATTACAACTTTCCAGGCTACGAATTGACTTGGAATCCGACAACGGCGCGTTTAAATGCGGACTTGGATGACTTTACGAAGAAATTGATTGAATATGCTTCAAAGCCGGAAAGTTATGTATACCAAAGGTTAGGACTCTTTGAATTCAACAACGATCCTGTTAAGAGTGAAGTGGCACAAATCCAGCCGAGGTGGAACGAATTTTTTCAAGCTGCCAATGTCGGTGCATATCCTAACTTGGGAGAAGAAGCAACAAAGCTGAATGTGGAGCTTCGTGGATTAGGGCTTGATGTCATCCGTTCGGAGTTGAAAAGTCAGCTCCAAGCTTACTTGGACAGCGGTGGAAAGTAAAATAAGCAAGATGCGAAACGGGAGATGCCTTCTGTTTTCGCATCTTTTTCTTTTTTTGAAGGTTAAATCGTGGCTTTTTACACAAATTGTTGATTTTTACCTAGGGGGGAAATGTCTATTTTGCTCATTTTCGTGCTAATTAAGGTGTTCAAACCAATGTGGAATTGACATATTGGTTGTAGGAGTCAAGCGAGAGGGAAGCAGAGGAGTCGTGAGCCAGAACATCACGATGACTGAGCTGAGCAACCTATTTTACTTTAACGCACGAAGGAGAGGTACATGCTAATGAGACGGAACACACACGCAGAAATAACCCATGTAAAGAAGCCGGATGCAGAGGGCTTGCTCACCAGTATCCCAAAAAATCTGGTAAGCGAGCTCTTTAAAAACAAAGCTTTGTATTCCATGGCGATACCGGGAATCATCCTGATTTTGCTTTTCAACTATTTTCCCATGTTCGGACTTTTAGTCGCTTTTAAAGATTTCAATTTTGCCGGCGGCATCTTTGGAAGTCCTTGGGCTGATCCGATTTTTCGAAACTTCGAATATTTGTTCACATCAGGTTCAGTGGTCAGGGTTACGTTGAATACGCTGTTTTTAAATGCGCTATTCATTACTTTTGGCGTAGTGTTTCAGGTAACGCTTGCGATCATGTTCAACGAATTGGCGGGGAAAAATTTCAAGAAAATTACGCAATCGATGATGTTTTTGCCCCATTTTATGTCGTGGATTCTAGTTGGCGTTATTGCTTATAATTTGTTCAGCATCGACACGGGATACATCAATTCAGTCCTTAGCAGTCTGGGGCAAGACAAGATGAACTGGTATGCGACTCCTTGGGTATGGCCCATTATCCTTGTTTTGTTTTATATTTGGAAATCAACAGGGTATGGCATGGTTTTATACCTTGCAGCGCTGGTGGGCATCGACCCGTCCTATTATGAAGCGGCTCAAATTGATGGCGCCAGCAGATGGCAGCAAATTCGCTATATCACGATTCCTTTCCTGACACCTACGATCATCGTGCTTGTGCTGCTGCAGGCAGGAAGAATTATGAACGCCGATTTCGGCATGTTCTATTCGCTAGTTGGCGACAATGCCGCAATTTTCAGCACTGGAGATGTCATTGATACGTTCGTATTCCGCAGTTTGCGGCTCAACGGCGATATCGGCATGGCTTCCGCTGCAGGCTTCTACCAATCGGTCGTTTCATTTATCGTGATTATACTATGTAACAAACTGGCAAGAAAATACAGCTCCGAATCAGCATTATTTTAGGCAAGGAAAGGAAGGTTTTCGGTGGCAGCAAATGTTAGCAAGGGTTTCATGTATCTCATCATATTGACTTTCGCCTTATTTTGTACGCTTCCCTTTATTATGGTGGTAAGCAGCTCGCTGACGAGCGAGGATTCGATTCTGCAATATGGCTACAACTTATTTCCTCGAAAATTTGATGTATCGGCTTACCATGTGCTTTTTATCGATGCGTCAAGAATTATAAGCGGCTACAAGGTTTCCATCATCGTAACAGTTGTCGGAACGTTCGCAAGCTTGCTCATTACTTCGATGCTCGCATATCCGATTGCTTTGAAAAGAGTGAAATACCGGACACAACTCAATGTGTTTACGTTAATTACCATTCTTATCTCCGGCGGTATTGTGCCTTGGTATATTGTTTGCATTAAGTATTTGCATCTGCAGGATAGTTTATTTGCGCTGATCGTGCCTTATTTATGCCAAGCATGGAATGTCTTTTTGCTCAGAAGCTACTTCCAGAACATACCGGAAGAGTTAAGCGAATCCGCCAAAATAGACGGCGCTGGCGAATACCGCATCTTCTTTCAAATGATCGTTCCGCTGTCGAAGCCGGCGCTGGCAACTGTAGGCTTATTTATCGCCTTGGCGTACTGGAATGATTGGTGGCTTGGATTGATGTTGCTGAATAAGGTTGAGCTTCAGCCTTTGCAGTTGCTGCTCAGAACGATTCAATCCAACGTTGAATTTCTTGCAACCTCCCAGCAAGGAGCCGAAATCGTCAGAATGACGGGCGGCAGGCTGCCTGGAGAGGGACTCAAAATGGCCACTGCCGTGATCACGATCGGACCCATCATCTTCGTGTACCCCTTCGTACAAAGGTTTTTCATCAAGGGTCTGTTGATTGGCGCAGTGAAAGGATGAATACAAACGGCTTTGCCGTATGTAGATAAATGAATTTAAATTCTGGGGAGGAAACAACAAGATGAAAAAGCTACAAAAAAACATTGCAGTTGGCGTATCTGTGCTGATGCTTGGCTCTATGCTGGCAGCGTGCGGTAAAAGCACTGACAAGCCTAAAGTCGAAGAAAGCAGCAAACCAGCGGCAACAGATGCAAAGAAAGAGCCGCTCAAAGAAGTCACACTGAAAATTTTCGTGCCTGGCGATGACCGCCCGGCAAAAGCAGAAGTGCTGAACGCGCTTTACGAGAAAACGAAGGACAAGCTGAACGCCAAGTTTGAACTTAACTTCGTACCGTTCTCCGACTACAAAACCAAGCTGACGTTGATGTCAGCATCCGGAGACAATTATGATGCAGCCTTTACAGCTGACTGGTTTGGATATGCCGACATGGTGAATAAAGGCGCTTTCCTTGGTCTAAACGACCTGATGCCGAAGTATGCGCCGGATATTTACAAGTTCTACAAGGACAACAACATGCTTTCTTCGGCTACCGTTAAAGGTCAGATCGTAGCAGTTCCGTGGACGAGAATTAAGACATCGAAGCCTGTGTTCAGTTACCGTAAAGATATTGCAGACAAATTGAACGTACAGCCTGGGGACTTGACGACGATTGAAGGCATTGACACGTTCTTGACGGCCATCGCCAAAGGCAACCCTGGCATGACGGTGTTTGATATGGCTATGCGCGGAGCAGCCGGAGATATCGTTCCTCTCCTTAACGCTAAGTATGAAATGTGGGATATGGGCTTCAACACGCTTTACATGGATCTGAATGACCCGAACAAAAAGGTAGTTCCTTTGGAGCAAACCCCGATGTTCAAGGAAGCAGTAACGCTTGCGAAAAAATGGTATGACAACGGCGTAATCTCCAAAAATGCGCTCGCGGACAAAGAGAACAAGCCGTTTGAAACCGGCAAAGTCTTTTCCGGCAAAGCTATCTATGAAAGTCTGTACGAGAAAACGAACTTTACGGACAAATCGGCAGTTAAAGCGGGTGTAGAAGTATATCCGAGCAAAAAGTTCGCGAGAGACTCGCAAATGAACAATGCGATGGCGATCAACAAAAATGCCGCAAATCCGGAAAGAATGCTCATGTTCATGAACATGCTTACGACCGATAAGGACATCTATGATCTGTTCTTCTACGGCATTAAGGATAAAACGTATA
This sequence comes from Paenibacillus sp. J22FR5, assembly GCF_059691975.1. Lineage (NCBI taxonomy): Bacteria > Bacillati > Bacillota > Bacilli > Caryophanales > Paenibacillaceae > Paenibacillus > Paenibacillus sp. J22FR5. The sequence continues at coordinate 18,279 of NZ_JCAUAN010000006.1, read as the reverse complement.
CGCTGGATGCGAATGGTGTTGTTGGATTTGCTCCAGGCGAAGATCCGGCGAAGCCGCTGTGGCAAAACTGGAACAACTGGGGCTTTTACAGAGATGCGTTCACTAGAGCGACAGCTACGAGAGATGTAGAAGCGGTCAAAAAAGAGAAGGAATTTGTAACTCGCCCGAATATTGTGTTGTCTCCAATCACAGGCTTCACACCTTCACCAGACGTAATCAAGACGGAACTGTCGAAGAGACAACAAATTACTGACGAGCAAGGCAAGCTGCTTTTGTCCGGTATCGTGAAAGGCGATGTCGATGCGGCAATCAATGAGTACATCCAGAAACAAAAAGACGCAGGTCTTGACAAGATTCTTGCCGAGATTCAGAAGCAAGTTGATGAATTCGCTAAATCAAACAAGTAATTAACAAATAAGTAGATCGACGTGGTAGAGGCTGATCTGGACCATGCGCTCTGGATCAGCCTCATCACCATTTTAATATTACGAGAGTGGGGGTTGTAGGTTCGATATATGATGAACTTTTGGAAACCATTTCGAGCAATCCAAATTAGCATGCGAGGAGGAGGAGGAACACATGATACGTAAAACTGCACTTTATTTCGGAAATCTGTGGAGACGATTGCTGACGGTGGTGGCAGTAGCGAGTATGATTACGTCGCTGATTCCAATTTGCGCGGTTTCGGCTACTACTATAGGCACAGGCTATACGGTTGAAATTTATGACACGATTACCAATGGCTTTACCCACCCGGGTGTGGGTTTGACCAAGGCCACGCTTGAAACGATGAGAGCGGAGGTGTTAGCTGGGAAAGAACCCTGGTATTCCTATTATCAAGCAATGACTGTATCTTCAGCAGCTTCGAAAACGGTTACATCTAGCAATCAGAGTTCTACGGATCAGACGAAGCCGGCCATCGACGCATTTGACAGCCAGGGCTTTAATTCAAAATTTATAGCTGATGGTTTGAAAGCGTATACACAGGCGCTTATGTACTATATAACAGGCGATGAGGTTTATCGGGCAAATGCGATGCAAATTATCCGCATTTGGTCTCAGATGGATCCTGCGAAGTATGTATATTTTACGGATTCGCATATTCATACGGGCATTCCGCTCAACCGGATGGTAACGGCGGCAGAAATCTTGAGATATACGAGCTACCAAACTGCATCTTTGCAGTGGACGGCTCAAGATACGACGAATTTTACGAACAACCTGATTACGCCGGTAATAGAAACCTTCATGCATGATAACAACCATTTCATGAACCAGCATAACTATCCGATATTGGGTGCTATGGCGGGTTATATCTTTACCGATAACAGAGATAGATATAACGAAGCTGTCGAGTGGTGGACTGTTAATAAGACGGCCATTGATCAAGGCTTCAACGGTTCAATTAAGCAATTGTTCCGATTGGTTGATACGAATGCAGTGACAGGCGAATCTGTCACGCCGCATGTTCAGCATGTGGAGATGGGACGCGACCAAGCGCATGGCAGCGGCGACTTGACGAATGCAGCCATCACATCGCGGATGCTGCTTGCCCAAGGCACCAAGGTAGATCCAGTGGAAGGAACTGTATCTACGAATAGCGATGCTGTAGGGCCGTATGAGTTTTTGAATGATCGGATTTTAGCGGCCGCCGATTATTTCTGGCAGTATATGCTCGGCTATGACACGCCGTGGACGCCAGTGGCGTATTCCATAGCTCCCGATGGTACGATTAAGGACACCTACAATCAGTTTGCAACCGGTTACAGAGGAAGATTTAATACTGCTAATTTCTGGGACCTTTATTACTACTACACATATGTCAAAGGGGTTAATGTAGCTGAGAAGGCTCCACATTATTATGAAGCTTTCACAAAGAAGCTCCCATCCAATTTCTACTACCAAGGAAACCTCAATATGAACTGGGATGGTGCAGATGGCGGCGGAGACTTCTGGCTGTATTTGCCGCAGGCGGCAGAGGTTGACGGGGCGAACCTTCTTCCTAAGCCCGAAGCAAGCGGTTCGTTGATCGAAATCGAAGATCGCTACACCACGTTAGACAATAATACGTCTGCTATGCTAGAAGGATCTACTTCTTTTGTCAGGTTCAATGCAACGGACACGGGAAGCAAAATTGCTGTTCCTTCTGCGTCCACGAACAATAAGACGATTGGATTCAAGGTTCGGACCAATGGCGCAGCCAAATTGGAAATGAACCCGGGAATAAACGACACATTGACGTTGCCCGATACGAAGGGGCAGTGGGTCTATGTAACCTATACGATGGGCAATCTCCAAAGTTTGGGCGATATGGTTTATTTGAGTGTGAAAGGACCATCTGGCACTACGGTTGACATTGACCATCTGAATGTCGCTGCTGGAACGCAATTGACGCCTCCGGCATATTAATCAGGTAATGTGGATGCGAATATCTTTTCCTATGTCGGGGCGCCAATCAGCATTGATTTGTCCGCTACGGATTCAAATAGCACAGAGGTAGTTGCTTATACAAGCACAGCTTTGCCGCAAGGCGCTGTACTGAATGCGACTACCGGTGCATTTTCCTGGCAACCGGCGCAAGCGGGCACGTATTCTTTTACGGTTTCGGCTTCTGACGGCACAACTGCTACAGCCAAGAATGTCCATATTGTCATCACCAATGACCGTGCTTCTGCTATGCAAGCAGCGATAGCGGTATATGATCCAAACGCCATTTATACGACAGCATCGCTTAGTAAGTACCAAGCCGTTTATAATGACACACGGAGTCAAATGAATGTTGCGAATGATAACGCTTTCACTGGGCAATTGCAAACCTTAAGGACGGCAGCCGAAAGTCTTAAGTTGGTAACACCTGTGTTAAAACTTGACGGGAGCCTCGATTATCACGATATTGTCACATCGTCAACGACTGGTACCAATATCGTCAATCTCGTCGATGGCGATAATACGACAGGTACTTCGTACGTGCAGGCGGTATTCCCTGATTTGTTCCATATCTTCGATTTTGGTCCCGAATATAAAGTTTCGGCCACAGCTTTCGGTCTTCAAAGTAATATTTTTGCTGACCGTCTGGCGGGATCTGCGGTATTTGGCTCCAATGACGGGGACAATTGGACGCAGTTGACGCCTCAGCTTGCAGCATTCACCCAAAGCTTCCAAACACTGCAAGTGGACGATGCGTACAAGAATGCCAAATTCCGATTTATCAAAGTACAAATGGTTCAGCTACAGCCTGATATAATCCATAATCTTATTCAAAAGTTGTTTGAGATGACCGAGTTTAGAATCTATGGCCAGCGCTATGAAATTGGCAATAAAATTGACTCTGTATCGATCGGTTCAGATCAAAGCGTTAGCAGCAAGATTACGATCGGCGATACGGCCAAAGTAACGATCAAGGCAAAAGAACCTATTCAAAATGTCAAGGTCAGCATTCAAGGTGTAAATGCTGCAGTTAGTACGACAGACAACATCAACTGGACGGCCGTTGCAACGATGGCCAGCAACGTGTCAATCGGCAAAATTAAATTTGCGATTGACTATCAAAAGAATGACGGAACGAATGGAGAAACCGCGTATTCGACGACTGACAACTCCATGTTGTTCCTTGTAGACCGCACCAAATTTGTAAATGTTCCCATGTTGGCAACCGTTACAGCTTCGGATAAACAGTGGCCTGGCAACGGCTTGTCGGCGGATCAGGTAGGATATTTGCTGTTTGATGGCAACACGTCTACTTACGGCGACTTGAATACCGCTTCGGGTTCGTATTACACGATCGACTTCGGAGCAGGCGCAACGGTGAGTTTGAGCGATATTGCGCTCATGCCAAGATCAACGGCGAGCGGAAGAATGAACGGGCTTGTCGTTCAAGGCTCGAACGATAATGTCAACTGGACTGATCTAACTTCAGGTGTGAAAGGAACGGTATCCGGCGTATGGACCTTTTTCAAATCTGCTGAATTGCTTGATCACAATACATACCGTTATGTGAGATTGTTTAATACCGCTTCTTGGAGCGGCAACGTAGCGGAAGTTGAATTCTATGGCGATTATCAAGCATCGGCTGCAACGCTCGCATCCAAAATCACGAGCATTCCGACACCTGCAAGAGCTGCGACAAGCATTACGATGCCGAATGTTCCTGATGGCTATTCCATCGCGATCAAATCCGCATCGCCAGCAGGAATTATTGGCACAGACGGAAAGATTACAACTCCTGACTTTGATTCGTTAGTGAACGTAGTATTTACGGTAACGAAGCTGGCTGACGGCACGACAGCAGATACAGGCAGTATCACAACTTTGGCAACGGGTAAGTCAACCGCACCCAAAATTGATGTCAAATCACTGGCAACCACCGTTACCGCCTCGGATAAACAATGGCCTGGCACCGGCTTGTCGGCGGATCAGGTAGGATATTTATTGTTTGACGGCGACACGACCACAGCCGGAGACTTGAATACCGGCCCAGGTTCCTATTACATTGTTGATTTTGGAGCAGGCAATTCGCTTAAGCTGAACGAAATTAAGCTGATGCCAAGGACAGGGAATAGTGCCAGAATGAATGGTCTCGTTATCCTGGGCTCCAACGACAATGCAACTTGGACGAATCTTACTCAGCCTGTTATTGGAGCGGCCGAGGGGACTTGGACCGATATCAGGCTTGATAAAATTATGAATAATCAGTATTACCGCTATTTGAAAATCTACAACAGCATCACATGGTTCGGCAACGTAGCGGAAGTTGAGTTTTATGGCGATTTTAACTTTGATGTAAATTCGAAAGTCGTTGCGCCGGACGGCTATACGAATCTGAGCTACTATCTATACCAGCAGGAAGTAAACCGGATCAAAGCGGCGTTGGCCGAGCCGGGAGCTGACAAAATGGTTCTTCTCTCCCAACTCATTCAGGCTCGATCGCTGCTGGTGTCTACAAGTACGCTTACAGCGAATCAAATCGCCGTTACGCAGTCGATGGTGAATGCCTCGTCAAATCTGTGGCCTGGAACAGGCACAACGCAGCAGAATGGATGGCGTGCATTCGATGGCGATATAAGCACATCGCCCGATACGACATCGAACCCAAGCTGGATACTTGTTGACTTTGGAGCAGGTAATCCAAAAGTCATTGGCAGCGTTAAATTTTATCCGCGAAGCGGGGATGCGACTCAAATCCAGCGCATGAACGGAGCGATTCTGCAAGGCTCCAATGATGGAACGAACTTTGTTAATCTGTATACGATCAACAACATCAACACAGCGCAGTGGTATACGGCTGCCATTAACAACAGCACAGCTTTCCGTTATTTCCGCTATTACACGGCTACAGGAAATGCAAATGTGGCGGAACTTCAGCTTTATCAAGTTTCAAAAGACAAAACGCTGCTTACGTACTTGCTGGCTCAAGCGGATGCAGTTGTTGCAAAATATTACACTGCAGACAGCTATACGCCGTTCCCGTCAGCGGTAACGAATGCGAAATCTGTCGCTGCCGACACTAACGCAACTCAAACAACAATTGACGCGGCTGCGAGCAGCTTGCTGTCGGCGCTAAATGGATTGGTATATGTACCGGGCTTGCCGGTCATGGCTCCTGTCGCCGACCAGAACATCATCGCAGGCGACAAGGTTCACTTTACAGCGCAAGTGTCGAACGGCGTTTCCGGCGTTACTTATGGAGCAACGGGCTTACCGGAAGGCGCTACGTTTAACGCAGCTGCGCAATCGTTCGACTGGACGCCGGTGAAAGAACAAGGCGGCGTGTATACAGTCACCTTGAACGCTACAGCAGGCGGTCTTACTTCCGAGCGCAAGGTGAAGATTACGGTAAAAGGTTTGCCGACCATTGCTGCTGACACGACTGTCACAACGACGGCAAAGCAGGCGTTCAGCTACCAGGTGAGCGCATCCGATCCGTCGGGCGCAACACTTTCGTACAGTGCAGCGAATTTGCCGGCAGGCGCGACATTTGACACGGCGAAGGGCACTTTGACTTGGACACCGGGGCAAGCGGATTACGGCAGCCACCCTGTCACGTTTACGGTCAGCAACGGCAGCTTCTCGGTTAGCCAGACGCTGAACATTCAGGTCAAGCTGTACGTCATTCCGCCTGCAGGCTACACGCAAGGCAGCTATTACACTTACTTGGACACGGTTGCCACGATTGAAGCGAAGATGCAGCAAACGGGTGCCAATATGACGCAGCTTGCTGCCGATCTTACGCAAGCGGAAGGGTTGCTGGCTTCCACAAGCACACTTACGTCGAGCCAAATCACAGTGACGCAATCGATGGTCAATGCATCGACGAATCAGTGGCCTGGCACAGGCACAACGCAGCAGAACGGGTGGCGCGCGTTCGATGGCGATTTAACAACATCGCCCGATGCGTTATCCGCATCAGCCTGGGTGCTGGCAGACTTTGGCGCAAACAATAAGCAAGTGATTGGTACCATCAAGTTCTATCCTAGAAGCGGCAATATAGGCAGGATGAACGGGGCGATCTTCCAAGGCTCCAACGATGGAACGAACTTTGTTGATCTGTATAAAGTAGGCAGCCTCAGCGTTTATCAGTGGTACACGGTTGCGGTAACTAACACTACGCCGTTCCGTTATTTCCGCTACTATACGCCAAACGGATTTGCAAACGTTGCGGAAATCCAACTTTATCAGCCTGTGAAAGATAATACGCTGCTTACGCTTCTGCTGAACAAATCAACGAGTCTGTCAGCTAGCCAGTACACGGCGGACAGCTATGCAGCGCTTCAGACAGCAGTAACGGCGGGTCAAGCTGTATTGAACAATGTAAATGCCACTCAGGCGGATATGGATTCTGCATCGTCGAACCTGAAGACAGCACTGAATGGCTTGATCTATCTGATTTCGGCATCCGTAGACCCTGCTGTGCCGAACGGATTGAACGGTTGGTATACACTACCGGTTACCGTCACGCTTTCGACTTTAAGCAGTGCGGAATACAAGTTGAACAACGAGACTACATGGCATACCTATACGGCGCCAATTGTATTGGATCAGGACGGCATTTATACCGTCAGTTACCGATCCAAGAACAGCGCCGGAACTACCGGAGCCGTGCAGACGACGGCGGCTGTAAATATGGATAGAACAGCGCCGGCAGATATGAGCTTCGCTATGGTAAATACGCAGGACAATACTCATATTGCCGTCACAATCATCTATCCTGCCGACTCTGTGGTGAATGAGTACAAAGTGGGCGCAAACGGCGACTGGACTGCTTATTCTGCTCCGATCGTTGTTGGCGATAGTGAAACGGTATACGCAAGAGGAAAGGATGCTGCAGGGAATGTATCAAATGAGGTTCATGTTGTCACAAGCCTTATCGATATGATTCCGCCAGCGGACGCTGCACTGTCGGCTGACATTACGACTCCGACGAACGGCAACGTTAAGGTGACGATCACCTATCCGGCAGATGCTGCTGTGATTGAGTACAAAGTAGGCGATAATGGCACGTGGACAGCTTACAACGCTCCGGTAGTCATTGACTCTAATGATACGGTGTATGCAAGAGGAACGGATGCTGTAGGCAACGTGTCGAATGTGACGAGCTACACGGTCAGCAATATCGATCATATCGCGCCTGCCGATGCAACCTTGGCTGTCGATACGACAGATCCGACCAATCAAGGAGTCGCCGTAACAGTCAGCTATCCGGCTGATGCAGCGGTGAAGGAATACAAAGTGGGTGACAGCGGCACATGGACAGCATACATCGCCCCAGTCGTTGTTTCCGATAATGACACCGTCTATGCAAGAGGAACAGATGACGTAGGCAACGTCTCCAATGTAACTAGCATTACAGTCAGCAACATTTATAAAATTGCCCCTGTAACAGCCGCAACGTTAAGTCCGGCTGCGCCTAACGGCAAGAACAGCTGGTACACGACGGATGTTACGGTAAGCTTATCCGTAAGCGCGAATGTATACGGAGGAGCTGTGACAACCGAATACCAAGTGAATGACGGTGCTTGGATCACCCTCACCGGTTCCATTCCAGCCTTCGGTGAAGGAACTTATAAGTTCGGTTACCGCAGCAAGGATCAAGCAGGCAATGTCGAACAACTCAAAACCGTCGAGTTTAAGGTTGACAAGACGGCGCCATCATTAACCGTCCAATTAGATAAAACGTCGATTTGGCCGGCAGATCATAAAATGGTGACGGTCAATGCCACGCTGAATACGAGTGATGCTGCATCGGGCGTTGAATCCGTGGTGTTAACGTCCATCACGAGCAATAAACCGGACAGCGGTCAAGGCGATATTCAGGCAGCTTTCGGCACTGCCGCCACTTCGTTTAGTCTGCGTGCTGAGAAATCGCGCATCTATACGATCACCTACACGGCAACTGACAAGGCGGGCAACAAAACGGTTGCTTCCGTAACTGTGACCGTGCCTCATGATCAATCTGGTAATGGGCAATAACAATCAATCTAGGAATCAGGATCAGTCAGGAAATCATTAAGCATAATCATGTTACGGGAGGATGGCCTTAGCGCCCTCCTCCCTATAAAAACAGTAAGATTCTCGATATCAATCACTAATTCCCAATAGTAGGATAGACAGCGAGGGAGGTGAAATATGCCAAAAGTATCGATGACTCAGGAATATGATGGAAATCAGTAAAAGCCGCAAACGACGTTTAACAGGAGGATGTGACTCAGAGAAACTTTATCCACAAATTCTATTTTAGGAGGAATCCATTATGTTGAAACGTGCTCATAACTTATACAGGTTGCCATTTCACCTCATATGGATATTGTTATTTACAATGATTTTCTCTACCTTGCCGATAAGTTCGCGTCCTGCTTCCGTTCACGCCGCAACCACTTATGTGCATCCGGGCATGCTTCATACCCAAAGCGATCTGGATCGCATGAAAACGAAAGTGGCCGCCGGGTCTTCGCCGTGGATCGATGAATGGCATCTGCTACAGGACAACAGCCTTGCCTCTTCTACGTTTTCTACGACCTACTACAGCACTGTGTGCAGGGGAAGCAGCGATAGCTGTCCTAATGGCCAAGTCGGGAATCAGGAATTGATGGACAGCGGCTCAGCAGCCTACTTGAACGCATTGGAATGGTACATTACCGGCAATCAATCTTATGCCAACGAGGCTATAGCGATCTTGAACGGCTGGTCGAATACGTTGACCTCCATTCAAGGCAGCGATGCGATTATTGCTACCGGCTTGTACGGCTACAAATTTTTAAATGCGGCTGAAATCATCCGCTATACGAATGCCGGATGGCAGCAATCCGATATTAACAAATTCTCAACGATGATGACGAACGTCTTTTATCCCATTACCCAAAATTTCGCGTCACTGAACAGAAACGGTGCGGTAGATGCGCTGCTCATTCTTTTTAATATTTGTTACGGGGTTTGGAACAACGACGATACATCCTATAATGCTGCGGTAAACTATTACAAAACCGGCGCAGGAAACGGTTCCATCTCTCATTTCATTCAGTCGGACGACGGGCAAACGCAAGAAGCCGGACGTGATCAGGCTCACAATCAATTGGCTGTCGGTATGCTTGCCGATGCTGCCGAAGTAGGCTTGAACCAAGCTTCGGTGAACGCCAATGGCGCCGACATGGTTTCCTATCCCAACAGCACATATGCGCTGTTGAAGGGAGCGGAATACACGGCCAAATATAATTTAGGTTATCCCGTACCTTTCGTAAGAGCGCTGAGCGCAGATGGGACAGCTGCTTATACGCAAATTTCCTCGCAAACCAGAGGGCAATTCAGACCGATGTATGAGCAGATTTATAATCTTTACCATAATAGAGTGGGTCTCGCCGATACATCGATGCCGTTTACCAAGCAAGTCATCAATACCCTAAAGCTGGAAGGCTTCGTTTCCGATCATCCCTCGTACGGAGGGCTTCTGAACGCGCAGGACACACGAACCGCTCCGCTTATTCCAAACGTGGCGATCAGCCCTGTGAGTCTGAACAGCTATGTCGTGACCGCAGCCAATGGGGGGGCCAATCCGTTAATTGCCAATGTAAACCGCTTCAATGCGGACGGTTCTTACAACATTGGCACACAGGAAACGTTTGCGATGGAGTATCAGGGAAATAAAACGTATTCGTTCAAGTCGTTGATTAATAACAAGTACGCGTCCGCAAACAACGGCGGCTCGGCCTATCTCATTGCCGACAGCGCCACGAGAGGCACGGCTCAGCAGTTCACTGCAGTGCTAAATGGTTTCAAGTCCAATGTGAATAACTTGTACTTGAATACGGATAGCACTAGCCAAATAGCGGCTACAGCGTCAGGAATCAGTTCGGATAGCCAGCGGTTTGATATTTTGCCGCAAAGAGCGGCGATCACCTCAACCGATACTCCGACGACAGCGTCGAATTTGGCGGCTAGCGTAATCAATAATACCCAGATGATGCTTAATTGGACGAAATCCACGGACAATGAGGGTGTGATCGGCTACAAGATTTACCGAAACGGCACCCAGGTAGGAACGGCCTATACAAATTCCTATACCGACACCGGACTTTTTCCTGCAACAGCCTATAGCTATACTGTGCAAGCTTATGATGCAGCCGGGACGGTATCGGTGCAGAGCAATACGGCGAGCAATACGACGGCAGGCACGAATCTGGCCGTTTACAAAACCGTGACAGCCAGCAGTACCACAGAATGCTGCTCTTGGTCCAGCACGTCAGTCACCGACGGACAGGAAGCCTCCGTAAGCGGCGCCTTGGGCTGGGCCAGCAACAGCTCCTTTGGGGCCAATCATACGGAATGGGTGCAGGTAGATTTGGGTGCGAGCAATACGATCAGCCAAGTGACCCTATTCCCGCGAAATGACGATATTAATGGAGGGATGGGCTTCCCGATTAATTTCAACATCCAGGTGTCCGCAGACGGAACGAACTGGACGACCGTGATGACGAAAACGAATTATCCGTTTGTGAACGGCGGGCAAGCGTTTACATTTGCGCCCGTACCTGCCCGATATATACGAGTAACCGGCACGAATCTGCGAACGAATCCGAACGATTCGAATAATTACCGGATGGTGCTTGCAGAAATCGAAGTGTACCAACAGATTGCAAGCGGCAGGACCTATAAATTGGTAGCGCGCCATAGCGGCAAGCTGGCGGGCGTGAACGGAGGTTCGCTGTCCGACGGCGCAACTGTTGTCCAACAGACTGATAGCGGAAGCAACAGCCAGAAGTGGATTATTACCGACCTTGGCACCGGCTATTATGAAATCAGCAACGTGAACAGCGGAAAAGCGATGGATGTCAGTGGAGGATCAACAGCAGACGGCGCGCAAATTATTCAATGGACGTATGGTGGGGGAAACAACGAGCAATGGCAATTTATCGATGTAGGCAACGGGTATTTTAAAATTATTGCCCGCCATAGCGGGAAAGGGATGAACGTCGCAAATAACTCTACGGCAGACGGCGCGCAAATTGTCCAGTGGCCGTATGGCGGCGGCAACAATGAGCAATGGGCGCTGATTGCAGACGCTACGGACAAAATCCAGATTGCGCCTTCCATGGTTACAGCCTCGACGAATCAATATCCCGGCACAGGCACAAAGGGTTCTAATGGATGGCGCGCGTTCGATGGCGATCTGAGCACTGCAACCGATGCTACATCCAACCCGAGCTGGATCCTCGTAGATTTTGGCCCAAACAATCAGCAAGCCATCGGAAGCGTCAAGTTTTACCCAAGAAGCGGGAATGCCTCGCGCATGAACGGAGCAATCCTTCAAGGCTCGAGCGATGGAACGAACTTCGCCGATTTGTATACGATAAGCGGTATCACCAATTATCAATGGTATACGGCTACGATAACCAACAATACGGCTTTCCGATATTTCCGTTATTATACGACAACAGGATTTGCGAATGTTGCGGAGCTTGAGTTGCATCGTTAAGAGGGGGAAATATCAGTGAGGCTGATTATCGGATCAATCTCGACAGCTTTTTGATGTTACTTATGAAAATTAAAGTTTGATAATCTCCAGTAATTAATGACGTATAGAAAATTTGAAGTTTACGTTACCGAACCTTGTACTCATAATTGAATGGAGAATGATGAAGAACTAACATTCATCAGTGGGCTTTGGTCAAACAGTAAAGAAAGAAAGAGGCTGTCCCAGTACCCAATGGGATAGCCTCATTTCTTTGCAATCAACTATGGATGAATTGACGCCGACATAACCAATCGGCGGCGCGTAAAGGAAAGTGATGGGAGGAGGGGACCATGAAAGATCATGTTCGCATAGAAGATAAGCAAGGTGAATATTCCATCCTGCTCATTAATAAAGGACAGACCCACCTGATGGACTAACGACAACACTTTAACGACGCAAAAGACTATGCCTTTTATTTGGCTCGTAAGATAAGGCTGGAAGTGTTCTATCAAGAAAGGCAAATAAGCTGAGAATGTTTGACCAAACAAAGATAATAAGAAAGAGGTTCTTATATGAGACGATTGAAAACCTACCCGACACTACAGGATGTTCCCAAACGTGATGATTTTTCGATTCGAGCCCGCATCCCTGACGGTGAGTGGATTGATGTAACGGTATATGAAGTTAAGGTGGACATGCATAACGTCCGGCAAGCATCAATGGCTTACTTTGATATGAAGGGATCTGTCGAGATTGAAGTTGTTTGCCGTTTTACAAATATCCAATCGGTTGCTATCCGTCCGCTCTCCTTCGATATACCTTTCGAACAGAGAGGGGGCACGATCTCCTTTATTCTCGAACAACCACGCATGCTCTCGATCGAAGTTAACGGAGACCGATTCCGCAATCTGCATCTGTTCGCGAATCCGATAGAGGAGAATGCGCCCAGAATGGATGACCCGGATGTTCTTGTCGTGAAGCCAGGCATTCACAGGATTGAGCATATTTTGCGCCCGGCGACCCAAGGCTCCGTTGAGAATGATTGGAATGAGCCTAATGTCATCTATTTCGCCCCAGGCATGCATTATATTGAAGAAACGATTTTCCGCATACCCTCCGGCAAGACGGTATATATAGACGGCGGAGCCGCAGTGGTCGGTTCCTTGGTTTGCGATAACGTGCAAAACGTCACCATCAGCGGCAGGGGAATGATCTACCTATCTGATTTCCACCGATTATCGGCGTTTCGCGGTATCCGCATCATGAATTCCCAATTTGTTTCTGTTGAAGGAATTATGACAGTTGATGTACCGCATTACAGTATATATATCGGAGGTTCGGATCACGTTAGCATCCGGAACTTCAAAACGTTCAGTACCAGAGGATGGTCGGACGGCATCGATATGATGGCCAGTTCTAATATCGACATCGACAGCATTTTCATGCGAAATTCCGATGACTGTATCGCCATTTACGGAAGCCGGTGGGATTATCGCGGCGATAGCCGCAACATCCGAGTGCGCAATGCTGTGTTATGGGCTGACGTAGCTCATCCCATCATGATCGGCATCCATGGCAATCACCATGGCAGCGGTGATACGATCGAAAATATTCTCTTCGAGAACATCGATATTCTCGAGCATCACGAGCCCCAGCCGAATTATTGGGGGGCGATGGCTATTAATGCCGGCGACAATAATATCGTCCGGAATGTAACTTTTGACGGAATCCGGATAGAGCCATTTGAGTTAGGGCAATTATTTGACATTCGCGTAGTGTGGAATCCGGACTATAATCCAATTCCCGGGGGCCGGATTGAAAATATCCTGTTCCGCAATATTGAATATACCGGTGGAACACCCAACCCATCCCGGATCTACGGCTACGATCCAGAACGTATCGTTGACGAGGTTACTTTTGAAAACGTGCGGATCGGTGGAGAACTTGCGACCGGGACGAACAGTTCCGACTTCGACATCAACCCGTTCACGAATAATATCCGATTTATAACAACACAAAAGAATGAATCGTGAGGAGAGGAACAGAAATGACTGAACGATAGATCATCAAGAATCCCCTGCTTCGGGGTGCAACCTGGATCCGTACATGTTGCGGGTTGGAGACGATTATTACATCGCAACGTCCACCTTCGAGTGGTTTCCGGGAGTGGCGATTTACCATTCCCGCGATTTGGTGACTTGGCGGTTGCTGACCTATTCGCTTTCGAGCGGAAAGCAGCTTAATCTCGTCGGCGTACCGAGCTCCGGCGGCATTTGGGCGCCTAACCTGACTTATCACGAAGGCACCTACTTCCTGCTGTATACGAATGTCGTGAGCCGCAAAGGCGTATTCAAGGATTCACACAACTACCTGATTACGGCTTCCGATATTCGCGGTCCGTGGTCCGAACCCGTTTACTTGAACGCCAAGGGTTTCGACCCAGCCTTCTTCCATGACGATGACGGCAGCAAATGGCTGATGCAAATGCGCTGGGACTTCCGTACGGGCCGCCCGCGTTTCAGCGGGATTATCATGCAGGAATACGATCATGCGGAGAGAAGACTAGTCGGCGAGGAGCGGGTGATCTTCAAAGGCACAGAGATTGGCGTCACCGAAGGACCGAGCATGTTCAAGAAAGACGGCTGGTATTACTTGATTACGGCGGAAGGCGGCACCGGCCGCAATCACGCTGTGACCGTCGCACGCGCTCGCAGTCTGGAGGGACAGTTCGTAACGATGCCGGGCAACCCGTTGATGACGACCGCGCAGAATCCCGAGCATCTGATGCAAAATGCGGGTCATGCGGCTTTTGTGCAAACGCAGAACGGAGACTGGTACATCTCCCATCTGGCGGTTCGCGAGCTTTCCGACGGAAGGCGCCTCAACCCGCTCGGACGCGAAACCTACATCCAGCGGATCGTATGGATGGAAGACGGCTGGCCGAGACTTGAGAGCGGCGGCAAGCTTCCGTCGCTGGAGGTCGAAGCGCCGCCACTGGTGTCTCATCCGTTTTCGGCAGCGCCGGAGCGCGATGATTTCGATGCCGACGAGCTCGATATTCATTTCAGCACGCTTCGGACGCCAGTGGAGGAAAGCTGGCTCTCCTTACGGGAGCGACAAGGTTATCTTCGCTTGCGCGGACGGGAATCGCTGCATTCCTGGCATAAGCAGAGCATTGTTGCTCGGCGTGTGCAGCATTTCCGCTTCGAAGCGGAAACGTGCGTCGAATTCGAGCCGCAGACATTCATGAATATGGCCGGACTTGTTTTGTATTATGACGAGCAATTAAAGTTATTTGTTAGAAGTGGGCGGTATAGGAACTCGTTAATTGGGTCCTTATACCGCCTGTTTCCATTTTTAATTAAGTTTAAATAAAGGGTGTTGAAAGAACTGCCTCAAATCGTATCGAGGTTTGACCGCCGACGTGTGACCGAGCACCGCGCGCTGGGAGGCGCACGCGGTGCGGAAAGCAATAATTTTGATAATATATACCGCGTTTCATCTAATTTGGCTACCGCGGTAATATTACGTATATATAAATGGTGTTTTGGCTACAAAGTAGTTAAAGTAATTTATTTTAATATTATTCAAAAAGGTGATATTATGACTTTTCGCTTAAGGCCAAGAGTAGGTGAGAGTTTACGAGGATTAGTAACAAGACTTGCATCAAAATATAGATACTCTTCTTCTACCTTTCTATATAAACACTTAGGATTAATGAGGGGAAAACATCCTGAAAAACTATTTATGCTATTAAATGATATTCCATTAAGTAAACTTGTAACTCAACTACGTGTATCTGAAACAACGTTAATAAATCTATCTTATAAAAATGAATTGAAAAATTCTTCATTAACCCTGACAGATATTACTTATCTAAATCAATTTGTATTCCATAGTGATTATACACAAATATGCCCTTTATGTTTTTCTGAGGGTGAGTATTTTAGGAAAATATGGGATTTGAAAATTATAACAAGTTGTCATCTACATAAAGTATTATTGATAGATAAGTGTTCTAAGTGTAATGAATTGATTTCACCATACAATGTCTTGATAAATAAGTGTTCATGTGGCCAAAAATATCATGCAAATGAAATAATTCAGGCTCCGCATATTGAGATGGATAAATTAATAAATGATAAATTAGTTAATTGTTCTGAAATAGAATGTAATGAAGTGTTTAGGGATATGGATTTTTTAAGTCTTATTAATTTGATAGAACGTATTTCTTATTGTGTTAGTAGCTATTGTTACGAAAATAAAATTAAAATTTATATGATGGATACAATTATTAAGAATGAGGTGTTTAATCGTACTTTTAACATTTTTAAAGATTGGCCAATAAGTTTTTATGAATTTTTAAAACAAATTAAAGATGTTAAGAAAGGCACTGATTCAAAAGGTATTGTTAGTGGGTATGGAAATTTCTATCATAACCTTTATAAGAATTTATCTGGTAATCAGTACGAGTTTATTAGAGAGCAGTTTGAGCTTTTTTTATTTGAGAACTGGCAAGATGGGATTTTAGGTAAAGCATTATTAAAAAGCATTTCCAGTCAAGTGAATTCGTATTTTGTTTCTGGAGTCGAAGCTAGTAGAAGACTAAATGTAGAATATAAAAAAGTATTATTTCTAGTCGAGGAGAAAGAGATAGAAGGTGTAATAATATTAAAGAAAAGTAAAAAATCTATTTTAGTTAAGACATCAAGTATAGAAGATTACAATAATATAAAAATTGCCTGGACAACTAAAGAAGTAGTGAGAAAATCACTTGGTTTAAGCCATCGCTATGTAGATGAATTAGTTATGGCTGGTTTAATTAAAGGTGAGTGTATTTTTAACTCTATTGGAAAAAAAGAGTGGAAATTCTTAAAGAAGGGTTTGGATTGCATTATAAACTCTTTTCAAGAAAATATAACGGAAGGTTTTGATAAAACGATTGATGTTTTTACATTTGCAGAATTATTAAAAGAATCTCGTCTCAGAAGGATAAAATTAAGTTCTTTTATAAATAAAATTAAAGAAAGAGAAATAAGAGTAATTGAGGTGATTCAAAATATTGATCTTGGGTTACAGCGTTACGGCTTTTTTAAACATGAAATAATTAATTGGATGTACGAGGTCGAGATGCGTTCAATATTAAGTATTAGACAAGCAGCGAGTATTTTAGGTGAAAATATAGCATCTGTTAAGCATTGGGTCGAAGTTGGCATTATTGAAAGGGATTTATCAAGCAAAGCATTAAAGACAACAAATAAATCAATTGAAAAATTCATTGAAAATTATATAACTCTCGCAGCGTTGATAAAATGTAAGAATACAAACTCTAAGCGAGTTCTTTTAGATCTAAAATTATTAAATATTGAACCTGTAGTTAGTCCAAATATTCTAAATGGAAAAAATTCTGGCTATTTGTATAGAAAAAGTGATCTTGATAATTATTTGATCTAGATGCCTCTTTAATGTTTAGGATTCTACATTAAGGGGAATAATGGATATTAAATAATTCATTTAGCGAGGGGAAATAATTCATATGTTTACTGATCTTAAAGAGGGTTTTGAAAAGTTTATTAATAGTTCTTCATCTTTCATGTTCGTTGATGGTGTTACCGGCATTGGAAAGACGTTTTTTGCTAAGCAAATAATAAAGGAATTTAATACTATTAGTAATGGGGAATCATTGATCTTGTATACGCATGCCCCTTATATTGATAACGAAAAACACTTTATATCTTCATTATTACGAGATGAGATATTCTTGAAAAATAATGTCTCCTTACCATATCTGAAGAATATATTATTATCTAAACTATCAACTTGTAAATGTTTAGTGATTGACGATTCTCAAAATCTTTTACAATCATATAGATTATTAAAAAATCACTTTTTGTTAATGTTGTGGCTCATAGATGAACTTAATATCAAGGTCATGTATTTAGGTACATATCCATTTCAGCCTGTATTAGAAGAACACGATACAATACGCAGAAGAAGCATAACATATAATTTGATAGCATCTTAGTTTTGCATTAAAAACACGGATCCCTAAATGGGGATTCGTGTTTTTTTGTGGGAAAATCATAATTTTGCGACATTTCAAAGTACAATAACTGTGCTAAGCGACAAATCATCATACAGAAAGCGCCAAAATCAAATTACAAATACATTTGATTATGTATTTAGAAAACGACAAAACAAATTACAATTATCATTTTTTTTTTTTTCTACGACGGCAAGATTAGCAAACGCACTGTGCGTCCCATAGGTTTTCCAGGCTTTCTAGGTACTTTTCTGGGTCTCGTCTAAATCGTTTACGTTTTACGCTATCTTGTAAG